>CAYQYG010000697.1:0-1519 GCA_964421485.1 uncultured Polyangiaceae bacterium | reverse complement strand
GATCTTCACGAACGTCGCGCTCACCGACGACGGCGACGTCTGGTGGGAGGGCATGACCCCGGAGCCGCCCGCGCACCTCATCGACTGGCGCGGCCAGGACTGGACGCCCGCGTCGGGCCGGCTCGCGGCGCACCCGAACTCCCGCTTCACCGTGCCCATCGCGCAGTGTCCGACCATCGACGCGCACTGGGACGATCCGGCCGGCGTGCCGATCAGCGCGTTCATCTTCGGCGGCCGCATCCGCCAGGAGATGCCGCTCGTCTTCCAGGCCTTCAACTGGAGCCACGGCGTCTACTGCGCCGCGACCATGGCCTCCGAGGCGACGGCCGCGGCCGAGGGCCAGCCCGATCTGCGCCGCGACCCGATGGCGATGCTGCCGTTCTGCGGATACAACATGGCCGACTACTGGAACCACTGGCTGAACGTCGGCCGCCGCCTGCCGAACCCGCCGCGCATCTTCCGGGTCAACTGGTTCCGCCGCGACAAGGAGGGCAGGTTCCTCTGGCCCGGCTTCGGCGAGAACATGCGCATCCTCGCGTGGATCGTCGGCCGCATGCACGGCCGCGCGTTCGCGGTGGAGAGCCCGCTCGGCTGGATGCCCCGCCACGAGGACATCCACTGGGACGGCCTCGACTACCCCGAGGAGACCTTCTACGACCTGATGAGCATCGGCCGCGACGCGGCGGCCGCCGAGGCCCGCTCGCACGAGGAGCTCTTCGATCGCTTCCTCGACCGCGTGCCCAAGGAGTTCATCTTCGAGCGCGAGCTGCTCCGCTCCCGCCTCTGGCGCAGCCCCGAGCGCTGGGAGCTCGCGCACGATCCCACGTAGCGGCTGAGCCCGTACCTAGAACAGCGCGAGAAAGGACGTCGACGGCAGCGGGAAGAGCTGCCGCACGACGATGACCACCGGCCGCGGCGGGGCCGGCGCGCCCTCCTCGGGAGCGGCCGCCTCCGGCGCGCGCGCGATCTCCGTCACGGCGCCCGGCCAGGGCCCCGAGACCGCGCCCGGCCAGGGCCCTTCGACCGTGCCTGGCCGGGCCCCCTCCACGGTGCCGGGCCAGGGCCCCGAGACCGTGCCCGGCCAGGCCTCCTGCGCCCCGACATTCGTGGAAGTGAGCAAGCCTGCGACCGCGGCCAGCGCAGCCCACATGGCCATTCGTGGAGCGTTCATCTACCCCTCCACGAGATCTCTGAGGCCCGAGAGCCCGCCCCGGAACCCTCGATCTGCGCCCCGGATCCCCCGCCAGGGGGATCCGGAGCAGCAGGCCCGCCAGGCTCAGGTCGACGGCTTCTTCAGGAACTTCGCCGGCTCCGCCTCGAACTTCTTCGCGCAGCCCGGGCAGCACATGAAATAGGTCTTGCCCTCGAACTCGACCTTGGGCGAGCTCGCCTCGACGACGAACTCCTCGCCCGAGACGGGGCAGGTGGTCTTGTCGCCGACGGCCGCCTCGCCGGGCGCCTTGAGCGGACCCGCGGGCGTCGCGGCCGCCCCGGCCGCCGCCGCGGGGTCGGCAGCGGC
>CAYQYG010000696.1:0-1527 GCA_964421485.1 uncultured Polyangiaceae bacterium | reverse complement strand
CGTTGTTCTCGGCGACCTGCTCGGTCTCCTTCTCCTCCATCTCCTTCTCGGCCGCCGCCTGGAGGTACTGTTGAATGAGGTACTGCTGATCCGCCGAGACGCCGTCCTCGTCCGTCGAGCCGAGCGGCGGCATGAAGAAGGCCATGGCGGCGAGCAGGCCGAGGTGCACGGCCATCGAGAGGCCGGTGTAGAGCAGGCCCTGCGTGTCGACCTGCACGTGGCCGGCGACGACGCGGCCTGCATTGACGGCGGACACCTGGAAGGTGATCCCGTCGAGCTCGATCTTGGCCTTGCTGCCGCTCGGGAGCGGGACCTGATAGGCGCCCGAGAGCTCGGCGCAGGGCTGGGCGCGGCCGGTCTCGATGGCCTGCTGGACGGTGATCTTGGGCTGGCCCGCGATCTCGATGGTGCCCGTCGCGCGCGGGAGGAGCACGACGGCGACCGATCCGCCGCGGTCGGCGATGACGATCGGGGCGCGCGTCGTGCCGAGCTTCTCCGACGGGATGAAGTAATCGCACTTGAAGGTCTTGCCCTCCTCCTCGCCGACGTAGAACGACCGCGGCGGGGTGAGGTGCGAGACGTGGAGGACCGACGCGTCCCAGAGGATCATCACCTCGACGGACGCGGCGGGGGTCTCGACCTCCTCGGCGGGGACGTCGGGGCCGCTCTTCACGAGCGTGTAGGTGTACGATCCCTCGGGCGCGTCCGGGGGGACCTCGTCCACGGCCTGCGCCTGCTGGGCGAAGGGGTTGTTGTAGGCGAACGGATCGGCGCCGGCCGCGGCGAAGGGGTTCGAGGGCGCGGCGGCGAAGGGGTTCGCCGGGGGGCCGCCGAAGGGATTCGAGGGGGCCGCGGCGAAGGGGTTCGCCGGGCCGGCCTTCGCCGGGCCGGCCGCGGCGGCGACGGCGACGGGCTCGGCGCGCTCGAGCACGATCCTGGTGCCGCCGATCTGGATCTGGTCGCCCGCGCCGATCTTGCACTTGTTGACGCGCGCGCCATTGACCATCGTGCCGGGCTCGTTGCCGAGATCGATGAGGGTGATGTCCTCGGGCGAGGCGACCTCGATGACCGCGTGCATGCGGGAGGCGAGCTCGTCGTCGACGCGGAGATGGCTCTTCGCGTCCTTGCCCACCTTGACGATGTCCTGGGTGATAGTCTCGCGGCGGACCATCGCGTCGCCCTGATAGAGCGCGAACGTGAGGGCCACCTTCTGCTTGCCTTCCATGCTCCTGTCCTTCCTGTGATGCGCCGGAGCAGCCGCGATCCTCCGGGCCGAAAGCAGGCGGGCCTCGGGCCCGCCAATCCATGAATCCAGGGACCTCGACGCCTACCGGGCCCCTGGGGCGAGCCGAACGCCGGCCTCCCGGCGTCGCCCCGGGCCGTGACCCTTGCGCGTCCTCCGCGAGCTCCGAGGCGATCGAGGGACCCAACTCACAGGCGCAAGGGACAGCGCCCTGGGTCGGAGGTTCCCTCCTTGCATCACGGGGACGGCGGGACGTCGCCGGAGGGGCGCGGGGGGCGGGGGCC
>CAYQYG010000695.1:0-1607 GCA_964421485.1 uncultured Polyangiaceae bacterium | reverse complement strand
AAGCGGACCGAGCCGGGCGACGCCGGCGCGCCTGACGCGGGCGACGGCGGCAAGCCGCCCGAGCCCGAGGACGGCCCCCCGAAGCTCCGCGACCCGCTCGCCGCCGCGGGCGCGCCGGGCAAGCTCGCCTCGAAGGACCCCAACGTGCAGGTCCTCATCGCGGGCGACCGCCTGCGCAAGCACGACCTCGGCCCCTGGTTCGGGACGATCTTGACCACGATCCCGCAGTGGCAGTCTTTCTTCAAGGACACCCCGATCGACCCGATCCGGGACCTCGACCACATGCTCATCGCCGGCCCGCAGTTCCGCGACACGAGCAAGGTCGTGGCCGTCATGGACTACCGCGTCCCCGAGGCTGAGATCCGCGCCGCGCTCGACGCCCTCGTGGCGCGCACGAAGGGCGAGTGGCTGGAGGACGCCCCCGTGCCGGCCGCGCGCGCGAAGGTCGAGCGCGCCGAGCGGATCTTCGCGCTCATCCCTCAGAAGCGGCTCCTGGTCGTCCTGCCCATCGATCAGAAGGATGAGCTTTCCAAGCTCAAGGGCATGAAACCCTTCAATCGATCCTCGGCGGCCGGGATCGTGCTCTCCATGCTCACGCCCGCGAACGCCTTCCGCGGCGTCTACAAGCTGCCGCCGACCCTCAAGTGGATGCGGCTCACGGTGACGCCCACCAAGGACGGCGGCGCCGACCTCACGCTCACGGCGGGCGACGCCTCCGCCGCCGACGCCGCGGCCCACGCCGCGGAGCTCACGCGCGTCATCAACGCGATCCGCAGCGTCGACATCGGGATCACGAAGATCGACGCGCTCGACGAGGTCAAGCTCGAGGCGGCCGGTGACGTGATCTGGACGAAGCTCCACGTGAGGGAGAAGCAGCTCAAGCTGATCATGGGCTTCGTCGAGCAGGCCCTGAAGGACCAGGCCGAGGCGCGGAAGAAGACCGGGAAGGAATGAGCCGCAACTCCGCTCGTTGACTCATGTTTCCGGCAGCCCGCGCCGCGCCGCGCCCGCCGCCGCCTCCGCGCCCGTGACCGTGACCGTGACCGTGACCGTGACCGTGACCGTGACCGCGGCCGTGACCGTGACCGTGACCGTGGCCGCGCCCGCGCCCGCGCCCGTCTCCGGGCCCGCCCCCTGTGGCCGTTCCCGCACCCGCGACCGATTCCGGACCTGCCCCCTTCAAGGAAGCCTAGCCAAGGGCACGGTGTTCAGTTAATTCGACCGGGCGCGCAGATGACCCTCGATCGCTCCCCCTATGCCGTGCTTGACGAGCTCGCGGGCCACCCGCGCGGCGACGATCTGGCGCGCCTGGTCCACACGGTCGCCTTTGCGGCGGCGGACGAGCGGCGGACGAGCCTGTCCGACGGCGTCGACGAGCTCGCGGATCGCGCGGGCCTCCGGCTCGAGGATGCGGAGACGCGGTTCGGCAACGCCCTCGGCGTGCTCCAGCGCCCCGAGGGTGCCGGCAGCCCTGCGCGTGCGCTGCTCTCGACCCTGCTTGCCCGCGGCGTGGCCCTCTCGCTCCCCACGGGCGCCGAGGCCGAGGGGAGGGTCGCGGAGGCCCTCGTCTGGCTGGCCACGCACACCCCGTTCGACGCGCTCCCTGC
>CAYQYG010000694.1:0-1726 GCA_964421485.1 uncultured Polyangiaceae bacterium | reverse complement strand
GGCCGATCCGACGGCGGCGCCTCCACCTCGGGCGCGGGCGGGTCGGGCTCCTCGGCGGCCGAGGGCGTCTCGGCGGCCTGGTTCGCCGCCGAGGCGGCCGCCGGCGCCGCGCCGCCCGGGGTCGCGGGGGCGGCGGCGCTCCGCGCCGGATCCGCGGGGAACACCGAGAGCGGCGCCGGGACCACCGCGGCCTCCTCGGCGAGCTCGTCCGGGGCTGCGTGGCCGCCGCCGCCGTCCGAGTAGATCTGCTCGGAGCGGCGCGGGAGCCTCGACGGCGGCAGCGACACCGTCGACCCAGGGCCGAGGACCTCGTCGTGCGAGTCGTGCTCGACGCTCGGGACGACGTCGTCCGGCGCCGGCGGGGCGACGGTGAGGAGCAAGCCCTCGAAGTAGAGCTTCGAGATCGTCGAGAGGGTCGACAGGTCCTCGAACGGCGACGCGTCGACCACCTGCATCAAGGAGCGCTTGCCGTCGAAGAGGCGCAGGATGCCGTTCAGCTCGTCGGGGATCTCGTTCAGCCGCTCGAGCAGCTCCTCGCTGTTGACCTCGAAGATCGTCTTGAGCGGCGGCAGGGCCTCGAGGAGCCGCCCCCACTCGTCGACCCGGCGCATGCCCTCCATCAGGAGCCCCTGCGTCGAGGTGTCGATCACGTCGGGATGATCCACCTTGCAGAACTCGACCTCGAACGTGCCCTCGTTCCAGACGAGCGCGCGGTAGACGGCCTCCTCGCCGCAGAGCCGGCCGAGCGTCGCGTCGACGACCTTCCCCTCGCGGAAGAAGATGTGCGCCTCGTCGGCGCCGTGCGACAGGTGGACGATGCCGCTCTTCCGGCTGACCTCGAAGGTCTGCAGGAGATCGACCACGTTCATGTCCAGGATCGATCCGGAGAACCGGGTTCGCCCGGTGGCGGCGAAGTTCCTGGTCGTGAACCCCTCGCGCGTGCGGCGGGCCAGGAGCAGCGTCACGCGCGCGATGAGCTCGCGCACGAAGATGGGCTTCGTGAGGTAGTCCTCGACGCCGAGCTCGAGGCCGCGGATCTTGTCCTCGATCGACTTCTGGCTCGTCAGGAACACGACCGGGATCGAGGCCCAGTCCGGGTGCTCCTTCATCTTCCGGACGAGCGCGTAGCCGTCGACGTTCGGCAGGCGCGTGTCGCTGAGCACCAGGTCCGGCGTGGAGACCTCGAGCTTGGCGAGGGCGTCGCCGCCGTCCTTCGCGGTCGTCACGCTGTAGCCGGCCTTCTTCAGGCTGACCTCGAGGACCCGCACGCTGCGCGGATCCGCGTCGACCAGGAGGAGTTGTTGCTTCGCCACTTGAGGTCTTCCGCCCCCGCGCCGGCGCCGCCGGCTCGCCCGCTCCCGCGGTCGCCGGCGCGCGACGTGCGCCGGAGGGGGCCGCTGATTTTCGCTCCGCGCTGGAGAATGGCGAGCGGGAGCAAACGCTGTCAAGCAATCCGCCCTGCCCGCGACGCGGTCAGGCCGGCCCTCGCGCTGCCGATGCTCCGCGGGCCGGGCGCCGATCGTGCTCACAAGGCGCGCGAGAACGCCAGGATTCGGCCTTGGTGGGCTCAGCGGCGCCAGGGATCGACGACCTCGCCGGTCCCGCGAGGGGTGCGCGGCGGCTCCCTCTTCGACGCAGCGCTAGATGCCGGCGGCGACGCCGCGGGCGCTGCGGCGCTAGCGGCGTCGAGGGCGCCGGACGGCGGCGGCGCGGGGGCGGTCGCGGC
>CAYQYG010000693.1:0-1733 GCA_964421485.1 uncultured Polyangiaceae bacterium | reverse complement strand
GAGTTCAGACGTGTGCTCTTCCGATCTGGCGCCTCGGTCGTCGTGGGCGCCGCGGCCGTCGCGGTCGCCGGCGCGGCGGCTGCAGCCGTCTCCGCGGGCGCGGGCGCGGCCGCCGTCGGCGCCTTGCCGCCGAGCAGGAGCCAGGCCCCTGCGGCGCCGCCCGCGAGCACGACGGCGATCAGGATGCCCGCCGCGATCGGCCCTGCGAGGCTCGCCTGCTTCAGCGGCGGCAGGTTCGGCGGGTGCGTCGCGTAGAGCGGCGCGCCCGTCGTGCTCGGCCCCGAGGTCGTGCCCATCGGGTGCAGCCCGCTCGGCCCGCTCCCCGGCGGTACGGTGATCACCCCCGCCGGCACCGATATCTGCTGCACGCTGATCCCGCCCGGCCGCGCGGGCGAGAGATCGAGCGAGGGCTGCGACGCGCCCGCGAACGACGGCTGCGACGTGCCCCCGAACGACCCCGTGAGCTGCGATCCACCCGATACGCCGAGCGCGTCGGCGAGCTCGCCGATCATCATGCTCGCGTTCGTGAACCGCTGCTCCGGCTCGCGGTGGCAGGCGCGCGCGAACCACGCGTCGAAGCGCGGCCCGAGGTGCGGCGCCATCTGGCTCGGCGCCGGCATCGGCTCGTAGAGGATCTCGCCGATGAGCGCCGCCATGGTCTCGCTCTTCCAGTAGTTCCGCCCCGTGAGCAGCCGGAACGCGATGAGCCCGAGCGCCCAGAGGTCGGCCGACGGCCCCACCTTCGATGCGTGCCCGCGCGCCTGCTCCGGCGACATGTACCAGGGCGTGCCGAAGACGGTCCCGTCCTGCGTGAGCTCCGCGGAGGCGCTGTCCGCGAGCTTCGCGATCCCGAAGTCGAGGATCTTCACGCACGGCGCCCCGTCGTCGCGGTGCGTGAGGTACACGTTCGCCGGCTTGAGGTCGCGGTGCACGATGCCGAGCGAGTGCGCCTTGTCGAGCGCGCGCGCGACCTGCCGGAGGTAGAGCACGACCTCGCCCGCCGGCAGCGCGCCGCGCCGCTTGAGCTCGGTCCCGAGGTCGCGCCCCTTGAGCAGCTCCATGACGAGGAACGGGACGCCGAGCTCCGGGCTGACGTCCGCGTCGACGACGCGGACGACGTGATCGGTGCCGATCCGCACCGGCGCGCGCGCCTCGGTGCGGAACCGCTCCACCGCCTGCGCGTTCTCCGCGAGCGTAGGGTTCAGGACCTTGAGCGCGAGCGCCTCGCCGGTGTTGACGTGCTTGACCGCGTACACGGCGCCCATGCCGCCGCGCCCGAGCAGCCGCTCGACGCGGTAGCGCCCCGCGATCAGGGAGCCCGGGGCGAGCTCCTGCTTGGGGCCGACCAGCGTGACCTGCGGCGCGTGCGCGGGCTGCGGCGCGTGCGCGGGCTGGGCGGGCGGCTGCGGCGCGTAGTGCGGCTGGGCCGGGGGCTGCGCGTATGCCGGCTGGGCCTGAGGCTGCGGCGCGTACGAGGGCTGCGCGTGATGTCCGTACGCCGGCTGGGCCTGAGGCTGCGGCGCATATGCGGGCGGGGCCGCCGCGGCGAGATAGCCCGGGTGCGAGGCCGCAGGAGATGCGACAGCCGGGAAGCCGGGGTGAGACGGCGCCGGGGCATATCCTGCGCGAGGCGCGGGCGCGGGCGCGGGCGCGGCAACGGGCGCGGGCGCGGGCGCGGCAACGGGCGCGGGCGCGGGCGCGGCAGCGGGCGCGGGCGCGGCAGCGGGCACGGG
>CAYQYG010000692.1:0-1855 GCA_964421485.1 uncultured Polyangiaceae bacterium | reverse complement strand
CGGAGCGGCCTCGGCGGCCGGCGCGGGCGCCGCGGGCGCGGGCGCGGGCGCGGCCTTGGCGGGCGCGGCCTCGGGGGTCCCGGAGGCCTCGCGCTTCGGGAAGAAGCTCTCCACGAAGGGCTTCCTGCCGGGGAAGGCGCTCAGGAGCTTGCCATAGCCCTTCTCGAGCGCGTGGCGCAGCTCGAGGCGCGCGAGCCGCTCGTCCTCCGCGGCCCGGGTCTCCGCCTCCTCCGCGTCGACGACCACCTGCCGGGCGGCCTTGCTCTTGTCCACGGCCTCACCGAGATCGGCGAGCAGCGCGGCGCGGCCATTGAAATCAGCCGCCTTGCCGAGGCGCTCGTGCAGGCGCCCCGCGAGATCGGGCTCCTCGCGCATCTTGGCCCGGGCGATCTCGGTCGCGTTGCCGTCGGGGAAGACCTGCTTGAACACCGGGCTCCGGCGATCACGCAGCGCAGGCCCATTGAGGACGCCGTCGCTCGTGGACATGACGCGGAGATCGAGCACGACGTCGCGCACGCCGAAGCGGGCGCGCGCCTTGCTGGCGGCGGTGGCGGCCTGCTCCGTGGTCGCCATGCGCGCGCGGAGCCCGTCCGCGGCCCCGCGGACGAGGTCCCCGACCTCGACGACGACGATCTGCTGATCCTGGGTGATGATCTCGACGTCCCTCCACGCTTCCACTGCGCCGTCCAGGTGGTCGGCGACGTCGAGGTGGGCCTGGCTGGATGCGTTCTTGGCCGGCAGTTGCATTGGGATCCTCGCTTGAGAGCTGGGTTTCTCGGTCGATCCGTCGCGGCGCGGCCCGCCCCCATGGCGGGGCGCGTCGCGTCGGTGCGTACCGTCGTACGCGTGGGGCTGATACGGGATGGGGAGAACAATCCCCCCTCGAGGCAGAAATTTCTGCCTACAGTGTGGCTGCACCGGCCGCGTTCGATCACGGGTGCGGACGCGCTGTCGAGCGCCGCAGCGGCGCGCGCCACGGTGCGCGAGGCGCTTCGAGGCGCCGGAGGACCGCGCGCCGCCTTGCGCGGGCGGCTTCGAAGCGTCGCTGCGGCGCACGCAAGCCTGCGCGGGTGGCTGCGGCGCCTCGAGACGCCTCGCGCACCGGGTGCGCCGGCGATCTCGAAGCGTCGAAGGGCTGCCCGCAGCCTTGCGCGGGCGGCTTCGAGGTGTCGAGGCGGCGCGCGCAGGCCCGCGCGGCGGAGATCGACGAGGCAGCGCGGCGCGCGACCCCGCGCGCGCGCTGCTGCGGGGCGTCGAGGTGCGCCCTGCAGCCGTGCAACGGACGCTCGCAAGATTCCTACCGGAAGGATCTCTCCATCCGGACATCCTCGATCTCGACGCCGCAGCCGTGGACCGTGCGCGTGCGATGCGTCTCGCGGTAGCCGCGCCGCTCGTAGAAGGCGAGCGCGGAGCCGTTGAATCCGGAGCACGTCAGCCACGCCGTCCGGTGCCCGTCGCCCTGGATCAGCGCCTCGCCGGTCCGGAGGAGGAGCGTGCCCGCCCCGGTGCCCTGGCGCCGGGGATGGACCCAGAGCCCGTTGATCTCATCGCCCCTCGGCTGCACCAGGCCGATGACGGCGCCGTCCTCTTCCAGCAGCCACATCTCCGCCCAGCACTGCTCGTAGAGGGTCCGTGTCCGATCCACCCGCGCCCACCAGGCGATCAAGGCGAACGGCGCGGTCTGCGCGAAGGCGCTCAACCAGGATCGACGCCCGACCTCGATCAGCGCGTCGAGGTCCTCGGCGCGCGCCGGCCTCACGGCTCGGCCCTGGGGCCGCGCGACGGCGCTCGTGAGCATGGCTCAGCTCCTCGGTCCGACCAGAATCGTCATCGCTCGCAAACTGTCATTCCCCGT
>CAYQYG010000691.1:0-1870 GCA_964421485.1 uncultured Polyangiaceae bacterium | reverse complement strand
CCGCGCGCGACGAGGCCGCCGCGCGCGCGCGGCGCAGCGCGGCGATCTCGCGGCCGGAGAGCCCGGCGCGGGGGCCGGCGACGCGCGGGCCGCCGCAGACGTCGCAGCGCAGCCGGAGCTCGTCGTGCGGCGAGGCGCCGGCGATCGCCTGGCAGTGCGGGCACGTGTCCTCGCCCTGCGCGGCCCCGCAGCGGGCGCAGCGCGCGGCGCCGGGCTCGAGGTCGGCCGCGCAGGCCCTGCACCGCGCAGGTGCGCCGGCGTCCTTCGCGGTCACGGCGCGCCCGCCGCGGAGAGCGCCGGAGGCGCGGCGGAGCTGGCCGCGCTCCGCACGGCGGCGTCGAAGAGGGCCCGGCCGTCGGCCGCGCCCTGGAACGCCTCGCTCATGCGCTCCGGGTGCGGCATCAGGCCGAGCACGTTGCGGCGCGGGCCGCCGTAGATGCCCGCGATCCCGAGCGCGGAGCCGTTCGGGTTGGCCGACGCGGCCTCGCGGCCGTCCCGGTCGCAGTACTGGAGCGCGATCTCGCCGCGCGCGGCGAGCGCCTCGAGCGTCGCCGGATCGGCCTGGTAGCGCCCCTCGGCGTGGGCGATCGGCAGGCGGAGGACGCGCGGGACGCCGGTCGTGAACGGCCCCTCCGCGCGGACGGCGACGTACACGTCGCGGCACTCGAAGCGCAGGTGCGCGTTCCGCGTCAGCGCGCCCGGCAAGAGGCCCGCCTCGGTCAGGATCTGGAACCCGTTGCAGACCCCGAGCACCAGGCCCCCGCGCTCGGCGTGGCGCCGGATCGCGGCCACGATCGGGCTCGAGCGCGCGATCGCGCCGCAGCGCAGGTAGTCGCCGTAGGAGAAGCCGCCCGGGATCGCGACGAGGTCGGTGCCCGCGGGCAGCTCGGCGTCGCGGTGCCAGGCGATCGATGTCCGGACCTGGACCACGTCGCGGAGCGTCCGGATCATCTCGGCGTCGGCGTTGGATCCCGGGAAGACGACCACCGTCGCGTGCATGACGCCGACGTAGTCCGGTTGACCGCTCATGGCCAGGGCGACGCGCCCCCTGCTTCACCGCCATGCCGCGACGTGCCATGATTGCGGCATGGATCGTCGCTGGAGGCGGCGCACCGGCCGCGCGGACGCGACGCTATACGCCTCGGCGGGGTACGCGCTCCTGACCGCGCTCGCGGTCGCGCTCTCGCTCGTGCTCCGCGACAGCATGCCCTGGGTCCACCCGGCGCCCTGGGTCCAGATGGGCGGCGCGGCGGGCCACCTCTCGAGCGCGGTCCTCGGCCTGGCGCTCGCCTTCGGCCTCGTCGCGATCACGCGCATCGCCGTCGCCCGTTTCCGCTGGGCGCGCCGCCTGCACGGCGACCTCCGCCCCGTCGCCCGCGATCTCTCGGGCGGCCAGATCCTCCTGCTCGCCGGGCTCTCCAGCCTCGGCGAGGAGCTCCTGTTCCGCGGCCTGCTCACGCCGCTGCTCGGCGTCCCGCTGAGCGCAGCGCTCTTCGGCCTCGCGCACCAGATCAAGGGCGCGAGCCGCTGGGTGTGGGTCGGCTGGGCGATGGCCGTCGGCGCGGGCCTCGGCTCGATCTTCGCGCTCACCGGCTCGCTCGTCGGCCCGCTCCTCTGCCACGCGGTGGTGAACGCGGTGAACCTCAGCTACCTGCGAGACCACGATCCCGACTCGATGCTCGGGGCTCCGGGGCGCGCTCCACGTGGCGCGCCCTCCGTCCCGGGCTCCGAAGGCCCGGAGCGCCGCCCCGCCTGAGCGCGTCGTCAGCGCTTCTTCGTGGTGTCCGGCCGCGGGGGGCGCGGCGGCGGCCGCGGCGCGCCGAGCCCGGGCGAGCGAGGGGCCGCCTCGCCGAGCAGCGCCGCCTTGGCC
>CAYQYG010000690.1:0-1923 GCA_964421485.1 uncultured Polyangiaceae bacterium | reverse complement strand
GGCGCGGACACGGGCGCGGGCGCGGGCGCGGACACGGGCGCGGGCGCGGGCGCGGGCGCGGGCGCGGCACGCGACGCGGCGGAAGCTGATACAGTGCCGCCATGCCCGCGCTCGTGATCAAGCCCCCCGCCCCGCTCGCCCTCGCGCCCGGCACGCGCGCGCTCTTCCTCGCCGGCTCGATCGAGATGGGCGCGGCCGAGCCCTGGCAGGCCGCGTTCGAGCGGGCGCTCGCCACGCGCGACGTGACGATCTGGAACCCGCGCCGCGACGACTGGGACGCGAGCTGGAAGCAATCGGTGGACGACCCGCAGTTCCGCGGGCAGGTCGAGTGGGAGCTCGAGGCCCAGGAGCGCGCGGACGTCATCGCAATGTACTTCGCGCCGGCCACGCGCGCGCCGATCACCCTGCTCGAGCTCGGCCTGTTCGCGCGGACCGGGCGCCTCGTCGTGTGCTGCCCCGAGGGGTTCTGGCGCAAGGGCAACGTCGACGTCGTCTGCAGGCGCTACGGCGTGCCGGAGGTGCCCGACCTGCCCGCGCTGATCGCCCACGCGGCGCGCGCGCTCGACGCAGCGGCGAGCAGCGCGGAGTGATTCAGCCCCGCAGCCGCACCACCCCGAGCCGCTCCGCCTGCTCCAGCACCCGCCGCGTGATCTCGGGGCCCTCCCGCCGCCGGTCGAGGTGCCTCGGGATCCGGCGCTCGGCCGCGTCCCAGATCTCGGAGTGCACCTCCCGCTGCCCGCGCGCGAAGCGCGCCCGGAGCGCCGACATCGAGACCGACATCTGCGGCATCACGACCGGCGGCTGCGGATTGCCGATGTACGCCGGGTTGATGCACGCCGAGAGGTCATTCGTCGCGTCCACCCGCGCGTTCAGCGACGGGATGCCAAAGCGGGTCCTCAGCGTCTTGACGACCGAGACGTGCTCGAACGGGGTGGTCACGGCGCAGCCCCGGCGCACGTAGGGGCCGGCCACGATCGACGGCACCCGGAAGCCGAGCTGGGTGAACTCCGGGTCCTCGTCGATCTTCGTCGGGGGCGCCACGTGGTCGAAGAAGCCGCCGTGCTCGTCGTAGGTGAGCACGAACAGGCATTGATTCCACTGCGGGCTCTGGGCGAGCGCGCTGTAGACGGCGGCCATCAGGACCTGGCCGAGCTGGATGTCGTGATCGGGGTGGTCGTCATTGGCGCCGCCGCCGAAGAACTGCGGATCGATGATCGAGAACGCGGGGAGCGTGCCGGCGGCCGCGTCGGCGAAGAACGACTCGATGCTGCCCAGGCCGCCGAGCTTGAAGTAGGCGCCCGAGCACCAGGCGACGTCGTGATAGTAGTTCTTGCTGGAGATCCCGGCGTCGTCGAGCAGCTCGAAGACGCTCGTGAAGCCCAGCACGGGGACGTTCGATTTGGTCCCCTTGGCCGTCGCCCCGTGCAGGTAGAATCGATTGGGCCAGGTCGGGCCCATCACCGAGGCATACCAGCGCTCGCAGAGGGCCCCGCCGTCCGCGAGGGCGTAGAGCGCGGGGAGCTGCGCGCGGACGTGGTAGCCCATCACGTCGGTCTGGCTCGCGCCAGCGTGGGCGATCACGAAGCCGTCGTTCTGGCCCTGATTCCATTGCGCGTGGGACGCCTCCCAGCTGTGCGGCGGATCCTGGGGCGTGAAATCGTCGAGCTGGTGGACGAGGACGTGATTGCCGTCGGGGTCGGGGTTCCACTCGGAGCCGGTCAGGCCCTCGACGGCGCGGCCCTCGGCGAGGAGCAGCGAGCCGAGGTAATGGTCGAACGAGCGGTTCTCCATGCACAGGACCACGACGGTCGTGATCGGGGCCAGGAGCTCCTCGGGGCTCAGGCCGCCGCTGCCGCCGGCGCACTCGTCGATCGGAGGAGAGCCGCCCTGGCCGCCCGCGCCGCCGGCGCCGATGCCGCCGCC
>CAYQYG010000689.1:0-1942 GCA_964421485.1 uncultured Polyangiaceae bacterium | reverse complement strand
GGGCGGGTGCGACGCCGGGGCTCGACGGGGCCGGCGGCGGCGGCGACACGGGCCGGGCGGCAGGCGCGGCCGAGAGGCCAGGGCTCGACGGAGCCGGCGGCGGCGCGCCGTGACGGGCGGCGGGCGCCTCGGGCTCGCTCGCCTCGGTGCCGGGCCGGGCGCGGCGCTTGACCACGGTGGGCCGGATCCGCTCCTCGACCACCTCCGGCGACTTCTGCCGCTCGAGGTGCCGCTTGACACGCTCGACGACGTCGGATTCGACGGCGCTCATGTGGTTGCGCACGTCGCCAATGCCCATGGACTGGAAGAGCGCGACCAGCGTCTTCTGGTCCATGTTGAGCTGCTTAGCGACCTCGTAGACCCGGACTTTGCTCATGCACCTCGCTCCACGTTAACCAATCCGCCTCACCCAACCGCGCGGTCGTCGTTTCGCAGCGGCGCCGTCCACGACAGGGTCTCGCACAGTCGAGCCGGGCTCCGCCACCCCGGCGTCTTCATTCTTCGCGATCGCCCGGGGCGGGGCCTTCACCGGGGCGCTCCGCGCGGACCGGCCGCGCTGCGCTGTCGTGCCCCCGCCCGGCCGCTCCGGCGCGGCCGCGCCGCGCTCGGCGGAGGCGCAGGCGTCCGACACACGGATCGCCTCTTGGGCCGCGGCGGCGATGCGCCCCGACGTGATCGCGAGCAGCGCCACGCCCTCGTCGCGCCGCCCGCCCGCGATGACGCCGAGCGCCCGCTTCGTGCCCCACGCCGCCGCGCGTCCGCCCGCGATGGCCCGCCGCACCTCCGGCAGCTCCGCTCCGGCCGCCGCGTCGCACGCGACGACCACGAGCTCCGCCTCGCCGCGCGCGCACGCGCCCGAGACGGCATCGGCGCCGATCGCGACGCCGCGCGAGCGGACCGCTGCGTGGAGGAGCCCCGCGACGCGGCGATCGACCGCCTGCCGGATCGCCCGTGCGAGCGACGCGGCCGTGAGCGGCGCGATCCCCCCGGCCGGAGCTCCCGCGATCGCGGCGCCCGGTGTGGCCGATCCCCCGGGCTCGGTAAAGATGGATCCGCCATGATCCATGGCCGCCGGGCGCTCGGCGTCCTCCGCCCCGAGATCCTGATGAGCGAGGACGACGCCGCTCACACGCCCCTTCGCCGCGCGCGGGAGGCCGCGCTGGACCGCGCGGGCGAGGCAGTCCGGCCGCGGGTGCACGTGCGCCCCGCGGCCGAAGCCGCCGTCTCCGGGATCGACAGCGACGATCCCACCGGGGCCCAGGATGAGGCGGACGAGCGGCAGGCCGGGCGCGTCCGCGTCCGCGCGCTCGCCGCAGCCGACGCACGTGCGGACGCGGGCCTTGCCGGCCCCCTCGGGCCGAGGCCGGGTCGCAGCGGGAGCCTCGGGGCTCCGGGTCGCGCTCCACGCGGCGCGCCCTTCGCCCCGAACCCCGGCTCGACGCTCGGGGCTCCGGGTCGCCGCCTGACGGCGCCCTTCGCCCCGAACCCCGTCCGCTGCGTCGTCTCGCTCGCTCGCCATCACCGCCATCATCACCCTTCGGGCCCGATCAGGCCTGCTTCGCCTCCGCCGCGGCCCTGCGCGCGTCCGCGCGCGCCGCGTCCAGGACCTTCTGCTCGCTCTCCACGAAGTCCCGCGCGCCCTGCTTGATCGCGCGCGCCTTCTTGATGCCGAGGCCGGTCCGGATCGCGAGCCGGTCCTCGTCCTCGCGGAGCAGATCCTCGACCGTTCGATAGCCGGCCTCCTCGAGGAGCACCAGGGTCCGCTCTCCGACGCCGCGGATGAACATCAGCCGCTCCCGATCCGTGAGCGGCTCGGTCCGCGAGCTCGCCGCGCGGATGCGCTCCTGGCGGAGCCGCTCCATCGTCGAGTCCGCCTGCGCCTTGATCCGCTCGGCCGCCTCGGCGCCGCCGAGGCCCGGGATCGCCGCGAGCTCCTCCACCG
>CAYQYG010000688.1:0-2164 GCA_964421485.1 uncultured Polyangiaceae bacterium | reverse complement strand
CCCCCCCACCTGCCTGTACACTCTTTCCCTACACGACGCTCTTCCGATCTAGGCCGAGCGCGCCGAGGTAGCCCTGCCAGTCGGCCTGCCGGCCGCAGAGGTCGCGGTGGAGGGCGTCGGGATCGGCGAAGACGACGCCGGGCTGGGCGCGCGCGAGGTCGACGGCGCCGCGGCGGCCGGCGAGGTTCGCGATCGGCGTGTTCCACTGCCAGCGGGCCGCCTCGGCGCGGCGGCGGAGGCGCTGCTCGGCGGCCTGGGCCTCGGCCGGCCCGGGCGCGAGGTAGAGCACCGTCTCGCTCTCGACGAGCAGCGCGTAGAGGACGAAGAGGTCGAGCAGCGTGCGCTTGCCCGAGAGGGGCGGGGTCGTGACGAGGACGTTCTTCCGCGCCGCGAACGCGTCGCACGCGAGCCCCTGGTGCACGTAGAGGCCCGCGCCGAGGCCGAGCTCGCGGCGCATGTCCTCGAGGATGCGCTTGGCCTGGAGGTCGGTGCCCGGCGAGATCTGGGCGGGCTGCGCGACCTCGGGCGCGGGCGCCTCGGAGAGGGGCCCGGCGTCGCGGTGCACGGCCTCGATCAGCGGGCGCAGGGACGGGGGGCCGGGCGGCGGGCCGGCGGGCTTCTCCTCGGGGGGCGGCGGGTCCTCGGGCTTCGCCGGGGTGCGGAGGTTCCTGCCCATGCCGTGCGCGGCGAGCGCGGCGCCGGCCCAGAGCGAGGCGGGCAGGTGGCCGCCGATCGCGCCCATGAGCGCGAGGAGGAGCAGCGAGGCGAGCGCCCAGACGAGGGGCCGCTGCCAGCGGACGAAGCGCTCCTCGACGCGCTCGACGCTGGTCCAGTGGCCGAGCAGCTTGAAGGTGCGGCCGAAGAGGTCGTCGGCGAGCGGGAGGGAGACGACCTCCTCGGCGGGCATGGGGCGGCCCTCCTGGAGGGCCTTCTCGATGGCCTTCCTGTGCTCGGCGCGCTCGCGCGCGAGGACGTCCTCGGGCTTCTGCTCGAGCGCGGTGAGCTCCGCGAGGGTGCGGCCGGCCCAGAGCACGAGGCCGAGGTAGAGCGCGCCCGCGATCGCGAGCGCGAGCGGGACGGCGACCGGGCCGCGGAGGTAGACGCGGCCGTCCTCCGGCAGCGCGAGCGCGGCGCGGACGGCGGGCTCGTCGCCGAGGCCGAGCAGGAGGCGGTGCTGGAGGAGCGGGGCGTCCGCCGCGCGCAGGATCGCGTCGGCGAGGGCCCAGAGCAGCGAGGCGGCGAAGACGGCCACGCCGGCGAGGGCGAAGATGGGCCCCGCGGCGACGCGATCGGCGCGCTGCTCGAGCCAGGCGCGCGCGACGACGGTGGACCACGCGAGCGCCGCGGCCGCGGCCGCGAGGCCCGCGAGCGCGGTGAGCCACGGCGATCGCGCGGCGGCGTGCGACCAGAGGCCGAGCGCGCCGAGGACGGCAGCGACGAGGGCGCTCACGCCGGCCTCCGTTCCACTGGCGATCTCATCATTTCGCTGAGGGCGACAATATCCGATGACGGGCCGACCATCATCGGTCACGGCGGGCGGCGCGAGGGCCGTTCGGCGCTTGTGGCGGCGCGGCGGTCGGGGCTATCGTCCGATTTCCGCTGCGACAGGCTCGCCGGGGCGCCGGCGCCGTCGTCGCGCGGCGGCGGAGGAGCTGCGTTGGACGACGTCAAGCGGATCACGCCGGATCCGCAGCGGACACCGGATCGAACGCCGCGACCCGCGGACCGCACGCTCGCGTCGCCGGGGCAGGAGATCGCGGCGAAGCAAGGGGCGCGGCCCGCGCCGCCGCGAGGGAGGCCGGCCGCGCCCACGGCCGAGAGGCCCGACAGCGGCGACCTCGATCGGTGGATGGCCGACGCGCCCACGCTGCCCGTCTTCGGCGAGGCGATGCGCGTGCGGGGCCCGGGCGAGGAGATCGGCCCGTTCCGGATCGTCGGCCTCCTCGGCGAGGGCGGCATGGGCGTCGTGCACGCGGCGATGGATCTGGAGCGCGGGCAGCCCGTCGCGCTGAAGACGCTGCAGCGCATGGACCCCGAGAGCCTCGCGCGCCTCAAGAACGAGTTCCGGTCCGTGGCCGACATCGTCCACCAGAACCTCGTCTCGCTGTACGAGCTCTACTCGATCGACGGCGAGTGGTTCTACACGATGGAGCTCGTCGACGGG
>CAYQYG010000687.1:0-2298 GCA_964421485.1 uncultured Polyangiaceae bacterium | reverse complement strand
GGGGGGGGGCGGCGGGGGCGGCGGGGGCGTCAGGCGGAGCTTGACAACACCGTCCAGCACGATACCGTCGCCGGTCTCATGACCGCGTCCGCGCGCCGAAGCGTGATCAAGCCCCCGGGCCTCGCCCGGCCCCGCAAGGTCGACAAGGTCCCGTTCGTCGAGCTCTATGCCGGCCGGCTGCAAGGAGTCGTCTCGAGCGGCTCGGACGAGGACCGGGTGTACGTCTCGTATTTCGAGGCGGGCACCGGGAATTTCTACTGCAGCACGAACAACAACCGGCCCTGCGGCGGGCTGCGCGGCAGCCCGTGCAAGCACCTGCAGTCGCTGATGGCCGAGGCCTGGCTCCAGTACGGCGCCGCGCGCATCATCACGTACCTCGGCCTCGCCGTCGAGCCCGACAAGGTGAAGGGCTGGGGGGATCTGCTCCGCTTCATCCGCGGCGGCATGAACAAGGTCGAGGCGGGCATGGTCTTCAGCCGCTTCCTCACGTACCTCCACCACGTCAACCTCCCCCCCACCACCGCGCCGGTTCCGGAGATGAACTGGTTCGTGCGCTGAGCGCCATGCCCCTCGCCGATCTCGCAGCGCCCCCCGCCGCGGTCGCCGACGCGGCCGACCTCATCGACCGCCTGGATCAGGCCTTCGCCGGCGGCTTTGCCCGCCTCGGCGAGGCCCACATCGCGGCCCTCGATTCCCTCCAGCGCACGTTCGCGGGCACGCCGCTCGCGGCCCCGCTCGCGGCCGCCGTGGAGGGCATCGCGCGGAGCGAGTTCATCGACCGCCATTTCCTCGTGCTCGCCGCGGCCCGCGCGGCATTGCAAGGGGCGCAGCACGACGCCCTCGTCGCGCAGGCGTCGGCCGCGCTCGGCCGCCCCGCGCCCGCGCTGGAGGAGATCCAGGCTGGCGCCGGGCAGGCGCCGCCTCCCCAGCACGGCGTGTGGCTGGAGAGCGCGCGCCACTGGCTGATGGAGCTCGGCCTCGCCGGCTTCTCGAACCTCGGGACCGACGCCATCCTGCCGTTCCAGGCGACGCTCGATCAGATCGAGTCCGACGGCCGCCTCCCGCGCCACGCGGCGCTGCTCGGCGGCTTCGTGGACGAGCTCCTGTCGGTGTTCCCGGCGCAGGGCACGCCCGCGATCCCGCTGTTCCGCTGGGCCGATCTGTGGTCGCGCGCGATGGTGCTCTCGGCCGCCGCGCCGCCGGCGACGCGGACGCGCCCCGCGACCGGCGAGCTGCGCGTGATCGGCGCCGACCTCCGGCAGCACGACACGTTCGCGACGCTGGTGGCCTATGGCGTGCTGCGCGAGCCGGGCAAGGAGCCGCGGATCGTGCGGGCGACGGTGTCGGCGTTCAAGGTCGACGTGATCCAGGGCGAGGAGCTCGGTTCGCTGTTCGGCGACGCGGGCGGCAAGCTGCTCGACGCGCTCGGCGGCTGGAAGGCGCTCTCCATTGCGGACATGCCGCTCACCACGACGGGCGACCTGATCTGGCAGGACAAGAACGCGAAGCTCGGCGCCCCGTTCGACGTGATCGCCGAGGCCTCCGCGGCGCTGGGCAAGGCGCCCGCGCTCCGCCCCTGCCTCGATCCGGCGGACCGGCACCCCGCGCTGATCGAGGAGCTCGTGTACTTCGGCGAGTACGACGTCGCCGGGAGCGACGATCTGATGCTCACGGCCGGCGGCGCGGCGATCCCGGTCGCGCACGATCGATTCCCCGAGAACGACGATCTCTCGCTCCTGCAGCTGAAAGGCACCATCGGCCTCGTCGGATTGCTCCGCTTCGACGGCGGGCGCTGGTCGCTGGAGCCCCTGGTCGTGAAGCCGAAGAAGCCGCCGCTCCGGGCGATCGGCGCGAGCCTCGGCGCGGCGCGCGGCAAGAAGTCGAAGACCGGCGCGCTCTCCACGCTGAAGGAGCGCGCGTCCAAGCTCCTCAGAAAGAAGAGCTGAAGATGGCCGACCAGGGCGCCCCCCCCGCCGAGGATCCGCTGGTCCAGAAGGCCCGCCAGGCCCTCTACTGGCGCCTCCTCGGCAGCATCTTCGATCAGGCCGACGCGGCCCCGAACCTGGACACGATCGCGAAGGAGCTGGCCGCGAAGGTCGCCCTCCCCCCCGCGATCCTCGACCCCGCGATCAGCATTGACATGCTGGTCCAGCGCCACCCGGCCCTCCGCGCCGAGTTCGCGCGCCCCCTCCCCGGCTTCGAGCCCCCGCCCGACACCGCGAAAGCGGAGGACGACGAGGACGCGGACACGGAATCGGACACGGAATCGGACACGGAATCGGACACGGAATCGGACAC
>CAYQYG010000686.1:0-2301 GCA_964421485.1 uncultured Polyangiaceae bacterium | reverse complement strand
CGGGCGCGGGCACGGATGCGGGCGCGGGCGCGGGCACGGCCGCGGATGCGGGCACGGCCGCGGATGCGGGCGCGGGCGCGGGCGCGGATGCGGGCGCGGGCACGGATGCGGGCGCGGGCGCGGAGCCGGCGCCTGCGGGGGGCGGGGTGACCCCGGACGGCAAGGTGGTGCTCAACCTCGCGACGATCGACGACCTGCGCAGGCTGCCGGGAATCGGGCCCGCGAAGGCGAAGGCGATCCTCGAGCTGCGCGCGAAGCTCAAGCGGTTCCGCAAGGTCGAGGACCTCCTGCGGGTGAAGGGGATCGGGCGGCGCGCGCTGGCCCGGCTCCGGCCGCTCGTGCTGATCGATCCGCCCTGATCGCGGGGGTCACTGGAACGAGCTGCTGTAGATGTCGGCGTTCATGCCGGTCACGCCGGCCGCCGTGCGGTCGTCGATCGAGACGACCACGCCGCGCGCGCGGAGAAGAAAACGGTGAAGGAGGCAAGGGTGAGGCGGCCCATGTTCGCCATCGTGGGGCGCCTGCGGCGGGCAGGGGAAGCGGACCCGGGTGCGAGGGGCGTGGTAGCGTCGCGCCCGCCGAGGAGATTGATCGATGCGCCATCGCCGCCGCGACGCCTGCCTTCTTCCTGTCCTCCTGCTCGTCGCCGTCGGCTGCGCTTCGGCGACGACGGTCTGCGGGTGCCACCCGGAGAACTGCCGCGACACGGTCACGTGCCCGTCCGAGCCGAGCAAGCCCGCGTGCGTGGGTGATCCCGCCGCCGGCGAGGCCACCGAGGAATGCGGCATCTTCGCCAGCAGCAGCCTCGGCGACGACGCCAACCCCGGCACGCGCGAGCTCCCCGTGCGCACGCTGGCGCGCGCGCTGGATCTGGCGCAGGCCGGTCCGGGGCGCGTCTACGCGTGCGCCGAGGAGTTCGCCGAGGCCGTCACGATCTCCGGAGGGATCGAGCTCCGCGGCGGCCTCGACTGCGCGAACGGGTGGGCGTACCTCGGCGGCGACGACAGGACGATCGTGGCGCCGGAGCCGGACCGGATCCCGCTGCGCTTCGTGGCGGGTGACGGCGTCGCGATCGCGAGCGATGTCCGCGCCGTGGCGTCCGACGCCGTGCAGCCCGGCGGGTCCGCCATCGCCGCGCTCGCCGCGAAGGACGCCGCCGTGGAGATCCTCCGGAGCGAGCTGATCGCGGGCGACGGCGCCCACGGGGAACCGGGCGCGCCCGGAGATCCCACGTTTCAGCCCGCGCAGTCCGGCGCGCCCGGAGCGAGCGGCATGAGCGCGTGCTCCGCGGACGTGATCGCCGGCGGCGCCTCGGTGTCGACGATCTGCGGCACGGTCATCACGTCCGGCGGTGAAGGCGGCGAGGGGAACCTCAGCGCCGGCGGCAGCGGCCTCGACGGCCAGCCCGAGCCCGTGCCCAACCCGCAGGGGCTCGGGCTCGGCGGCGCCGGCGAGAGCGGCGCGCAGCAGTGCCTCCCGGGCCAGGACGGAGCGAACGGCGAGGACGCCCTGCACGGCCACGGCGCGTTCCAGGTGGCCGCGCGGATCGGATCCCTCGGCTGGATGGGCGCATGGGGCGAGGACGGCGGCGACGGGCGCCCCGGCCAGGGCGGCGGCGGGGGCGGGGGATCGCGCGGCGGCTCGCTCTTCTGCGGCCTCGCGGACACCCCCAAGGGCGGGGCGAGCGGCGGATCCGGCGGCGCGGGCGGCTGCGGCGGCCGCGGCGGCAAGGGTGGCGGCCCCGGCGGCGCGAGCATCGGCATCGTGATCCTGAGCGCCGAGGTCTTCGTGCATTCGACGACGATCCGGACGGGCAACGGCGGCGACGGCGGCGTCGGCGGCATGTCGCAGCTCGGCGGCTCGCGCGGCGTGCCCGGCGAGGGCGGCCTCGGCGTGAACGGCTCCCGCGACGGCTGCTCCGGCGGCTGGGGCGGCCGAGGCGGCAACGGCGGCTACGGCGGCGGCGGCCTGGGCGGCTCGTCGATAGGGATCGCCCACTGGCTGGGCCTGCCGCTCTCGATGGACGATCTCCTGATCGAGACCGGCGAGGCCGGCCGCGGCGGCGAGGGCGGCAACCCGGCCGTGGTGGGGAGCGAGGGCGAGGAAGGGGCGACGGGCGATATGCTGGGGTTCCCGCAGTAGGAGCCGGAAGCTCGCGGAGGTTCCGGCGCGACGCTCCGGAGGCTCGCGGAGGTTCCGGCGCGATGCTTCGGAGGCTCGCGGAGGTTCGGCGCGATGCTCCGGAGGCTCGCGGAGGTTCCGGCGCGATGCTCCGGAAGCTCGCGGAGGTTCCGGCGCGAT
>CAYQYG010000685.1:0-2362 GCA_964421485.1 uncultured Polyangiaceae bacterium | reverse complement strand
AGGCGGGGAGGGCGGGGAGGCGCGGAAATTTGACGAAAGACGCGCTCACCTCCCCGTCCTCCCCGCCTCCCTGGGATCCCTCTCTTCTTTCTGCGCCGGCGCCGAAATCCGCGGTAAGCTCCTCGCCCGCTCGCGGTGTGCGCCGGCTCGGCGAGGCTTGCCACGGAGCGCGGAGGGAAGAGGGACCATGCTCGAGGACGTCATCAAGGACCTGCGCGCCGGGATCGAGAAGGCGATCGAGTCGCTCCGGCGCGACCTGTCGAAGGTGCGCACGGGGCGCGCGCACGCGGGGATGCTCGACGGCATCCGCGTCGACTACTACGGGGTGATGACCCCCATCTCGCAGATGGCGACGATCGCCGTGCCCGAGCCGCGGCTCATCACCATCAAGCCCTGGGAGAAGGGGCAGGTGAAGGCCATCGACAAGGCCATCCGGGAGGGCGATCTCGGCGTGAACCCGCAGGTCGACGCGGACCTCATCCGCATCCCCATCCCGGCGCTCACCGAGGAGCGGCGCAAGGAGATGGTCAAGCTCACGAAGCGCCACGGCGAGGAGTGCAAGGTCGCCGTCCGCAAGCACCGCCGCGACGCGAACGAGATGATCGAGACCCTCGACAAGGACGGCGAGGTGAGCGGCGACGACGCGGACCGGGCGAAGAAGAAGGTCGAGGATGTGGTGGCCGAGGGGATCAAGCAGGTGGACGCGGTGATCGCGGCCAAGGAGAAGGAGATCCTCGAGGTATGATGAGCGCTCCGATCCGATACGTGGGCTGAAAGTATGCGAGCCGTCGCTTCAGGACTGACCGACGTCGGCCTCCAGCGCGACCACAACGAGGACAGCTACGCCGTCCTCTCCGAGTACGATCTGTTCATCGTCGCGGACGGGATGGGTGGGCACCGTGCGGGGGACGTGGCGAGCCGGCTGGCGACCGAGTCGATCGCCGATTTCTTCCGCTCGACGTCGCGCGAGGACGCCACCTGGCCGTTCCACTTCGACACGAGCCTGTCGGAGGAGGAGAACCGCCTCGTCGCGGGGATCCGCGTCGCGAACCGGCAGATCTTCGAGCGCAGCAGCCGCTCGCGCGACTGCGCCGGCATGGGCACGACGGTGGTCGGCGCGCTCTTCTCGAGGAAGAAGAACCGCATCTTCGTGGGCCACGTCGGCGACAGCCGCGCCTACCGGATCCGGAGCGGCGTCATCGAGCAGCTCACGCGCGATCACTCGCTCTTCAACGAGTACATCATGGCGATGCCGGAGCTCACCGAGGAGCAGCGGGCGGAGCTGCCGAAGAACGTGATCACCCGCGCGCTCGGCATGCACGACAACGTCGCGGTGGACCTCGTGAGCGACGATCCGCGGGTGGGCGACGTCTACCTGCTCTGCTCCGACGGCCTGAGCGGGATGCTCAGCGACGAGCAGATCCGCAACGTCATCTCGTCCACCGACGACGTCATCGAGATGTGCCGCCGCCTGATCGAGAAGGCGAACGAGCACGGGGGCGAGGACAACATCACCGCGCTGGTGATCCGCTTCGACGATCAGGACGAGACCCAGCCGCTGGGCTTCCGGCCCACCGCGCCCGGTAACGAGGGGGGATCACGCACCGGCGATCGGTGAGGATCCGAGGCGGCCCCGACGGCTCGTGGATGCGCTCCACGCCGGCGCATGGGGGCCGTGAGCCCTCTCTCCTCAGGTGTCGCAGTTCTCGAAGACGGCGTAGCCCTGCTTGATCCGGCAGCCGTCGGCGGTGTCGATCCGCATCGCGGGACACTGGAAAGCGACCCAGATCTTGCCCTCGGCGACGCCCTCCTGCGTGTTGGGCACGAAGTAGAAGATGCAGGGGTTCTCGGTCAGGGAGCTCACGGCCTCGCCGCTGGTCGTCGGGGACGAGAACGAGATGCTGCCGGTGGCCGGGGCGTCGAGCGTCGCGCTCGAGCTGATGCCCTTGATCGCCATCGAGAAGCCGACCTGGGTCTCGGTGGACGCGGCGAAGGCCGTCACGGAGAACGAGCCCGAGCCGGAGACCGAGCACTGGACCGTCGCGCCGCCCTCGCCGTCGACGAGCACGGTCTTCCTCTGGGAGTCGGAGACCTCGCCCATCGTCGCGTTATGGCTCGTGATCGGGCACGACTCGAAGCTTGGCGACTCGAAGCTGACGACCCACGCGCCGCGCGGGGTCGCCGGGACGGGGTCGCTGCAGCCGAAGCTCAGGAGGGGCGCGAGGCCGAGGACGGGGACGAAGCCCAGGCGGGCAAGTCTCATCGGAAGCTCCATGGTGGGGGCGGCACGAAGCGGCCGCCCTTCGCTTCTATCGCACTCTGGTCCCTGCGATCAAACGGCAGCACCGTCCGGTTGCGCGGT
>CAYQYG010000684.1:0-2367 GCA_964421485.1 uncultured Polyangiaceae bacterium | reverse complement strand
GAGATCGGCCGCGGCGCGTTGCTCGTCCCGCGCGGCGCGGCCATCGGCGAGCTGTCCATCACGACGGTGCCCATCAACCCCAGCGCGGGCTCGGGCGCCGCGGCCGGCGCGGCCGCGGCGGCCGCCGCGGGCGCATACGGCGCGAGCTCGGGCACGCTCGCGATCGGCAGCCAGTCGCTCATGCCCTCGCGCCACACGTACGTGTCGTCGCTGAGCGCGCCGCGCTGGTACTCGGCCGCGAGCTGCGCGGTCGACATGGTCCGCTCGTCGCCCTCGGCCACGTTCACGCGCCACTCGTCGGGCGCCGGCGCCCCGGCCTGCTCGCCGAAGACCCTGGTCTCCGCGCCGTCATCACCGTCGGCCGGCGGCCCGTAGCCCGCGTCGTATCCGCCGCCTTGCGGCTGATCGGCGCCGCCTTGAACGACGATGGCCGCGCCGCACTTCTTGCACTTGATCTTGACCGTCTTGCCGGCGACTTTCTCGTCGGCGATCGTGTACTTGGCCTGGCACGACTGACACGTAATCTTCATTGCGATCGTTGCCCTTCCCGATCGTTCTTGCGGGCACGGGACCGACTGCCACGCGCCAAATCTTCGCGGTACCCGTTGCTCTGCGAGGATAGCGGCTCCGCGCGAGGGCGATCAAGGCGGCCCTGATGTTTCGTGAACAGGCCGCCCCATCGCTCCGATCCGCGGTTGACATCCAGGGCGCCGGGCCGCGCGCCCTGCGCCCCGAACAGTGTTGAACATCCGGGGCTCCGGGTCGCGCTCCACGCGGCGCGCCCTGCGCCCCGAGCCCCATCAGTTGAGCAGGACGAGCTGTGTCCCGTCCTTCCCGCAGAACATGGCCTCGGCCGGGTAGTGGTCGCCGCACGTCGGGCAGATCTTCCCGCGCGGCATCGGGGCGGGGCGGCGGGGCTCGGCCGCGCGCGGGGGCGCGGCGCTCACGTCGTCCGCCGTGTCGAGGCGCACCTCCGCGTCGCGCTCGCCCCGCGCGCTCCGCGCGGGCTCATCCGTGGGAGAGGTCTCGACGGCCTGGCCGCGGCGGCCGCGGCGGAAGAGGACCAGCGCGGCGAAGCCGAGGCAGACGGCGAGCGCGCCCACGATGGCGACGAACGTGTTCTTGCGCGCGCGCGCGGCGTCCTCGCCGACCACGGTGCGCCCGCCGATCGTGCCGGCGGCGATGGTCGCGACGGCCGCCTGATCGCTCTCGCCGGACGCATTGAAGCCGCGGGTCGCGAGCAGGGCGTCGTACTTGTCCGGGCTGGTCACCTCGACGCGAACGGTGACGCCCTTGCCGCCGACGGACGCGGTGAGGCCGAGCTCGCCCTCGCCCGCGTCGTCCGCGATCGAGAGCGCGCCGGCCGGATCGACCGACGCGCGCGCCGCGAGCGGCCCGGGGGCGACGGACCAGGTCGGCCGTGACGGCACGGCGCAGCCCTCCGCGTCCAGCACGAGCGCGCGGAACTGGAAGCGCTCGCCCGGCCGCATCAGCTTGCGCGACGGTGTGACCTCGAGGCGCGCGGGCTCGCCGGGCGCGTCGCAGGCGCGCGGCGTCGCGGGCCTGGCCTCCGAGGCGGCGGGCGCGGGCGGAGGCGTCGCGGGCGCGGCGCTCGGGGGCGGCGGGGCGCTCGCGGAGGCGGACGGCGCGGGCGGCTCCTCGCCCTCGCGGCGGACGAGCGAGTACGAGCGCGAGCGCGTGACCGAGGCGGTGCAGGTCGTGTCGTGGATGACGAACTGGTACTGGCCGGTCTCGGTCATCGTGATGGACGAGTCCGTGGCCGAGGTGGTCGTGACGACGGTCGCGCGGCGCGGATCGTTCGCCGGGGTGGAGCAGCGCGTGCGCCACGCCCGCGCGTTGCCCGAGGCCGAGTGGCTGGTGCGCGCGAGGCCGGGCATCTGCTCCCAGCACTCGGCGGTGCTCCACGCGCGGCCCGCGCCCGCGATGGAGAGCTCCGACCCCTGCTGCTTGATCTGCACGGCCCCGCCGGGCGCGCCCTGGGGTCTCGGCTTCGGTCCGCAGGCGTCGCCCCACGAGGTGATCGACCACTGCTCCGAGACACCGCTCGCGGACCAGGCGCCGCTCAGGGTCGGCGCTCCGTCGGCGCGCGCCGCGGCGGGCGCTGCGAGCGCCGCGAGGGAGAGCGCGAGCGGGGCGAGGAAGGGGCGGCCCACGGCGCCACGGTAGCAGCGCGCGCGCTCGGGCGGCAAAGGCGCGGCGCCCCCCCCGTCGCCGCGCCGCCCCGCTATGCTCCCCGCGTGCCTGCCGCGCCCCGGCGCCCCGCATCGCCCGTCGCCGCGCTCCTCCCCGCGCTGGCCGTGATCGCCGCTGCCTGCGCGCCCGGCGCCGATCCCGCGCGCGCCGCGC
>CAYQYG010000683.1:0-2388 GCA_964421485.1 uncultured Polyangiaceae bacterium | reverse complement strand
AGGCGGGGAGGGCGGGGAGAGGAATCCAGAATCCTCTGTTCTCTCCACTCCCCGCGCTCCCCGCGTCCCTGTGAAATTCTCTCGGGGGATCGCCGGCGAGACCTCGGAAGCGCGGAGCTAGGCGCGCCAGTCCATCAGTGATAACCGGCGCGGCACAGAGCGCCCCTCCGGCGCTCTCGCCCCGCCCTCATGCAGCACCCCCGCTCGACGCCGTCCCAGGCCCTGCCGCCGTCCCAGGCCCTGCCCCGCGCCCTGCACGCCGGCGTCGCCGCCCTCGCGGCGGGCGCCGCCGTCCTGCTCTCGAGAGGCGGCCCGGGCGACGGCGCCAGGGATCGATCGACCGCGCTCGTCCAGGCGCTCGCGGCGGAGGGCATCGTCGCGGCGGCCGCGGACGTCGTCTGGATCGACCCGCCGCGCGGCGCGCTGGGCAAGCTCGGGCCGAGCTCGCGGGCCGTCGCGCGCGGCGCGGGCGCGCAGGGGGAGGCGAGCGATCTCTTCCTCGTCGACGCGCAGCTCTCGCCGGAGGGCGTGCTGCTCGGCGTCCGCGGCGTGCACAACCTGACCGAGACGAGCGGCGCGGACGAGTCGCGGCCCGTCGCGCGCGGCGACGCGATCGCCTATGTCTCGCGGCCGCTGATCGAGGCGGCCTCGCCCACGGTGCACGTGCTCGACCTCGGGGGGCAGGCGGCGGCGAGCCGCGCGGAGTGGTCCCGGCTGGAGCGGGCGCAGAACGCGATCACCAACCTGCAGGCCACGGGGCGCCTCGCCGGCATCGGCGAGCGCACGTTCGCGATCGAGCCGCCGAGCGACGAGGAGGCGGGCGAGGCGCAGGGCGCCGAGGTCGCGGTCGCGCTCGAGGACGGCGCGGTCGTGATCCGATCGAGCGGCCGCGAGGCGCGCGTCACGCTCGCGGCGGGCGCGCCGCCGCCGCCGGCGTGGATCCGCCCCGAGTCCGCCGAGATCGCGCGGCCCGGGAACCTCGTGACCTGGTCGGTCGACCGCGTGCGCAACGTGATCGGCGACGACGCGATGCAGACCATCAAGGCGGTCGCCTTCACCGCGCTCGACATCGTGCTCCGCAACAAGGAGGCGATCACGGGCGACACGGGCGCCGAGGACATCGCCGCCGATCTCGGCCAGACGGGGCTGGATCCGGCGACCCGGCAGATCCCGGTCGATCCCGAGCTCGGCTGGCCCCCCGCGCCGCTCGAGCCGTGGGTCACGCCGGCGCTCGAGGGCGAGGGCCAGTGGAACCCGCAGGGCGGCGACGCCTTCGTGCGCAAGCTCCCGGGCCTGCCGCCGGCGTTCATGACCACGTTCATCCGCTCGGACAGATCGCGCAAGGTGACGCGCGTCTACATCGCGCTCTGGGATCCGCGGCAGGTGGAGCTCCACATGATGGCCGGCACCGTCGAGCCCAAGGGCGCGACGGGCGAGGCGGGCCCGGGCCTCATCCCGCGCACGCCCGAGGTGATGAAGCGGGTGATCGCCGCATCGAACGCGGGCTTCCAGGCCATGCACGGAGAGTTCGGCATGATGGCCGACGGGGTCGTCTACCTCCCGCCCAAGCCCTACGGGGCGACGGTCGCGGTGCGCCGCGACGGCAGCACGCTCTTCGGCACCTGGTCCGAGGACGCGCGCATCCCCGACTGGATGCTCTCGTACCGGCAGAACATGACGGTCATGGTCGAGGACCAGAAGTTCAACCCGTACGGGCGCACGTGGTGGGGCGGCACGCCGCCGGGCTGGGCCGACAAGACGCACACGGTCCGCACGGGCATCTGCCTGACGAAGGAGCGCTTCGTCGCGTACTTCTACGGCGCCGACATCAGCCCCGACGCCCTGTCGCAGGCGATGATCCAGGCGCGCTGCTCCTACGGCATCGCGCTCGACATGAACGCGGGCCACAGCGGGCTGGAGTTCTACCACGTGGCCCCGGCCGCCGAGCTCCCGGCGCTCGGCCGGCCGCTCCAGAACGACTGGGAGGCCGAGGGCGAGGTGACGGGGCTCGACGGGTGGCGCTTCCGCGGGCGGCGGCTGATCCGCGGGATGGGGCTCATGAGCTTCCCGCGCTACATCCGCCGCGAGGCGCGCGACTACTTCTATATGACCTTGCGGAACATCCTCCCGGGGCCGAGCCTCGGCTCGACCTCGGGGGCCCCGGCCCCGAGCCCCGCGCCCGCGGCGGCGCCGGGCGAGCCCGGGGAAGGGGAGTGGAGGATCAAGGGGCTGCCGCAGCACGGCTTCCCGTACGCGCTCGCGCTGGCCGAGGTGCGCCCGGACGCGGCCCGCCCCGACGCGCGCCTGCGCGTGCTCAAGATCGACCCGCGGACCGTGCGCGCGGCGCCCGGCGGCGAGGGGCCGGCGGCCCCGGGCGCCGGCGCCGGC
>CAYQYG010000682.1:0-2420 GCA_964421485.1 uncultured Polyangiaceae bacterium | reverse complement strand
GTTTCCGTTTCCGTTTCCGTTTCCGTTTCCGTTTCCGTTTCCGCTTCCGCTTCCGCTTCCGTTTCCGCTTCCGTTTCCGTTCGCCGGAGAAAAATTCACTGGGAGGCGAGAGAATTCACTGATTTCTGGTTTCAGATCTCCCCGTTCTCCCCGCCTCCCTGTGAATTTCTCTCTCTTCTCCTCCCTCGCTCAGCGGGCCTTCTTCTTCCGCGGGAGCAGCCGCATCACCGCCATCGAACGGTCGATCAGCCCGTAATGCTGCCCGCTCGCCGGCGGCACCGGGACGGTGGGGGGGAGCGCCGAGCGGGTGTCCACGAGCACCTCCCAGCGCTCGCCCGCGCCGTTCGGGAGCACGAACTCCGCGGGCTCCGCGCCCGCGTTGATCAGGATGAGGAGGGTGTCGCCCACCACCCGCTCCCCTTGCCGGTCGCGCGTCGGGATCGCGTCCCCGCCGAGCAGCATGCCGAGGGCCCGCGCGTGGGGGTGCAGCCAGTCCTCGGGGGTCATCTCCTCCCCGTCAGGGCGGACCCAGACGATATCTCTGTAACCGCTCCCGTGCACGTAGCCGCCGGAGAAGAACTTCCTCCGGCGCAGCACGGGCTGCTCCCGCCGGAGCGCGACCAGGCGCGACACGAAATCGAGGAGCTCGCGGCGGCGAGCGTCGAGGTCCCAGTCGAGCCAGGACAGCTCGTTGTCCTGGCAGTACGCGTTGTTGTTGCCGCGCTGCGTCCGGCCGATCTCGTCGCCGGCGAGCAGCATCGGCACGCCCTGCGAGATGAGCAGGGTCGTGAGCAGGTTGCGCGCCTGGCGGTCGCGCAGGGCGAGGATCTCGGGGTCGTGCGTCTCGCCCTCGACGCCGTGGTTCGAGCTGTCGTTGTGGTCGTTGCCGTCACGGTTCTGCTCGCCGTTCGCCTCGTTGTGCTTCTTGCCGTACGAGACGAGGTCCCGCAGCGTGAAGCCGTCGTGCGCGGTGACGAAGTTCACGCTGGCGTGCGGGCGGCGGCCGTCGGGCTCGTAGAGATCGCTGGAGCCGGTCAGGCGATAGCCGATCTCGGCGGCGATCCCGGCGTCGCCCTTCCAGAAGCGGCGGACCGCGTCGCGGTAGCGGGCGTTCCACTCCGTCCAGCGGACGGGGAAATTGCCCACCTGATAGCCGCCCTCGCCGAGATCCCAGGGCTCGGCGATGAGCTTGGTGCGCGACAGGACCGGATCCTGGTGGATGATGTCGAAGAACGAGCTCAGGCGATCCACCTCGTGCAGGCCGCGGGCGAGCGCGGAGGCGAGGTCGAAGCGGAAGCCGTCGACGTGCATCTCGGTGACCCAGTAGCGGAGGCTGTCCATGACGAGCTTCAGCGTCTGGTAGTGGCGCACGTTGAGGGTGTTGCCGCAGCCGGTGTAGTCGCGATAGAGCCGCGGATCCTCGGGGCGCAGGCGATAGTAGGCCCGGTTGTCGATCCCCTTCAGGCCGAGCGTGGGGCCGGTGTGGCCGCCCTCGGCGGTGTGGTTGTAGACGACGTCGAGGATCACCTCGATCCCGGCCGCGTGCAGGGCCTTCACCATCCGCTTGAACTCGACGACCTGCTGGCCGAGGCGGCCGGACATCGAGTAGCGGCCGGCGGGGGCGAAATAGGAGACGGTGTTGTAGCCCCAGTAGTTCGTGAGGCCGCGGGCCCAGACGTCGCGCTCGGTCGCCATCTCGTGGACGGGGAGGAGCTCGACCGCCGTGACGCCGAGGCGGACGAGGTGGGCTATCGCCGCCTCGGACGCGAGGCCGGCGTAGGTGCCGCGGAGCGCCTCGGGCACGCCGGGGTGGCGCATCGTGAAGCCCTTGACGTGCACCTCGTAGAGGATCGTGTCCTGCCAGCGGGTCTTGGGGGGGCGATCGCCGGTCCAGTCGAAGGAATGATCGATGACGACCGATCTCGGCGCGCCGGGGGCGCTGTCGCGGGGGCAGATGACGAGGTCGTCCTCCGGGTCCGCGTCGCGGTCGAACCCGAAGAGGGGGGCGCGCCAGTCGGGCTCGTTCGTGACGGCGAAGGCATAGGGATCGACGAGCAGCTTGTGCGGGTTGAAGCGCAGGCCGAGGCGAGGCTCGTAGGGGCCGTGCACGCGGTAGCCGTAGACCTGGCCCGGCGCGAGGCCGGGGACGTAGCCGTGGAAGACGTGGGCCGTGCGCTCGGGCAGCTCGATCCGCTCGCGCTCGTGCGGATCGCCCGGACCGTCGAACAGGCAGAGCTCCACCTTGCCGGCGGTCTCGGAGAACAGCGCGAAATTGACGCCGGCGCCGTCGTACGTGGCGCCGAGGGGGTGCGACTTGCCGGGCCAGATTCGGGATCTCATCGGGGGTCCTGGTTTGGATGGCGCATGCAAGAAATCGTCGCGGCCGGCCTGCGGGCGCGGGAGGGCGCGCCCGGCGGTCC
>CAYQYG010000681.1:0-2425 GCA_964421485.1 uncultured Polyangiaceae bacterium | reverse complement strand
CCGGGCCCATCTGGACATCCCGGGCCCATCTGGACATCCCGGGCCCATCTGGACATCCCGGGCCCATCTGGACAGGTCACCGGCTCATCTGGACACGCCGGAGCGCCGTCTGGACATCCCGCGGGCCATCTGGACAGGGTCCGCCGGCATCTGGACATGGACGCGCCGCGTCTGGACGGCCCACCCGGCCCGCGGCGGTCCAGAACGCGACGGGCCGCGTCCAGGTGGCCGCCGGGCGCGTCCAGGCGCCGGAAACGGTGGACCGCAAGGGCGGCCACGGCTCGAATCTCGCCCGCCGGCTCCGCGAGGGCCGGCAAGATCTGGCCGGCGAGGGCCGTCAATGCATCGTATCGATGTCGTCCTCGTCCTCGTCCTCGCCGGCCGGCGCGAGGGATGGATCCGCCGGGGGTGCGGGGGGCGACACCCAGGGCGCGGGCTCCGGCGGCGCGGCCGGAGACCATTGCGGTGCTTCCACCGGGGCGGGCGGCGCCGCCCATGGCGGGGGCGCCGGAGGCGCCTCCGGAGGAGCCGGCTGCTCGGCCCAGCGCGCGAACGGTGCTCCGCCGTGCATCGTCGAGACCAGGTCCGGATCCTCCTCCTGCGGAGCCTCCTCGTCCTCCACGGCCTCGATCGCGTCATCCGGCAGCGCCTCGATGGCGCCTTCATCATCCTGCGCGGGTGCAGCCGGCTCCACATAGGCGGGCGGCGCATAGGCGGGCGGCTCCGCATACCCGGGCGGCGCATAGGCGGGCGGCTCCGCATACCCGGGCGGCGTATACGCGGGCGGCTCCGCATACCCGGGCGGCGCATACGCGGGCGGCTCCGCATAGGCGGGCGGCTCCGCGTAGGCGGGCGGCGTGGCCGGTGGCGGCTGCGCAGCGACGCCCTGCGGGCGCACCGCAAATGGATAGAGGCGAGGCTGTGACGATTGCGCCAGCGGCGCGGACACGGGCGCGGGCGCGGGCGCGGACACGGGCGCGGGCGCGGCAACGGGCGCGGACACGGGCGCGGGCGCGGCAACGGGCGCGGCCACGGCAACAGGCGCGGGCGCGGACACGGGCGCGGACGCGGACACGGGCGCGGCAACAGGCGCGTCGGCGGAGATCTCCTCGATCGCTTCCGCCTCGATCTCCTCCGCCTCCGGCTCCTCGGGCGCGGGCGCGGCGGGCTCGGGCATCGAGCGCGGTGCGGCGCCGTCCTCGCCGGGAAAGACGACGGGGGCGCCGGGGAGCTCCAGGCCGGCCCGGATTCGCAGCGCGCGCACCTGGGAGGCGTCGACGCCGAAGTTGCCGCGCCAGACCACGGAGCAGACCTGGCGATCGGTGTCGATGATGAACGTGTCGGCCCAGAGCGGGAGCCGCTCGCCGGTGCGCTCGCCTTGCAGCGATACCGAGGCGACCGCCTGGGCTCCGGGGAGGCGGCTCCGCACCATCGGCAGCGTGGGGTGCATTCCGCCCAGCAGGACTCCCTCGTCCCCGCGGAGGAAACCGGTCCGCTGATCGAACGGGGCCACCTGGTAGTACTCCCAGGCGAAGGGCTGCGGGAACTCGAGGTGCGTGCCGTCGAGCTTCCTCGGATCCATGTTGCCGAGCAGCTTCGCGCGGGCAGGCCAGCGGCGCGCGATCGGACCGAAGCAGCCCGGGAGCGAGGGGTCGGCGAGGTGCGTGAGGTTCGGCGCGACGCCGCGCGCGGCATCGGCGCCGACGGGGTTCAGCTCGGGGTGGGCGACGGCCCGCTCGTAGAGGAGCGGCATGCGCTCGAACGGCTCGGGGGCAGTGAGCTGGCCATCGGCGCCGGCGCAACGATCGCCGGTGATCCCGATGGTCTTGGTGATCAGGATCTGGCCGTCCCGGTGAACGACGAGGCGCGCGCCCGCAGACTGCGTGGGGTGGCCGGGTGGACCGTACGCATGGCCGGTGAGCAGGACGTCGGCCTGCGACAGGTACGGGGCGAGGTCGCTCGCGACGCGCAGGCTACAGCTCGCGTCGGCGTGGTGGTGGACCTCGGCGGGGGCGAGCGCGTCCGGATCGCGCGGGGTCATGACCCCCTCGGGCACGATCGTGAACGTGGCTTTGACGACCACGGTGACGCGGGTCTCCTCCGCACCGTCGACCCGCCAGACGACCGTGCCCGGAGATATGCCGACGGTGCCCACGGCGCCGATGCGCACAGGCCAGGATTCGCCGACCACATTCATGCGCCCCGAAGTACCACGCGGCCGCGGCGGCGTCACCTTCCCGAGTTCCCCGCGGGATGCGGCCCGCGCGCCGTGGGTCCAGCCGGGGATCCCACGAGAGATTTTCACAGGGAGGCGGGGAGGCGGGGAGGTCAGAAAATTTTTCAGATCTTCTGACCTCCCCGCCTCCCCGCCTCCCTGTGATCCCTCTCTCTCTCTCTCTCTCCTCTCCTCTCCTCTCCGACGCGG
>CAYQYG010000680.1:0-2435 GCA_964421485.1 uncultured Polyangiaceae bacterium | reverse complement strand
CCCGAGCGGCGGCAGCGCCGCGGCGAGCGCGCCGAGCGCCAGCGCCACGCCGGTCTCCATCCCCGCCGCGCTCCACGCCCCGAGCGGCGCCGACGCCGCGACCAGCGCCAGCGCCGCGAACCGGATCGGCCGGTCCGACGCCCGCTGCACCGCGACCCCGAGCGCCGCGGCGGCGGCCACCCACGCGACCACGCCGATCCCCTTCGCCGCGGCCAGCGCGCCGAGCGGCCCGCCCCCCGCGAACGGCGCCAGCGCGTGCGCCCACCCGAGCGGCGTCACCCCGTCCGTCACCGGCCCCCCCGCGTTGAAGCGGTACCCGAGCCCGCGCGCGAGGTGGGCCGCGTAGCGCGCGGTGATCAGCGCGTCGTCCACCGTGAACCCGCGGAGCCAGATCGCCGGCCCGAGCGCGACCGCGGCGCCGGCCGCCGCCGCGAGCGCCTCGCGTTGTCGTTGCGGAGACGTGGTCATCGACAATCTCGCCCGGCGGCACGAGGACCGTGGCGTCGGGGGCGGAATGCTACGCGGCCACGCGGTCGAGTCCACCTGCGCGTCGCGACGCGTGCGTCCGGGAGTATAGTTCCGCGCATGACTCTCCCTCCCGCGCTCCTCGCCGCCGTCGAGCGGCACCCGTGCTTCACCGGCTGCTACCGGAGCGACTCGGAGGTCCAGGCCTGCGTAGACGCGGCGCAGCCGCTGGAGCCCGTGGTCTCGGTCGCCTGCAGCGACTGCCTCACGTTCCACCCCGGCGCGCTCGCTGGCCTCTTGCCGGTCGGCATGACCTCGTACGCGCTCGCGGGCGCGCTGAGCGCGCACGTGCGCGCGCTGCGCGGCTACGTCTGGGCGACCGGCGGCTACCACACCGCCGGCGGCGGCTTCTGGTTGAGCGCCGCCTATTACGGCAACGGCCTGTTCCTCGTCGACGCCGCGCGCAACCGCACGGCCCGCACCGACGTCGAGATCCTCGCCGACGCCTTCCGCCTCCACGTCGTCCAGCCCGAGGATCCGCGCATGGTCGATCCGGCGCTCTACACGTCCGAGCTCGCCTACGTGAGCATGGCGACCCCGATCACCGGCGTGCGCACCAAGCAGGACCTGCTCGCCTCGCCCCAGCGCAGCCCCACGCCGAAGCAGACCTTCCAGCGGGTCTCGATCGTCGAGTTCCTCCCGCTCGCCGCGGCGGCCGCCTCGGCGCCTGCGCTCGCCTCCGCGCCGCAGGCGTCCTCCCCCGGCCCGCAGGCGTCCTGCGCGCCGCAGCCGTCCTCCGCGCCGCCGGCGGCCCTGCCGGCCGCGGCGTCCGCCCCGCCGCCGCGCCCGCTGGAGCTCGGGGACACCTGCCCCAGGTGCGGCGCCGTGGTGAAGGAGCGCCCGCTCTTCTCGAAGACGTTCATCGGCTGCCTCTGCTGACCGCTGGTCGCGCGGGCCCCGGGGCGGCTATGCTCGATCGCCGTGCCGGTCGAGCTCACCCCGGGCGCCGTGATCGCGGAGCGCTACAGGCTGGAACACCTCCTCGGCGAGGGCGGCATGGGCGCCGTCTGGGCCGCCACGCACGCGGTCACCCGCAAGCACGTCGCGCTCAAGTTCCTGAAGAGCGCCGCGCTGGAGCGCCCCGACGTCGTCCGCCGCTTCCTCCGCGAGGCCCGCGCCGCGAGCGCCGTCCGCCACCCCAACGTCGTCCAGATCCACGACATCCTCCAGCTCGAGGACGGCCAGCCCGTCATGGTCATGGATCTCCTGGTCGGCGAGTCGCTCGGCCAGAAGCTCGCGCGCGAGGGATCCATCGCCCTCCCGGAGCTCGCCCGCATCCTCGTGCCGGTCATCTCCGCCGTCGGCACCGCGCACTCGGTGGGCATCGTCCACCGCGATCTCAAGCCCGACAACATCTTCCTCCTCCTCCGCCCCGACGGCGTCGTCGACCCCATCGTGCTCGACTTCGGCATCGCGAAGCTCACGGCCGACGAGGGCGACGCCGCGAAGACCGCGGGCCTCACGCAGACCGGCTCGATGCTCGGCACGCCGTACTACATGGCCCCCGAGCAAGCCTTCGGCGAGAAGGGCCTCGACCAGCGCGCCGACGTCTGGGCCATGGGCGTCATCCTGTACCAGTGCCTGACCGGCAAGCGCCCCGTCCACGGCGACAACCTCGGCCAGCTCTTCCGCGTGCTGATGAGCGGCGACATCGTCCCTCTCCGCCAGGTCGCCCCGCACCTCCCCGACGACATCTGCGCGCTGGTCGATCGCATGATGGTCACCGATCGCGCGCGCCGTCTCCCCGACCTGCGCGAGGCCCTGGCCGTCCTCAAGCGCTACACCGACACCCACGCGACGACGTTCGACGCCCCCGCCGTCCCCCTCGACGAGCACACCGGCGCCGGCGCCCACGCCGCGCCCGTGACCGGGGCCGCGCCCGTGACCGGGGCCGCGCCCGTGACCGGGGC
>CAYQYG010000679.1:0-2442 GCA_964421485.1 uncultured Polyangiaceae bacterium | reverse complement strand
AGCCGCCCGGGGCGCCTCGCTACGCGGTGCAGCAGGGAGTGCAGCTGTCGCCGATCGTGCAGCAGAAGCTGTCGCTGATCGCGAGCGCCTTCTTCCGGCGCACCGGCAAGGAGCTCACGGTGACGAGCGGGACGCGCAACGCCGCGCAGCAGGCCGAGGCGATGTACGATCTCTTCCGGCTCGGGGCCGACGTGGTGGGGCTCTACAAGAACAAGCCCGCGCTGAGCGAGATCAAGCGGGCCTACGACGAGGGGCGCGCGGCGGCGCGGCCGCCGGCCGTGGTGACGGCGGCGATGGCCGAGGTGATCCGGCGGCAGATCGAGCGGGGGATCTTCATCTCGGGGCACCTCCGGGCCGGGGCGGTGGACATCCGCAACAGGGACATGACGTCGGTGGACAAGCGGGCCTTCCTCGACGCGGTCGCGGAGGTGGGGGGCGTGACGGCGCTGGAGGAGACGCGGCCGCCGCATTTCCATTTGCAGATCGATTGAGGTCCTCGTCCGGGATCCGCGCCCGGACCTCCGGCGGGCGGCGCTAGTCGCCCCCGAGGCTCGCGAGCTCGGCCTCGAGCGCCTCCCACTCGGCCATCAGCGCCTCGATTTGGGGGCCGAGCGCGGCCTCCTCGCGCTCGAGGGCGGCGATCTCCTCCCGGCTCGTCCGCTCGAAGAAGCCCGGGGCGCAGTAGCCGTCGTGGATGGCCTTCTTGCGCGCCTCGGCGGCCTCGATCGCCTGCACGACCTTGTCGCGGCGCGCGGGGAGCTCCTTCTGGCGGTTGCGGCGGCGCTTCTGCTCCCCCCAGGAGCCGCCGGCGGCCTCGGCGGGGGCGGCGCGCTCCTTCTGCTCGCGCTTGGCCTTGAGCACGACGGTCTCAGCGTCGAGGTGATCGTCGCCGCAGCGCTCGAGGTACTCGTCGTAGGTGCCCGGGAAATCGCGCGGGCCGGCGGAGGTGAGCTCGAGGATCCGCGTGGCGAGGCCGGAGACGAACCAGCGGTCGTGGGAGACGAAGAGGACCGTGCCCTCGTAGGCGCGGAGGGCCTCGAGCAGCGCCTGGATCGACTCGAGGTCGAGGTGGTTCGTGGGCTCGTCGAGCAGGAGCACGTTGGGCCGCTCGACCATGAGCCGGCAGAAGATGAGCCGCGCGGCCTCGCCGCCCGAGAGCATGCCGACCTTCTTGTCGACGTCGTCGCCCGAGAGCAGCACGCGGCCGAGCTGGCCGCGCGCGAACGAGGGGGGCTCGGTGGGGCAGAGCGCGGCGATGAACGAGAGCGCGGTCGCCTGCGGATCTTCGAGCTGCTCGCGGTGGTCCTGCGCGAAATAGCCGAGCTTGACCTCGTGGCCCCACCGGATCGAGCCCGCGTCGGCCGGCAGGACGCCGGCGAGGATCTTGATCAGCGTGGACTTGCCGAGGCCGTTCGGGCCGATGATCGCGATCTTCTCACCGCGGCGCACCGCGAGATCGACGCCCGTGAGCACGACGCGGTCGCCGTACGCCTTGCAGATCCCGGCGGCGTCGAGCACGTCGCGCCCGCTCGGCCGCGCGGGGGCGAACGCGAGCGCGGGGGCGCGCCGCGAGGTCTGGGCGAGCTCCTCGACCTCGATGCGCTCGATCTGCTTGAGCCGGCTCTGCGCCTGCCTGGCCTTGGTGGCCTTGGCGCCGAAGCGCTCGACGAACGCGCGCTTGTGCGCGATCTCCTGCTCGGCGCGCTCGATCTCGGCCTCCTTGCGCGCGCGGATCTCGCGCTTCTCGACGGCGAAGGCCGAGTAGTTGCCGGTGTAGAGCGTGATGGTGCCGTAGTCGACGTCGAGGACGTGCGTGGCGACGTTGTCGAGGAAGCGCTGGTCGTGGGAGATGACGATCGCCGCGCCGCGGTAGGCCGCGAGGAACTTCTCGAGCCAGCGGATGGAGAGGATGTCGAGGTGGTTCGTGGGCTCGTCGAGCAGGAGCACGTCGGGTCCGCCGATGAGGACCTGGGCGAGCAGGACGCGCAGCTTGAAGCCGCCCGAGAGGGTGGCGAGCCGCATCCGGTGCGACGCGGCGGGGATGCCGAGGCCCTCGAGCACGGCGGTCGCGCGCGCCTCGAGCGTGTAGCCGTCGTACGCGCGGAGCACGTCCTCGATGTCGGCGAGGCGGGCGGCGGCGAGGGCGGCGTCGCCGTGCGGCTCGGCCGCGCCGCCGGTGAGCCGCGCGCGCTCGGCGAGCGCGTCCCAGACGAGGCGGTCGCCCTGCATGGTGAGGTCGAGGATGAGCTCGTCGTCGCTGAGGAACCGGTCCTGCCGGAGGACGCCGACGCGCGCGCGCTTCGGGACGCCGACCGAGCCCTCGGTGGCCGGCTCGTCGCCCGCGAGGACGCGGAGGAAGGTGGTCTTGCCCGATCCGTTCGCGCCGACGAGGCCGTACCGCGATCCCGGGTTGAGCTTGAGCGAGACGCCCTCGAAGAGGGT
>CAYQYG010000678.1:0-2488 GCA_964421485.1 uncultured Polyangiaceae bacterium | reverse complement strand
CCTGCGCGCGCTCGCCGGCGCGATCCGCGCCCGCGCCCCGCGCCTCCGCCGCGTCCTCCGCTGGGCGGCCGCGATCCTCGCGGCGCCGTGGATCCTGCTCCTCGCCGCCGCCGCGCTCACCCCGCTCCCGCCCGAGCTCGACCCCGGCGCCTCGGCGCGCGCCGCCTCGGTCTCCACGGTCGTCCGCGATCGCCACGGCGCCGTCCTCCGCGAGCTCCGCGCCGAGGGCGGCGCGCGCGCCGCGTGGGTGCCCCTCGATCGCCTCGGCGATCGCATCCAGCGCGCGCTCGTCGCCGCCGAGGACCGCCGCTTCGCGCGCCACCCCGGCGTCGATCCGCTCGCGATCGCGCGGGCGCTCGGCCAGCTCGTCCGGCGCCGCCGCGTCGTCTCGGGCGCGTCCACGCTCACCCAGCAGCTCGCGCGCACCCTCGTCCCGCGGCCGCGCACGGCCGCGGGCAAGCTCGCCGAGATGGCGCTCGCCCTGCGCATCGAGGCCTCGCTCGGGAAGCGCGAGATCCTCGAGCAGTACCTGAACCGCGTCGACTTCGGCCCCGGCCTGCGCGGCGTCGAGGCCGCGAGCCGCTTCTACTTCGACAAGCCCACCGCGGACCTCTCGCTCGCCGAGGCCGCCGCGCTCGCCGGCATGCCCCGCGGCCCCGCCTTCTACGATCCGCGCCGCGGCGAGGGCCGCCTCCGGGAGCGCCGCGACGCCATCCTCGGCCGCATGCGCGCCGCCGGCCTCGCGCCCCCCGACGAGATCGCGCGCGCCCTCGCCGAGCCCATCGTCCTCGCGCCCAGGGGCAGCGGCCTCGGCGCCCCGCACCTCGTCACCGCCGTGCGCGCCGGCGCGATCGGCCTTGATCCGCCGCTCGATCGCGCCGCCTCGATCACGCTCACGATCGATCGCGGCCTCCAGCGCGAGCTCGAGGTCCTCGCCGCCGAGGCCGTGCGCGGCCTCGCCCCGCGCCGCGTCACTGCCGCCTCGATCGTCGTGCTCGACAACGCCACCGCCGAGATCCTCGCCTATGTCGGCTCGCCCGACGTCGAGGACGCCGCGCGCCTCGGCCACAACGACGGCGTGCTCGCCGCGCGCCAGCCCGGCTCCACGCTCAAGCCCTTCCTCTACGAGCTCGCGATGGAGCGCCTCGGCTTCACCGCCGCGACCGTCCTCCCTGACGTCGACCTCGAGCTCCCGATCGAAGGGGGCACCTACGCCCCCAGGAACTACGACGGCCGCTTCCACGGCCCGGTCCGCCTGCGCGAGGCGCTCGCCAACTCGTACAACGTCCCCGCCGTCTGGACCGCCTCCGCGCTCGGCCCTGATCGCCTCGTGGAGCGCCTCCGCGCGCTCGGCTTCACCACCCTCGACCGTGGCGGCTCCCACTACGGCGTCGCGCTCGCCCTCGGCGACGGCGAGGTGCGCCTGCTCGACCTCGCCGCCGCCTACGCCACGCTCGCCCGCGGCGGCCTCCACCTCCCCCCGCGCGCCGTCCTCGAAGCCACGCTCCCCGGCGGCGCCCCGCTCGCGCTCTCGCCCCCGCCTGCCCCCGCGCGCGTGCTCGACCCTGCCCGCGCGCGGGTCCTCGTGGACGTGCTCGCCGACGACAAGGCCCGCGTCGCCTCCTTCGGCGAGGACAGCGCGCTCGAGCTCCCGTTCGCGGTCGCCGCGAAGACCGGCACCTCGAAGGGCTTCCGCGACAACCTCGCCGTCGGCTTCACCCCCGGCGTGACCGTCGCCGTCTGGGTCGGCAACTTCGACGGCTCCCCCATGAGCGGCGTCAGCGGCGTCACCGGCGCCGGCCCCCTCTTCCACGACGCCATGCTCGCCGCCGCGCGCCTGGTCCCCCCGCGCCCCTTCGATCCCCCCGATCCCGCCGTGCTCACCGTCGTCGAGATCTGCCCCCTCTCCGGCCAGCGCCCCACTACCGCGTGCCCCCACCGCCGCGGCGAGCTCCTCCCCCGCGACGCCCCGCCGCCCGCCCCGTGCGACATGCACGAGCTCGTCCGCATCGATCGCCGCAACGGCCTCCGCGCCGGCCCCGAGTGCCCGCCCGCCTTCGTGGAGGAGCGCCCCTTCGAGCGCCACGCCCCGGTCCTCGCCGCCTGGGCGCGCGCCGCCTCCCGCCCCCTCGCCCCCGAGTCCTCCTCCCCGCTCTGCCCCGGCGCCCCCGCCCCTGCTGCCCGAGGAGCGCTTCGCGTCGCCTTCCCGCCGGACGGCGCGCGCTTCGTGATCGATCCCGGCGTCTCCTCACCGCAATCGATCCGCCTGCGCGCCGACGCCCCGCCGGGCGCGACGGGCGTCCGCATGGTGCTGGACGGCCGCGCGCTCCCGGCCTCCCCGGCGGCCACGTGGATCGACTGGCCCCTGGCGCCCGGCGATCACCGCCTCCGCGTGGAAGCAGACGGCATGCAGCCGAGCGAAGCCGTCGAGTTCTCCGTGGAATGAGGCGCGAGAAGAGAGGGAGAGGGAGAGTGGATTCACAGGGAG
>CAYQYG010000677.1:0-2490 GCA_964421485.1 uncultured Polyangiaceae bacterium | reverse complement strand
GAGATCGATCTGCCGGAGCCGCCCCACCAGCGGATCGTCGCTGCGGAGCGCCGCGCTCGCGACCGGATCGGTCTTGGCCAGCGTGGACACGAGCTGCCGGAGCCCGCGCAGCGACCCGTAGTAGTTCGAGTGGTCGTGGTCCTCCTCGGTGATGCACGCGCGCACCACGCTCCGCGAGATCTCCGGCAGGTTCAGCGCGTGGAGCGCCATCGCCCACAGCCCGTCGATGAAGTTCTGATCCGCCGGGAACTCGAGCAGCCCCGCCAGCGTGAGCAGCATGGCGCCCCGCTGGCCGTGGGGCGCGCGGAGGAGCTCGTCGCCCTTCAGGTAGCCGAGATCGAAGGCCCGGCGCATCGCGTCCGCCGCGCAGAGCAGGCGCTTCAGCTCCTTGGCCGCGTGGCTCAGGCAGCCGTGGAACATCACCTCGGCGATGAAGCCGCCCTCCGCGTCGGCGCGCTCCTGGTAGCGGCAGAGCGCGGGCAGGCTGCCCAGGTCCTGCCGGGGCGCGCCGCCGGTCGGCACGTCGTGGGGCGGCTCGCGGTGGCTGTAGAAGCCGCCGGACTGGAACGCGTAGAACATCTCGCTCTGGCCGGGGAGGCCGGCCCAGAGCTCCGAGTACTGGGTCACGCGGTTCATGCTCCCGGCCGCCCAGTTCAGGCCGTGCGCGGCCTCGCCGCTGATCTGCGAGGCGCTCACGCCGGGATCGCGCGGCGTCATCGAGGCGCGCACGTCCTCCGCGATCTGCGTCAGGTAGAAATCGAGGAAGCCGTCGTAGTAATCGGCGCGGCCGTCCTGGTTCACGTCGCTGAAGCGGGCGACGACGAGCGGGTGGGACGGCCCCACGAACTGCGCGAACCCGGGCGCGCGGCTCTGCTCGTGGCTCCATTGCGACCGCCGGAGGCGCTGATCGAGCGCCGCGTGGGGCTCCTTCTTGCTCATCCCCTCGAGCACCGCGACGAAGCAGTCGACGCCCTCCGAGGCGATCACCTCGCCGTCCGGGCCCTTGCGGAAATAGGTGGAGTCCCACGACGAATAGATGTCCGCGTCGGGGAAGAGCCGCGAGATCGCGAAGCGCGTGGTGAGGCCCGCGCACTGCGAGTTCATCATCAGCTTGTAGCCGTCCTGGCGGACCTGGACGGCCGCGGCCCGGAGATCGAACGAGCCGAGCTGCGCGTGGCGATTGATGAGCAGCCCGGCGAAATAGCGATCGCCCATCTCGGCGTTCTCGTCGGCGGGGCTCGCGCTGCGGGCGAAGATCCGGATCGGGTCGCCGGCGGGCGTCCTGAATGGGGCCTCGAGGACACGGTAGGGGTTCGGGGCGTAGGGCGCCGAAGGCGACCCGGAGCCCCGAGCGTCAAAGGAGCTCCATGCGCTGGGCGAGGCGGGCGCGCCGGGGGGGACGGCGATCTCCTTGAAACCGTGATCGCGCTCGAGGATGCGGCACTCGCCCTCGTGGAACTCCCCGGCGGAGCACATCGCGAAATTCCAGGGGCCCTCGAGGTCGGCGTAGGGCGGGGCCTCGCGGAGCAGGCTGCGGACGAGCGTCCGCGCCCGCTGCCGGTCGGGCTCGGAGAGGGCGGGGGCGCGGAGCTGGAGGAGCTGGATGCCGTGGGCGCGGAGCGCGGGGCGGGCAGCGTCGTCGCCGCGCTCGGAGTCGATGAGCTGGAACACGTCGGCGGCGGCCTGCTCGGCGAGGGGCGCGAAGCTCGCGTCGCGCAGCGACGTGGCGATCAGGTGGGAGAGGACCGTGAGCCCCGCGGAGCGGATCTGCGCGGCGTTCGTGGGGTCGCGCCGGGCCTCCTCGCCGCCCACGGCCGCGGCCTGCAGCGCGCCGCGCACCTGCTCGAGCAGCCTCGCGCCCTGGCCGACCGTGAGCCGCTCGGTCCGGAGCGGCTCCTCGGGGTGGAACGCGCTCGGCGGGAAGAGGCATTCGAACGTCGACGTGCGCCGCGAAGAGATCCAGCGGGCCGCCGTCACCAGGGCGTCGCGGGCGCCGGCGCCGATCGGCGAGGAGGACGGGGTGGTGCTGAAGGTCCCCTCGGGCAGGAGCCAGAGCGGCGCGGCGCCCTCGCGGCCGGCGGTCAGGTCGAGCGCCGGCGCGTCGGGCACGGCCGCGCCCTCGTGGACGAGGATCTCCTTGAGCTTCCTGCGCACGGGGGTGCGGCCCGGGAACACGAGGAGGACCGACTTGCCCTTGCGCCCGCGGAGCGCGGCGAGCGCCTCCTCGAGCACCGGCGGGCGCAGCGTGATCGCGTAGCTCCGGTCGCCCACGGCGAGCAGGTGGATCCCGGGCGTCTCGCGGCGCTTCTCCAGCTCCCGCGAGGCCCCCGCGCCGGCGGCCCCCAGCGTGCCCGGCAGATCGACGACGCCGCCCTGATAGCGCACGCGCACGATGACTTCGCTTGCCATGGTTCTTCCCTCCTGGCGGCCAGCGTGCACGGGCCGCCCGGGTCGCGGCAACAGGAAAACCCGCGCGCTCCGGATCCAGGG
>CAYQYG010000676.1:0-2506 GCA_964421485.1 uncultured Polyangiaceae bacterium | reverse complement strand
GTCGGCGACGGCCGACACCGCGGGCCTGAGCCCCGCGACCGCCGCGGCCGCGGGCGGGAGGGACGAGCGCGCCCGCAGCCCGAAGAGCGCCGCCGCCGCGACCAGCGCCAGGACGGATGCCACGCCGGCCGCCCACCCGGCCCGCGACCGCGCCGCCGGCGCCATCCGCGTGCGGCTCATCGTCGCCGACGAGCTCCCGAGCTCGCCGCCCTCGCGCGGCGCCTGCTCCCGCTCGGGTTCGAGCGTGGGCGGCCCGCTCGGCGGATCCGGCGGCGGGTCCTCGGCCGGCTCCAGTTTCGCGAGCGAGGCCGGATCCGCGGCCGCCGCCCCGAGCGCCTCGCCCAGCGCCGCCACGGCCTCGCCGGCCGTGGGGAAGCGGCGCTCGATCTCGCGCGCGCAGCACTGCAGGAACCACGCGTCGAACCCCCCGCCGAGCCCGCTCCCGCGCTCGCTCGGCGGCACGACGGGCTCGAACGCGACGAGCGAGACGAGGTGCGCGAGCGACCTCGGCGCCCACGCGTCCTGCGCCGTCAAGAGCTTGTGCGCGATGACCCCGAGCGCCCAGATGTCCGTCGGCGGCCCGACCCTGTCGTTCAGCCCCCGCGCCTGCTCCGGGGACATGTAGAGCGGCGTCCCGAAGACCTCCCCCGCCGCCGTCGTGGTGACCGGTCCGAGCTCCTCCGCCCCGCCCGGCGCGACCTTCGCGATCCCGAAGTCGAGGATCTTGATCCACGGCGTCCCGTCCTCCCGGCGCGAGAGGAAGAGGTTCTCCGGCTTGAGGTCGCGGTGCACGATCCCGATCTTGTGGGCCTTGTCGAGCGCGCGCGCGGCCTGCCCCAGGTAGAGCAGCACCTCCGGCGCCGGCAGCGCCCCGCGCGCCGCGACCTCCCGCTCGAGGTCCCGCCCGCGGAGCAGCTCCATGACGAGGAAGGGCGCGTCGCCGAGCTCCGGCGCGACGTCCGCGTCCGTGACGCGCACGACGTGCTCGCTGCCGATGCGCGCCGGCGCCTGCATCTCGCGCCGGAACAGCTCCGCGGCCCGCGGGTCCCCCGACGCCCGGCTCGCGCGCAGGAGCTTCAGCGCGAGCCGCTCCCCCGTGTGCACGTGGCGCACCGCATAGACGGTGGACATGCCCCCCTCGCCGAGCGCGCGCTCGATGCGGTACCGACCCGCAACGATGACCCCCGCCCTGAGGTTCTCGTCCGCGCCCATGTCACCTCGGGAAGAAGCCGCAGCGTAGCCGCTCGCCCCCCTCCGCGGAAGCGGTCCGCGCGGGGATCTGCTTCCGCGTCCGTCCCCGCGACCGTTTCCGTTTCCGTGCCCGTGCCCGTGTCCGTGCCCGTGCCCGTGTCCGTTTCCGTGCCCGTGCCCGTGTCCGCTCCCGCCTCCGTGCCCCGCCCCTCAGGGGCAAGGCGATTGCCAGGCGTCGAGGTCGATGTTCTTGAGCAGCGTGCTCAGCCCGAGCGGCTTCGTCACCGCGCAGACCGCGTCGAGCTGCCCCGCGTCGACGTACTCGGCGTGGAACACGGCCTTGTTCGCCGCGATGAATGTATCCGAGTAGAGGGAGCACTCATCATAGGTGAAGCACTCCTCGTTGAGGGCCCAGTCGAAATCGTCGACGAGATCGGCGAGCTGGTCGAGGTCGTTCTTGAGCCCGACCGACAGGCCGCGCGCGTGCGCCTCGGCGGCGATGAACCGGTTGAAATAGATCTGGTCGGCCGCGGTGAGCCCGAGCCCATTGCTGTTCGAGAACCCGTCGACGTTGTCCGGCTCGACGCCGTCGCAGCCGCGCTGCGCCGCCAGGTCGAGGCGTGTCTTCATGATCTCCCGCACCTCGGGCGCCCGGATGTCGAGCCAGAGCTCGTCCTGGAACGGAGGATCCAGCGGATCCCCCTTCACGCTGTCCGGGAACGAGGCCGCGTCCGGCCGGAACGACTCCCAGCTCCCGGCGCTGAAGTAGCAGATCACCTTGCGCCCGTCGCCGTGCAGCGCCTGCAGCTCCGCGTCGGTCGTCTCGAACAGGTCGACGTCGTAGACCGCCACGTCGAACGAGGTATCGATCGGCAACCCGGAGAGCTGCCACTGCCACGTGGTCCCGGGCGCCGGCTGGTAGACCTGCCCCCCGCCGCCCGTTCCGCTCCCGCCCCCACCGCTCGCATTGCCTCCGGCCGCGCCGCTGCCGCCGCTCCCGCCCGCACCGCCGCCGCCGTTCCCGTTCGCGCCGCTGCCGCCGCCGCCATCATCGCCGTCACCCGAGCAGGCGGCAAAGAGGGAGAGCCCGAGGACGAACGAGAGGCCCAGCCGGACGAGAAATCGCATGAGCCCCAGCCTACGCCGGGTGCGGGCCGGCGGGAATCACGCAGGCACAGGGGCGCAGGCGGTGGCGGACGCGGACACGGAAATTGAACACGGACACGGAAACGGGCACGGGCACGGGCACGGGCACGGGCGCGGACGCGGGCGCGGCCGCCGCCGCGGCCTCAGCCGAGATCGAAGATCCCGACGT
>CAYQYG010000675.1:0-2517 GCA_964421485.1 uncultured Polyangiaceae bacterium | reverse complement strand
CCCCGTCGCCCTGCGCGGCGGCCCCGTCGCCCTGCGCGGCGGCCCCGTCGCCCTGCGCGGCGGCCCCGTCGGCCGCGCCGTCGCCCTCGTCCTCGCCGGCGAACTCGCGCTGGCCCTCGGTCACCTGGAGCCACCCGGCGAACTTCTGGATCCGCCCCGTCGCACGGGCGAGGTAGCTCCGGTGCGCCGGCGCCGCGAGCGTGGGCACGACCTCGATCTCCGCGGTGGTCCGGTCGTACACGGCAGGGTTCATCTGCGACGCGACGAAGCGGTTCCAGATGAGCTTGTAGAGCTTGTACTGCTCGTCCTTGAGGTGCTTCCGGATCGAGTCGGGGTGGATCTCGACGCTCGTGGGGCGGATGGCCTCGTGCGCGTCCTGCGCGTTCTTCTTCGACTTGAAGACGTTGGGGCGCTCGGGGACGAACTCCTTGCCGTAGCGCTTCGCGATGACGTCGCGGACCTCGTTCACCGCGTCGTCGCTGACGCGGGTCGAGTCGGTGCGCATGTACGTGATGAGGCCGACCGGGCCGCCGTCGCGCTTGAGGTCGATGCCCTCGTAGAGCGCCTGCGCGATCTGCATCGTGCGCTTGGCGCCGAAGTGCAGGTAGCTCGTCGCGTCCTGCTGGAGCTTCGAGGTCGTGTACGGGGCCGGCGGGTTGCGCTTCTGCTCGCGGCGCACGACGCGCGCGACGCGGTAGCGGGCGGCCTCGAGATCGGCGCGGACCTGGGCCGCGACGTCGCCGCTCGTCACCTCGATCTTCTGCCCGTCGGCGCCCGCGAGCCTGGCGACGAACGCCGCCCCGCCGGGCGCGGAGAGGCCGATCGCGACGTTCCAGTACTCCTCGGGGGCGAAGGCGTCGATCTCGCGCTCGCGATCGACGATGAGGCGGAGCGCGACCGACTGGACGCGGCCGGCCGAGAGGCCGAACGCGAGCTTCGACCAGACGAGCGCCGAGACGTCGTAGCCGACGATCCGGTCGAGCACGCGGCGGGCGCGCTGCGCGTCGTAGAGGTTCTCGTCGAGCTTGCGCGGGTTATGGACGCCGTGGTCGACGCCCTTCTTCGTGATCTCGTGGAACTCGACCCGCGCGACCTTGAGCTTGGGGTTCTTGATCTCCTCGGAGATGTGGAAGGCGATCGCCTCGCCCTCACGATCGGGGTCGGTCGCCAGGAGCACCTCGTCCGCCTTCTTCGCCGCGGACTTGAGCTCCTCCAGGATCTTCTCCTTGCCCTCGATGACCTCGTACGTCTCCGTGAAGTCGTTCGCCACATCCACGGCGTTCTGCTTCTTGGGCAGATCCTTGACGTGACCCTTCGAGGCGTAGACCTCGTACCCGGTGCCCAGGTATTTCTTGATGGTCTTCGCCTTGGCCGGCGACTCCACGATGACAAGCGTCTTGGCCATCACCACCTTCTGAGATCGTAGCGATCCGGTTTCCGAAGCTCTCCGCTTCGCGGGCCGTCGATCCGATCCGCAATGGACCCGGCCGCCTTCAACGAAGAGCCCGCCGGTACAACCCGGCGGGCCCCTCTACTACTACGGCGTGGAGAGTCAACGTCAAGAGCGCCATCGAGGCCGCTCTCGGAGCGAGGCCCGTCTTCTCGCAGATCTCGTCGATGTGCGCAGGGCGGCGGTGGAGGGCGTCAAGGACGGCTCGCTCGTCCGCGCCGAGCGGGGCCGTGGGGCTGACGTCCACGACGAGCGCGGGCGCGCTCGTCGATCGGGCCCCTGCTGCAGCACGCGCGCTGCACGCAGGGCCGCGCGCGGGCTTCTTCTTCGGCTCCTTCGGCGTGGGGCCCGGCGGCCTGCCGACCGCGGCGACGACGTCGTCGGCGCTCGATATCGCCCGGGCGCCGCGCGCGAGCTCGAGCGCGCAGCCCGCGCCGCGCGGATCCCAGGGCGCGTGCGGGACGACGAGCAGCGGGCGGCCGGCGCGGCGCGCGGCCGCGGCGGTCGAGCGGGCGCCGCTCGCGACGCCGGCCTCGATGACGACCGTCGCCGAGGTCATCGCGGCGAGCACGGCGTTGCGCTGGAGGAAGTGCCACGGCAAGGGCGGTGCGTCGTCGGGCACGCGCGCGAGCAGCGCGCCGCCGCCCTCGAGCGCGCGCGCGAAGAGGCCGGCGTGCTCGGGCGGGTACGGGCGATCGAGGCCGCTGCCGACCACGACGACCGTGGGCGCGCCGGCGTCGAGCGCGCCCTCGTGCGCGGCGGCGTCGATGCCGCGCGCGCCGCCCGACCAGATCGAGAAGCCCATGTCCGCGAGCGCGCGCGCGAGCCGCCGCGCGAAGCGCATCGCCTCGTCGCTCGCCGCGCGCGTGCCGACGATCGCGATCCCGGGCGCGTCCGGGAGGACGCCGCGCAGGTAGAGCGTGGGGAGATCGCCCTCACCCGCGGGCGCGACAGGGGGCGCGGCCGCGGGCGCGTCCCCGGATCCGGCCGCGGGCGCGGGCGTGCCGGTCTGGTCGACGTTCGGGGCTCCGGGTCGCATTCCGCGCCCTGCGCCCCGAGCCCCGTCG
>CAYQYG010000674.1:0-2550 GCA_964421485.1 uncultured Polyangiaceae bacterium | reverse complement strand
GGCGCTGCCCCGGAGAGGGGCGCTGCCCCGGAGAGGGGCGCTGCCCCGGAGAGGGCGAGGCACGGGGGGCAATGCAAGATATTCGTCTTTTTCCGCGCGAGTTTGATCTGGCGGCGGAGGCGCGGCGGCACTAGCTGGCGCTTCGATGATTCGACGCGCGCTGATCTCCGTTTCCGACAAGAATGGTCTGATCCCGTTCGCCCGCTCGCTCTCGGCGCGAGGGGTGGAGCTGCTCTCGACCGGCGGCACGCAGCGGGCGCTCGCCGAGGCGGGCGTGCCCGTGGTGGGGGTCGAGCAGTACACCGGGTCGCCCGAGGTGATGGACGGGCGGGTGAAGACGCTGCACCCGCGGGTGCACGGCGGGATCCTGATGCGGGGCGCCGTCGACGAGGCGGACCTCGATCGGCTCGGCGGCAAGCCCATCGATCTGGTCGTCTGCAACCTCTACCCGTTCGAGGCGACGGTGCGGCGGCCGGGGGTGGAGCACGCGGAGGTGATCGAGAACATCGACATCGGCGGGCCCTCGATGGTGCGGAGCGCGGCGAAGAACCACGCGCGGGTCGCGGTCGTGGTGGATCCGGCGGACTACGCGGCGGTGCTCGAGGAGATCGAGCGGGGCGGGGAGGTCTCGGCGGCGACGCGGCGGCGGCTCGCGGCGAAGGCGTTCGCGCACACGGCGGCGTACGACGGGATGGTCTCGGGCTACCTCTCGTCGCTGCGCGAGGAGGGCGAGGGCGAGGTGGAGGGCGCGGCGCGCGAGGCGTACCCGCGCTACCTGACGCTCGCGTTCGAGCGGGCCTACCCGCTGCGCTACGGCGAGAACCCGCACCAGACCGGGGCGTTCTACCGGGATCGGTCGGCGCCGCCGGGATCGCTGGCGCGCGCCGAGTCGCTGGGGGCGGGGGGGAAGGAGCTGTCGTTCAACAACCTCGTCGACGTGGACGCGGCGCTCGAGGCGGTGCGGGAGCTCGAGGGACCCGCGGCGGTGGTCGTGAAGCACACGAACCCCTGCGGCGCAGCGATCGCCGCGGACCTGGCGGGCGCGTACCGGGCGGCCCGGGACGCGGATCCGGTGAGCGCGTTCGGCGGGATCGTCGCGCTGAACCGCGAGGTCGACCGGGCGACCGCGGAGGTCCTCCTGGAGACGTTCCTGGAGTGCGTGGTCGCGCCGGGGTACGCGCCGGAGGCGCTGGAGCTCCTGCGGAGCAAGCAGAAGCTCCGGGTGCTGGCGACGGGCGCGTGGCTCGACGCCGCGCACCGCGAGCTCACGTGGAAGCGCGTGGGCGGCGGGATCGTGGTCCAGGAGCGGGACGCGACGGCCGCCGGCGAGGTGCGCGGCGGCAAGGTCGTGACGAGGCGGGCCCCGACCGAGGCGGAGCTCGCGGCGCTCGATCTCGGCTGGAGGATCTGCAAGCACGTCAAGTCGAACGCGATCGTGCTCGCGGGGGCGTTGACATCCGGGGCTACGGGTCGCGCTCCACGTGGCGCGCCCTTCGCCCCGGACCCCATGGCGACGCTCGGGGTGGGGGCGGGGCAGATGTCGCGGGTGGAGAGCGTGCGGATCGCGTGCCGGAAGGCCGGGGACAAGGCGCGGGGGAGCGCCCTGGCGTCCGACGCGTTCTTCCCGTTCCCGGACGGGGTGGAGCTGGCGGCGGAGCACGGGGTCACCGCGATCGCGCAGCCCGGCGGGAGCGTGAAGGACGCGGACGTCATCGCGGCCGCCGACCGGGCCGGGATCGCGATGGTCTTCACCGGGACGCGGCATTTCCGACACTAGTCCGCCCGCCGGGGGCCCGGCGAGGACGTCCGCGAGGGGTTGAGCGAGAGGATGCAGAGTGGCTGGAGCGCAATCCAGAATTCATCTGTATTTTTGCGATCATGCGTCTGCATCCTTGAGTTGAAATCTCGCACGAGATCCCGGCCGGGCTCCTGACCGGGCCGGGGGGCGCCGGGCCCGGCGCGGCCCACCTGCGATCGCAAGAAATTTGGTCCGCGATCCTGGAGTGTGCTCAACGTCGGAGCCAGGCTGCGCGGCGGGGCCCCCGGGAGGGGCCCCGGCGTGTGTTCGAGGGAGCGCCGCGGGGCGCGGAGGAGCGAGGCTGTGGCCGGGATCAGCGAGACTTGCAGCGTGTGCGGGACCGGATTCGAGGTCCAGTTCCGCTATCAGATGGAGGAGAAGGACGGGGGTTTCTCTTTCTTCTGCTCGCAGAAGTGCCTGGAGAAGAGCCAGCTCGCGGGCGACGGCGGCGCGGCGGCGGCGACCTGCGACGCGTGCGCGAAGCGGTTCACGCCGGACCTCGTGTCCCAGGTGCTCTACGTGTCGGGGAAGCGGCGCTACGCGTGCTCGCTCGGGTGCCGGTCGCAGCTCGTCCGGGAGGCGAGCGGGGCGCGGCTCGGGGAGATCGCGGCGGCCTCGGTGATCCGGCCGGAGCCGGAGGCCACGCCGGTGACGCGGCGGGAGGGGGTGCGGCCCCGGGACGAGGCGGCGGGCGCGGCTCCGGCTGCGGGCGCGGCTCCGGCTGCGGGCGCGGCTCCGGCTGCGGGCGCGGC
>CAYQYG010000673.1:0-2584 GCA_964421485.1 uncultured Polyangiaceae bacterium | reverse complement strand
GGAGGCGGCGCCCGTCACGGAGCCGTCCGTGCTCGGACGCGACCATCCGACCTCCGGCGACGGCATGCCGCTCCTGCGGTTCTGCGCGCAGCGCCCGTCGGACTGGCCGCTGCTGGAGGCGCCGCTCCGGGGATCGGTCATCTCGCGCCGCCACCTCATCCTCACTCCGCTCCCGGACGGCGCGGTGGGGGTGAAATGCGAGGGGCGCCGCCCGCTGCTCCTCCACGGCCACGAGGTCGAGGAGGGGATCGTGCGGCCGGGCGACACGATGACGCTGGAGGACGCGCTGGTGCTGCTCGTGGTGTCCCGCCGGCCGCGGTGGTTCCAGCGCACGAGGTGCAAGGCGCACGGGTTCCCGTTCGGCGCCGCCGACGAGCACGGGATCGTCGGGGAGAGCCCCGCCGCCTGGGCGCTGCGCGACGCGCTCGAGTTCGCAGGGGAGGCAGGGCGGCACGTGCTCGTGCACGGGGAGAGCGGGGCCGGCAAGGAGCTCGCGGCGCGGGCCATCCACGCGCTCTCGCCGCGGCACCGAGGACCGTTCGTGGCGCGCAACGCGGCGACGCTGCCCGAGGGGCTGGTCGACGCGGAGCTCTTCGGCCATGCGCCCAGGTACCCGCACCCCACCAGCGAAGAGCGGCGCGGGCTCATCGGCGAGGCGGACGGTGGCACGCTGTTCCTCGACGAGATCGGCGAGCTCCCCCATGACCTCCAGGCCCACCTGCTGCGCGTGCTGGACGGGGGGGGCGAGTACCAGCGGCTGGGCGACAAGCGGGCGCGCTGGTCGAATTTCCGGCTGGTGGCGGCGACGAACCGGCCCGTCGCCGAGCTCAAGCACGACCTCGCGGCGCGGCTGGTGAGTCGCGTCGAGGTGCCCGGGCTCGGGCAGCGGCGCGAGGACGTGCCGCTCCTGCTCCGGCACCTCCTGGCCGGCGCGATGCGCGACAACGCGGGCCTGGGCGCGCGCTACCTCGAGCGGCCCGGGGAGCGGCGGAGGGAGGCGTTCGTGGAGCCGCAGCTCATCGAAGCGCTGCTCCGCCACGAGTACACGCACCACACGCGCGAGCTGAGCCTGCTCATGTGGACGGCCCTCGAGTCGAGCAAGAGCAGCCAGGTCGCGCTGACCGAGAAGGTCCTCGAGGCGCTGCGCCGGCGCGGGGCCGCGCCCGAGGCCGGCGCAGAGGAGCCGGCGCGCGGTGAGGGCGGCGAGGCCAGCTCCGGCGGCCCGAAGAAGAAAATGAAGAAGAGGACGATCGGGCGCGCGAAGATCGAGGCCGCGCTCAGGGGCACGGGCGGCAAGGTGACCCCGGCGTCGCGCGCGCTGGGGCTGAAGAATCGATACGTCCTCCTCCGCCTGATGAAGCGGCTCGGGATCGGCGATCCGGAGGACAGCGGGCCGCAGGGATAGCCCCCCTGTCGCCGATCCGGTGTCCATTGCCGTCTCAGCGCAGGTGGACGGCGAGCCACAGCGCCCCCTCCGAGACGCGGAGCACGGTGTGGGGCGTGCGGGCGGGCAGGAAGACGTGGTCACCGGCGCGGAGCTCGACGCGCTCGCCGGCGATATCGAGCGTGGCCTCGCCGCGCAGCAGGGCGACCCACTCGTCCTGCTCCTGGACGTACTCCGAGGGGGTGATCGCGGAGGAGCTCACGATGCGCTCGATCCGGAGGTTGCGGCAGGCGAGGAGCTCCTCGAAGCGCTCGCCCTGGGCCGGCGGCTCGGCCGCGGTGAAGAGGTTGCCGATGTCCATGGAGGACAAGTTATCGCCGCGGAGAGGCTTCTGGTAGCGTCGTGGGCCTCGAACGGGGCTCTTTTGTGCCCCCGCTGCCGTCTCCGATTCCGCTGCCGTCTCCGATTCCGTGCCCGTGACCGTCTCCGATTCCGTGCCCGTGACCGTCTCCGATTCCGTTCCGTTATCCATTAGCGGAATCGGCGGCGGAATCGGCAGCGGTCACGGCAGCGGAATCGGCAGCGGTCGCGGCGACGGAATCGGCAGCGGTCGCGGCAGCGGGAGCGCTGGCCTCTCGGTCAGAACCCGCCGCCGACGTGGGCGATGAGCGACCACGTATCGCCGCCGGGGGGGTCCTCGCCCTCGCCGAGCTCGTCGAGGAACGCGGGGGTGAAGTTCACGCGCGCGCCGACCTTGATGTTGTCGGTCAGCATCCGCTCCGCGCCGGCCGATACCGGGACCGTGAGCGTGAACGAATCCCCGTTGTCGCCGGTCCAGCCGGCGTAGCCGAACCCGGCCACCACGAACGGCTGCGCGGGGGCCTGATCCGGGCGGAGCAAGTTGAAGCGCAGGCCGGCGTTGACCGAGGTCATCAGGAGCGTCTCGTCCTCCCTCGACGCGCCGTTGGCCGCGCCGACGTAGTTCCCCTCGACGGCGATCCGGTCGCTCAGGGTGCCGGTCACGCGCACGTTCCACGCGGGGCCGAGCGCCGCGGCGCCGCCGGTGAAGCCGAGCACGCCCGCGCCGCCCTCCACCGCGAGCCGCGGGGGCGGGATGCGCTTGATGATCGGCTGATCCGCGGGCGGCACGGCGGGGCCGGGGGGCTGCGCCTCGGCCTCGCCGGCGCCGACGCCGAACTC
>CAYQYG010000672.1:0-2667 GCA_964421485.1 uncultured Polyangiaceae bacterium | reverse complement strand
GGCGCGGGCGCAGGCTCGGGCGCGGATGCGGGCGCGGATGCGGGCGCGGATGCGGGCGCGGGCGCGGGCGCGGAGGCCGGGTCGGCGGCGAGGGCGCGCGCGGGCGCAGCGGCGAGAATGAATGCGAGCGCAGCGGCGAGGCAGGGCGCCGGGCCGCACGCGCGATGAGCAGGCCCTCGAAGCATGGTCATGGGTATCCCACGAGGCGCCCGATGTCGAACGTGGATGCTCGGGCCGCCGATGCGGTCCGGGCAGGCCTCAGACGGCGCCGATCCGGCCGTCCACCGGGGAGGAGGCGCTCGCGTGCAGCTTGCGGGGGATGCGGCCGGCGAGGTGGGCCAGGCGGCCGGCGCGGACGGCGTCGCGCATCGCCTCGGCCATGAGCACGGGGTCGCGGGCGCCGGCGATGGCCGTGTTCATGAGCACGCCGTCGCAGCCGAGCTCCATCGCCACGGCGGCGTCGCTCGCGGTGCCGACGCCCGCGTCGACGATGACCGGGACCTTCGCGGACTCGAGCACGATCATCAGGTTGTAGGGGTTGCGGATGCCCAGGCCGCTGCCGATGGGGGCGGCGAGGGGCATGACGGCGGCGCAGCCGAGGTCCTCGAGCTTGCGGCAGACGATGGGGTCGTCGATGCAGTACGGGAGCACCGTGAAGCCCTCCTTCACGAGGATCTTCGCGGCCTCGAGCGTCGCCTCGTTGTCGGGGAAGAGGGTGCGCTGGTCGCCGATGACCTCGAGCTTCACCAGATCGGAGAGGCCGAGCTCGCGGGCCAGGCGGCAGGTGCGGACGGCCTCCTCGGCGGTGTAGCAGCCGGCGGTGTTGGGCAGGATCGTGTAGCGGCCCGAGGTGAGCAGCGACATCATCGAGCCCTCGCCGCGGTCCTTGAGGTTCACGCGGCGGACGGCCACGGTGACGACCTCGGCGCCGGAGGCCGCGAGGGCGCGCCCGGTCTCGTCGAGGTCCTTGTACTTGCCGGTGCCCACGAAGAGGCGGGACTGGAACGTGTGCTTGCCGATCGTCAGGGTGTCGCTGTGCATGGGGTCCTCGGGGGCCCGGGGCGCGGGGCGCGCCACGTGGAGCGCGCCCCGGAGCCCCGGGCGGCGACGGACCTGCTACTCCCACGGGCGCATGAGGTCCAGCGGGTCGCGCGGGCGCGGGGCAGCGTGGTATCCTGGCCGCATGTCGCCCAGAGCCCTCGGACTTGCCCTTCTGCTCGCGCTGCCCGCCGCGCTCGTCGTGGATCCGGGGGCGCCCTGGCCGGGGCCGCGCCCCGCCGCGGCCTCCGTGTCCATATCGATGTCGCTGGAGCAGCTCGTCGCCGGATCCAGGACGGTGGTCGTCGGGACGGCCGCGGAGCGGAAGAGCCGGTGGGAAGAGCTGGGCGGGGCGAAGCGGATCGTGACGTACACGCGGATCGCGGTCGACACGAGCGTCGCGGGCGAACCGGCCAAGGAGGTCTGGGTCAGGACGCTCGGGGGCGTGGTGGACAAGGTGGGGCAGCTCGTGCCGGGCGACGCGCGCATCGCGCCGGGGTCGCGATCGCTGCTGTTCCTCGCGAAGGCGGACGACGGGGCGCTCGTGGTGACCGGGATGGCGCAGGGGCACTACCCGGTCGTGGCGGAGCAGGCGCCGCCGGGCGCGGGCGTGGCCGCGCCCCGGCTGCGCCTCGCGGCGAGCCCGGACGGGGGGGCGATCGTGCCCCGGCCGGGGCCGATGATCTCGGCGCGGGAGGCGCTGGTGGGAGCGCCCCTGGAGGACGCCGTGGCGATGGTCCGGCGCGCGCGGAAGGCCCTCGATGCGAAGAAATAGCCTGCTCGCCGTCCCGGCGCTCGGCGCCGCGCTCGCGCTCACGCTCGCCGCCGCGCCTGCGGCGGCCTACTGCCGCACCTCGGTCTGCGAGGGGGACACGGCCCAGGTCTGCACGCCGCCCTCGGCCGGCGACTGCGGGACGCCGCTCGCCTGGCCCAACCCCTGCGTCAGCTACTCGATCCACGAGGGCGCCTCGTCGCAGGTGAGCCTCGCCGGGACCGAGGCCGTGTTCGAGCAGGCGTTCGCCGCGTGGACGCAGGCCGACTGCGGCGGCGGGGCGACGCCGCGGATCCAGGTCTCGTACACGGGCCCGGTCGCCTGCGACCTGCACGAGTACAACCAGGACAAGGGCAACGCGAACATCATCATGTACCGCGACGACCAGTGGCCGCACTCGGGCGCGGACACCGTGCTCGCGCTCACGACGGTCACGTACAACCTCGACGACGGCGACATCTACGACGCCGACATGGAGCTCAACTCGGCGAACGTGCGGTTCACGACGGGCGACACCGGCGTGGACTTCGACCTGCTCAGCATCGTGACGCACGAGGTGGGGCACTTCCTGGGCCTGTCGCACTCGCCGGACATGGAGGCGACCATGAACATGGGCTACATCCCCGGCTCGATCGCGCTGCGCGATCTCTCGCCCGACGACGTCGCCGGCATCTGCGCGATCTACCCGCCCGGCGAGCCGATCTCGTCGTGCGATCCGACGCCGCGCCACGGCTTCTCCGGCGAGTGCGCCGCCGATCAGGCCGCCGAGGACGACGGCTGCGCGGTCGCGGCGCCGGGCGAGCCGGGCCGCGGCGGCGCGGGCGCGGCGGCCACCGCGGCGATCGCGCTCCTGATCG
>CAYQYG010000671.1:0-2689 GCA_964421485.1 uncultured Polyangiaceae bacterium | reverse complement strand
CATGCCGCCGCCGGCCGGCGCGGTGGCGGCCGGTGTGGCCCTGCTCGCGGACGCCTCGGGCGGCGGGATCGCCACCTCGCGGCTCGCGGCGTGGGCCGAGGCCGGCGGCCCGCTCTCGCCGCTCGCGGCCCGCGCGCTCGCGAGCCGCGACGACGAGGTCGTGCGCGGCCGCATCAAGCGGCTGCTCGGCGGGACCGATCCGGTCGTGCGCGCGCACGTCGCGCTGGGCCTCGGCCGCGATCCGGAGCCCGACAGCGTCTCCCTGCTCGCGACCGCGTACCGCTTCGAGGAGGACCCCGCGGTGCGCCGCGCGATCGTCCGCGGGCTCTCCGCGCGCACGGAGGCGCAGCGGGGCCGCGTGCTCGCGCTCGCGCGCGACCTCGATCCGGATCCGGGCGTCCGCTCGCTCGCCCGCGCCGCGCTCGCCGGCCGCGCGCTCGACCACCCCAGCAGCCCGCTCGCGACGGGGGTTGCGTGGGTCACGATCATCGCGAATGACCCGTCCGCGGCGCCTCGCGCCGCCGGCCGCGCCGCGAGGGTGGTCCGGCCGGACGGCCTCGCGATCCCGGTCGTCGCGGATCCCGACGGCGTGCTGCTCGTGCCCGCGATGCCGCCCGGACCGAGCTCTGTCCTGCTTGCGTCGCCGGCGTCACCGGGGGACGCTCCGCCGCGATGAGCGACGCGCGTGACGAGGGAGGAGGGGACGCGGGCCTCTCGTTCGAGGAGTCGACCCGCCGCCTCGGCGCGATCGTGGCCGAGCTCGAGCAGGGCGACCTGCCGCTGGAGCGCGCCCTCGCGCTGTTCGAGGAGGGGATCCGGCTCTCGCGCGCGGCGCAGGAGCGCCTCGATCGCGCCGAGCGCCGGGTCGAGGAGCTCCTGCACATCGACGAAGGCGGCCGCCCGGTGACGCGCGAGTTCGAGGGCTAGGCGCAGGGCCTCCGGGGGGATCGCGATGAAGACGGCTGCAGCGCTGGTCATCGGCAACGAGCTCCTGAGCGGGAAGATCGAGGACCGCAACGTGGTCGTCCTGGCGCGCACGCTGCGCGCGCTGGGCGTCGAGCTCCGGCGCGTGGTGATGGTGCTGGACGAGCTCGAGGTGATCGCCGCGGAGGTCCGCGCGCTCTCCGCCGCGCACGACTGGGTCTTCACGAGCGGCGGCGTCGGCCCGACGCACGACGACCTCACGATCGACGGCGTGGCGCGGGCCTTCGGGGTGCCCGTGGTCGACTCGCCGGAGCTGGAGGCCCTGCTCCGCGGCTACTACGGCGCGCGGATCACCGAGGGCCACCTGCTCATGCGGCGGATCCCGGAGGGCGCCCGCCTGGTCGCGAGCGACGCGATCGTCTGGCCGGCCGTGGTGATGCGCAACGTGTGGGTGCTCCCGGGCGTGCCGGAGATCTTCCAGTCGAAGCAGCCGCTGATCCGAGCGGAGCTGGCGGGTGGGGCGCCGTTCATCTCGCTCGCGGTGCTGACCACGCTCGACGAGGGGCAGATCAAGCCGATGCTCGATGCGGTCGTCGAGGCGCACCGCGACGTGGCGATCGGGTCGTATCCGCGGTGGGCCGAGACGGGGTACCGGACGAAGCTGACGTTCGACGGGCAGGTCGAGGACCGGGTGCGGGCGGCGCGGGACGCGTTCGCGGCGAGCTTGCCCGAGGGGGCGGTGGTCGGGATCGAGGGGTGAGGGCGGCGGCGGGGCTCGATGTCGAGCCGGGCGACGGCGTCCGGCCCCGGGGGCCGAGGATGTGCCCCCAGACCGGGTCCCGCCTCCCCCCTACGCGGCGGAGGGGTCGGGGCTATCATTCCGATGCGCGCGCGGGCTTCCGAGCCGCGGCTCCACGCTCGGGGGATCGGCCCAGTCTGGGGGCACATCCTCGGCCCCCGGGGCCTATTGCCGGGTGATGAGGTCGAGGGAGAGTCGCTTCTGATGGAGACGCCATCAGCGGTGGCATCAGGGGCATCCGGCGGTGCGTGGAGGCAAGCGCCAATCGACAGGTGTGGTCGATCTTGATTTGAGGTTTCATTCCGGCCGCCATCACGGCCACCCCCGCCCGCCCGTCGCCCTGCTGGACGCCATCCATCCCGGCGCTCGTGCTGGTCCTTGGCGCGCGGTCTGCTGCTCCGGTGCTATGCTCCGCGCCCATGGCGATCCGCCAGCGCGACTACATCCTGCGGATGCTCGAGGCGCTCGCCGACGCGATCGCGCGCGCCGCCGGCGCCCGCCAGGGCGGCCGCCTCGACGAGGCGGAGCAGCTCGTCCGCGAGACGGCCGACGGCATCTTCGGCCCGGTGTACGGCATGGTCGAGCAGCTCGACGCCCTCGGCGCCGCCCGCGTGCTCGGAGACCCCTCCAAGGTCCTCGCCTACGCCGCCCTGACCGCCGAGCAAGCCGCCATCGACGACGTCCGGGCCCGGCGCCCCGCCTATCGCCGCGCCCTGGAGCTCTACCTCGAAGCCGTCGAGATGGGCGCCCCCCTCGACGACCGCACCCGGGCCGCGGTCCTCGCCCTGCTCTCCCGGGTCAACGAATCTCGCCTGTCGGACCGCCACCGGAAGATGCTCGAGCGGCTCTGAGGTCGCCGGCACCCGGGGAGCGGGGCGACCGGAATTCATGCGCTCAGCGGCTCATTGCGGGCTCGGTCGCGCGGTGACATAGCGACGGCGCATCGCCGTGCACGGGGACGCGCCC
>CAYQYG010000670.1:0-2691 GCA_964421485.1 uncultured Polyangiaceae bacterium | reverse complement strand
GGCGCGGCGGCGCGGGCCGCGGGGGCGCGGCGGGATGCTCCTCGGCCCCGGCGTGCTGCGCCGGATCGGGCGCAGCGGGCCGGGGCGCCTCGCGCGGCGAGGCGCCCGCGCCCGGGTGGACGTCCTGGGCTCCGGGGCGCCTCTCGACGTCCGCTCCGAGCCTCTGCTTGCTCTTCGCGCGGCACGACTTGCAGATGAAGGGCAGCGAAGGCCTCATCTCGCGGCCGACCACGATATCGACGTACGTCTTGCAGACCGAGCAAGCGAGCTGCATGCCTGGAATTCAGGATCGCCCACCTCGAGGGCATGCGCAACGTCGATCGGGGATCGCCTGGCCTTCGGGGCCCCGGGTCACGCCGCGCGCAGCCATCGCGCTTCCAGCCAGTCGAGCGACACGGGCGCGGCGCGGAGCGCGGCGTCGATGTCCCGCGCCGCCGGATCCGGATCGAGCGACGCGCCGTGCGCGCGCGCGTGCAGGATCCACGTCGAGAGCTCGTAGTGGTGCAGCAGCGCCGCGAAGCGCCTCCCGCCGAAGCCGTCGAGCAGCTCGGCCGCGCGCGTCAGCGAGTCGCAGCGCACGAGCGCCGTGGTGACGTCGAACAGCAGCGACCGCAGGTCCTCGAACGCGCGCTCGGGATCGGCCGCGATCTCGCCGAGCAGCGCCTCGAAGCCCTCCTCGGCGAGCCCGGCCGCCTCGGCCGCCTCGGCCATCGCGGGCACCTGCGTCTCCAGGAGCTCCGAGCCCGGCGAGTGGCCGAGCAGGCGGCCCACGAGGTACAGGTCGAACGCGCTCGCGATCGCCTCGCCGAGGAGCAGCCCGTCCGCGGTGAGGCGGGGCGCTGCGCCGGCGAGCGCCGGATCCGCCCCGGGGCAGAGCGCCCGGCTCGTCAGGTGGTGCCAGGCGACGTGCGCCACCACGTCCGCGGCGATGTGATCGCCCTCGAGCACGTCCGCGGGATCACTCGGGCTCCAGAACGTCAGGTTCAGGAAGAGCACGCGGTCCCAGCTCGCGCCGGAGACCGGGACGCGGAACCGGTAGCCGTCCCGCCGGAGCACCTCCTTGAGATCGGCGTAGAGCCCGACATGGCGGAAAGATCGCTCATCATCGATGGTCAGATCGTCCAGTGTCACGGTGCGGAGCTTCACGGCGCGCACCTTATCCCAGCCGCCGGGACCGCGCTCTGCCCGGATCGCCGCGGCGTCCGACGCCCGCCGCAGAGCGTCCGCGACAGGAACAACCGGTGACCGGCCGCGGTTCGGGGGGGCGCCCGTCCCGAGCTCACCCTGTTGCAAGCGGCAGCGGCTCGGGCATGATGCGCCCGTTCAAAGCTTTGCCACCGGGGGGACCGCCCAGCGCGGATCCCGACCCGACGTGGAGGAGGCCTCTCAATGATTCCCTTCCGGTCGCTCTTCCCCATCGCGCTCGTGCTCGCCACCGCCGGCATCTCCGGCTGCAAAGAGGATCCGCCTGCCCCGACGCCCGAGCCGGCCAGCTCCGCCGCCAGCCCGAACAAGGGGAAGCTGAACATGCGCAACCCGATGGCGCCGCTGGCGAAGGTCGACCCGCAGACGATGAAGGAGTACCGATCCGACGTCTGCTACTTCGGGACGCTCACGCTCAAGCAAGCGCGGGACTCCTACCTCGCGAGCCTCGGCAAGGACGAGCCGAGCGAGAAGAAGATCCCGAGCTTCGGGGGCGCGGCGGCGACGACGCCACCAGGCGCGGCGCCGCCGCCGGGGATGGGCAAGGACGGCAAGCCGGCCGCGCCCGGCAAGGACGCCCCGAAGGACGGCGCGAAGCCTTCGGGCAAGGAGGCCCCGAAGACCGCCGCGGGGCCCAAGGACGCGGCCAAGCCCGGCGCGCCCGAAGCAAAGCCCACGAGCGGCCCTGACGCGGCCAAGCCCGGCGGCGAGGATCGCAAGCCGCCGTTCAACTTCGCCGCGCGGGCGCCGCACGAGCGCAACGCGCGCGCCTGCACCGTCGCGGCGGGCCTCAAGGAGCCCGCGATGCCCGAGGTCGACGGCGCGCTCGCGGCCTTCGCGCCCTTCGCCGTCGAGCTCGCGAAGAACATCGCGGCCGCGCAGAACTACTACATGCGCGAGGAGTACAAGAAGGACAGCTTCGAGAAGGGCAAGGAGCTTCACAAGAAGCTCGTCGCCGACTTTGCCAAGCTCGACGAGCTCTCGGACAAGCTGGGCGAGGCGGTGATGGCCTGGCACAAGGCGCACCCGGCGGATCTCGCGACCGCGGAGGACGGCCAGAAGGCCGCGCTCCCCGCGTTCGAGGACGCGCGCAACCTGATGCTCTCGCTGATCGGCAAGAAGATCGATCCCGAGGCGATGAAGGCCGCGCTGAAGAAGCTCGAGGGGTCCTCGGAGGCGCTGAAGACCTTCGGCACCACGCACCAGTCGGACCCGTGGCCGAAGATCATGAGCCCGTCGTTCGACGCCTTCATCCGCGCGGTGAAGGAGGGCGAGGCCAAGATCACCGACAAGAGCGTCGACCCCGACACGCTCCTCCCGATCATCACGACCTTCACCTCGCTCGTCGAGGCGAAGCACCGCGCGCTCTCCCGCGCGCTGATCGCGAAGGGCCAGACGGCCGCCCCGCTGCGCCCCGCCGTGCAGCCGCCCGCCAGCGCGGCGCCCGGCACCGCGGCGCCCGCCCCCGAGGAGAAGCCCGCGCACGAG
>CAYQYG010000669.1:0-2715 GCA_964421485.1 uncultured Polyangiaceae bacterium | reverse complement strand
CGCCGACCCGCCGGCGCCGGCGCCGCGCGCGGCGCTGCCGATGGCGCAGGCGCAGCCGCCCTCGGGGGCCGCGTCCTCGCCCGCCGCCGCGCAGGTCGCCGGGCAGCCCTCGCCGTCGCAGCCCTCCCCGGTGTCCATCACCCCGTCGCCGCAGCGGGCCGGCGTGCAGTCGGTGCGGCAGGCGTCGGGCGCCGTGTCGCTGTTCCCCGCGCCGTCGTCGCAGCCCTCGCCGGGGTCGAGCTCGCCGTTGCCGCAGCGGGGGTCCACGAGCGCCACCACGCACAGATCGTCGATCGTCCAGCCCCCGAGCTCGAGGCCCGGATCGCTCCTCAGCTCGAAGCCGATCTGCACCTGGCCGTCGTCCCCGAAGCCCTCGAGATCCACGTCGTGGAAGCGCCACTCGTGATCGCGGTGGTGCGTGCTGCTGAAGTCGCCCTGGTTCGAATCGACGTTCGCCCAGACCGGCTCCCCGTCCGCGTAGATCGTGGCCTGATCGAAGTTCCCGTCCTCCACGTGGAGCCAGCGCCGGTACTGGAGCCGGATGCGCCGGCGCCCCTGCGTGGAGATCACTGGGCTCACCGTCATGCTCGTCGAATTCGGCTCGTAGCGGCCGTCGCTCCCCGAGTGCCCGAGATCGTTGCCGTAGACCTTCGCGCCCGAGTAGGCCTCGGACGGGTCGCCGCTGCCCGGGCCGCCGATCGGCGTGCTCCATTGCCAGTCGCCCGCGCCGTGCGTCCACCCGTCCGCGCTCGGGTCCGCCTCGAAGTCCGTGCAGTAGAGCGGGACCGTCTCGCCGATGAACAGCTCGTAGCGCGGATCGGCGGGGTTGTCGGGGAAGGCGATCAGCGCGCCGCCCGCCAGCCGGAGCTCGACGCGGTACTGCACCACGTTGCCCGGCGGCTGCGGCGGGATCACGCCCACGAGCGCGTCGCCCTCGGGCGCCATCGCCGCCGTGCCGCTCATCCCGTGGTTCTCCCGGAGCCGCCACGAGATCCGCGCCTCCTCGATCGAGTCGCCGGGGCAGCCCTCGAACAGGCCGGAGACCTTCATCGACACGCGGTAGCCGTCCTGCGCCGGCGGCTCGGCGCCGAGATCGCTGATCTCCGCGGCGAGCGCCCGGATCCCGTGCAGCCCGAAGGCCGTCGCGATCTCGCAGCCGTTGGGCGTCCCGTTCGCGAGGTCGCCGTCGTCGTCGTCGGCCGCGAGCACCTCGGGGTACATCGACGGGATGTCCACCGCGCGCCGGATGCCCTGGTAATAGAGCCAGTCGGTGTGGGCCACGCCCTCGGCCTGCCCGAGCTTCTGCGCGAGCGCCTTGCGCAGGTCCCACAGCGCGCCCGAGATGATCTTCCCCGTCTCGTGCGCCTCGCTCACGTCGTCCGGCCACACGTACTCCCGGTCCGGCGGATCGATGTGCCGGAGCGGCTCGTCGGAGAGGAAGAACCCGCGCGACGTCCCCGGGTCCCCGGTGATCGTCGCCGCGAGGTAGTCGGCCTGCCCCTCGCCCAGCCCGCCCTCGAACTCGCCGACGCCGGGGATGATCGCGTGCGCGTGAAAGGAGTGGCCGAACTCGTGGTACACGACGTCCGCGAGCCGCGCCGTGTTCTCGCACCCGCCGCCCGCCCGGAAGAAGTGGATGTTCGTCCCGTCGGAGAAGGCGTTGCAGACGTCGTTGATGTTCGTCTCGACCTGCACCTGCATGTCGAGCCAGCCCATCTGCGGCGCGATGGTCTTCACGTGGCCCTTGACGATCAGCGCGTGCACGTAGGCGCTGAGCTGCGCGTCCTCGAATTCGCTCGCGGGCGCGCTCCAGACGACCGTGCCCCCCGGATCGAGCGTGAAGCTCGCCGCCGCCTCGGCCCCCGCGGCGTTCGCGACCTCGGCCAGCGGCCCCGAGAGCTGCGCCAGGAGCGCCGCCGGCGAGGCGTCCGGCCAGCTCACCAGCCCCGCGTCGTCGCTCGTCACCGCCGCGCCCCCGACCGTCAGCGCCGCCCGCCGCGCCGGGTAGTCGCTCCGCCCCGCGCCCGGGTAGCGCACGGGCGCGTCGAGGAGCAGCGTGCCGCTCGCGAACCGCAGCGTCTGCTCCCGCGCGACCGGCGCCCCGGTCTCCGCGTCGAGGTACACGGCCCACCGCCCGATGGGCTCGCGCGCGTCGACCGTCACCCGCACCACCGCGCGGTACGCCGCCCCGCCGGCCCGCACGATGGGCAGCACGAGCGGCCCCTCCACGGCCCCTGCCTGCGCCTCGCCCGCGCGATCCGACCGCACCCACGCCTCGGCCCGCTCGCGCGCGACCGCCGGATCGAGCGACGCCAGCGGCGCCGCCGCGTCGACGCGGGGCAGCGCCTCGGAGCCGACGAGGAGCAGCCGGTCGGCCTTGAACCGGAAGCTCACCTGCCCGCCCACGACCGGCATGCCCCGCCGCCGCTGGGAGAACCCGACCGTCCGCATCGCCTTGGCGCCCCCCGTGTCGAGGTCGTTCCCCACGACCACGAGGTCCTCCGGGGCGGCCCCCGGCGCGAGCAGGTCGAGGTGCCGCTCCAGGAACGCCCGCGCGAACGCCTCCGCCGCCTGGGCCGACGCGATCACCCCCGGCGCCGCGAGCCCCGGCCCGAGGATCCGCGACGGCACCCGCGTGTCCTGGTCCCACGAGGCCAGCCACCCCGGCCCCACCTCGGCTTCGAACCGCCGCCAGGCCGCCGCCGCGCCCCGGGG
>CAYQYG010000668.1:0-2718 GCA_964421485.1 uncultured Polyangiaceae bacterium | reverse complement strand
GCCAGGGGCGCGCCCCGCAGCGCTGCGCGAGCCGTCCGCGCCGCCGCCGGCCGTGTCCTTCCCCTCGTCGCCGCCCCTCGGCTTCTCCGCCGGCGCCGAGGGGGCCGCGCTGCGCCCGCCGCCGCTGCCCGACGGTCTGGCGGTCGGGGCCCCGGGGCGCCCGGCGGCCGACGCGCCCGCTCGGGCCGATCAGCTCCCCGATACGCTCCGCCACGGGCGCCTCCACATGGGGCGGCCCGCGATCGCGATCGACATCCCCCCGGCCCGCGACGACGGCCCGCAGCCCGGCCCGGTCGCGGTCGCCGCGGCGCCCGGGCCCGCGGAGGGCGCACCGCCCGCGGCCGAGGCGCCCTCGCCGGTGCCCGCCGAGGACCCGCCGCTGCCGCCCGTCGCGGACCTGACCGAGGTCCTCGAGGCGCTTCACGCCGCGCGCGCGCGCGACGAGATCGTGCACGTCGTGCTCCGGGGGCTCGAGCTCATCGGGCGGCGCGCGGCCGTGTTCGCCGTCAAGCGCGGCGCGTTCCAGGGCCACGCCTGCAACCCGGCGTTCGGCGACGAGGCCGCGCTGCGCGAGCTCGCCCTCCCGATGAACCAGCCCAGCCTGCTCGCCACGGCGACCGCGACCAGCATCTACCTCGGTCCGGTCCCGGGCACGCTCGCGCACGCGCCGCTGCTCGACGTCATGACCAGCCCCAGCCTGGACGTCGCCGCCGTGGCGGTGCGCGTCGCGGGCCGGCCGGTCATGGTGCTCGTGGCCGATCAACTCGGCGACACCCTCCGCGGCACGCGCAGCATGGACGTGCTCGCGCGCGCGGCGGGCGACGCCCTGACCCGTATCCTGGCGGCGCGCCTGTAGCACCGCCTGCCAGAGGTCTGGGCAAGGATCCCGGCGAGAGAAAGAAGAGAGATTTGAACGCAAGGACGCAAGGGGGACGCAAGGACGCAAAAATACAGACAAATTTCTGGTTTGCGCCTCTGCGTTCCCTTGCGTCTTTGCGTTCAAATTCTCCGGCAGGATCCCGCCCGCACCGTCCGCGGGCGGGGCTGGCGTCGCCGGTGGAGGTTTGGAGAAAGAGCTCCGAAGGAGACGCACGATGAGCCGCAACGACGACGCCCGCGCCCGCTACGAGGCGCACCTCCAGAAGGCCCGGGACAAGGCCCGCCGCCGCGCCCCCGTGCTCGCCGGCGGCCCGGGACGGCCCGAACGGGACGCGGACGATCTGTACGACGCCAGCACGCTCGGGGAGCTCGGCTTCGATGCCGATCGAGACCTCGGCTTCCCGGGGCAGCCGCCGTTCACCCGGGGCGTGCAGCCCAACATGTACCGGGGCCGGCTCTGGACGATGCGCCAGTACGCGGGCTTCGGGACCGCGGCGGAGTCGAACGCGCGCTACCGGTACCTGCTCTCCCAGGGCCAGACGGGCCTGTCGGTCGCGTTCGATCTGCCCACGCAGATGGGCCGCGACTCCGATCACGAGCTGGCCGCAGGCGAGGTCGGCCGCGTGGGCGTGGCGATCGACTCGCTCGAGGACATGCGCGCGCTGCTCGCCGGCCTGCCGCTCGAGAAGATCTCGACGTCGATGACGATCAACGCGACCGCGGCGATCCTGCTCGCGCTCTACATCGCGGTCGCCGAGGAGCAGGGGGTGCCGCGCGCGAAGCTGCGCGGGACGATCCAGAACGACATCCTGAAGGAGTACATCGCCCGCGGGACGTACATCTACCCGCCCGCGCCGTCGCTGCGGCTCATCCGGGACGTCTTCGCGTTCGCCGAGCGGGAGGTGCCCGAGTGGAACACCATCTCGATCAGCGGCTACCACATGCGCGAGGCGGGCTGCGACGCGGCGCAGGAGCTCGCGTTCACGCTCGCCGACGGCATCGCCTACGTCGACACGGCGGTCCGCGCGGGGCTCGACGTGGACGGGTTCGGGGGCCAGCTCAGCTTCTTCTTCAACGGGCACAACAACCTGCTCGAGGAGGTGGCGAAGTTCCGCGCCGCCCGCCGGATGTGGTCGGCGATCATGGCGGAGCGCTTCGGGGCGAGGACGGAGCGCGCCCGCGCGCTGCGCTTCCACTGCCAGACGGCGGGGGCGACGCTGACGGCGCAGCAGCCGCTGGTGAACGTGGTGCGCGTGGCGTTGCAGGCGCTGGCCGCGGTGCTCGGGGGCTGTCAGTCGCTGCACACGAACAGCTTCGACGAGGCGCTCGGGCTGCCCACGGCCGAGGCGGCGACGCTGGCGCTGCGGACGCAGCAGGTGATCGGGTACGAGTCCGGGGTGGCCGACGTGGTCGATGCGCTGGGCGGGAGCTACGCGATCGAGGCGATGACGACGCGGCTGGAGGAGGCGGCGCAGGGGTACATCCGCCGGATCGACGAGCTCGGGGGGATGGTGCGCGCGATCGAGCAGGGGTACGTGCAGCGGGAGATCCAGGCGGCGTCGTACCGCTACCAGCTCGACGTGGAGGAGAAGCGGCGGATCGTGGTGGGGCAGAACGAGTTCGTGTCGGACGCGCCGCCGGTGCCGGTGATGAAGATCAACCCCGAGGTGGAGCGGGAGCAGGTGGCGCGGACGCGGGCGTGGCGGGCGGCGCACGAGGGGGCGGCGCGGTCCGAGGCGCTGGGGCGGGTGGACGCGGCGGCGCGGGGGGACGAGAACCTGATGCCGCCGATCCTGGAGGCGGTGAAGGCGGGGGCGACGGTGGGGGAGATCAGCGACG
>CAYQYG010000667.1:0-2738 GCA_964421485.1 uncultured Polyangiaceae bacterium | reverse complement strand
GTCGTCGAGCTCGTCGTCGAGCTCGTCGTCCCGCCGCTCCCGCCGCCGGTGCCGTCGTCCACGACCACGTTCCCGCCGCACCCGATCGCCCATCCGAGCGCCCCGAGAAACCCCAGGCCAAGCATGTGCATCTTCATGGATGCGAGCCTACTCCGCGGCGGTCCCGCACGCGAGGGGGTGCCGCCGCCCGCGCGGTTGCGATAGAGGGGCTCGCGAGGTCCGCGTGCTCTTCGAGGCCCTTCTCGCCCAGATCCTCCCTGGTTTGACATTCTGGGCTCCAGATCGCCTTGCGGCGCCCTGCGCCCCGCCCCCCCCTCCGCCGGCGGCGGCCGCGGCGCCTCCAGCGGCCGCGTGCCCGGAGGACATGGTGCTCGTCGAGGGCGTGCACCACGAGTACGTGCAGCGCGTCTGCACCGCGTACGCGTCCGGCCACTGCTGGAGCTTCTTCCCGGGCGCGATCGCGCTCGAGCCGCGCGAGACCCCCGTGCGCGCGTGCATGGACCGCTACGAGTGGCCGAACCGCGCGGGCGAGCGCCCCGCGATCATGCTCCGGTTCGTCGAGGCCGAGCAGCTCTGCGCCGGCGCCGGCAAGCGCCTCTGCACCGAGTTCGAGTGGGAGACCGCGTGCGAGGGCCCGCTCGTCCAGCCCTTCCCTTACGGCTTCGCGCACGACCCGCGCGCCTGCAACGTCTCGAAGCCCTACATGCCCGTGAGCGAGCGGAAGCTGCTCTCCGAGAACCCCGACGTCCGCGGCGCCGAGGCCGCGCGCGTCTGGCAGGGCGAGCCCTCCGGCGCGTTCCCCGCGTGCAAGAGCCCCTCCGGCGCGATCGATCTCGTCGGCAACGTCGAGGAGTGGGTGACCACCTCGCGCCCCGAGTGGCGCTACCGCTCGTCGCTCAAGGGCGGCTACTGGTCCAAGCCCTGGGCCGGCTGCCGCGGCACGAACGACTCGCACGGCCCGATGTTCCGCTTCTACGAGGTCGGCTTCCGCTGCTGCAAGGACGCCGGTTGACCCCGGCCGACCGCGCCCGCGGCGCTCACATCGAGTACGCGTCCTCTCCCTCGCCGGCGCGCCTCGAGAGGTCCTCGACCCCCTTCGCGTGCTCGGGCAGGGGCGGCAGCTCGCCGAGATCGAAATCGGGCGCGACCCAGTAGACCTCGGGCGCCGGCCGGTACCCGCTGAACCAGCGCCGCTCGTCGACGCGCCCGTCCCTGTAGCGGACGGTCGCGACCGACGTCACGTCGTACCCCCGCGTGCCCTTCTGGTGCCGCCTCACGCGCCCCGGCGCGAGCTCCCGCTTCACGTAGATCCGCCGCATGAAGTCCTCGATGCGCCCGATCCCGAACGTGTACTCCACGACCGCGACCGGATCGCCGCCGAGCAGCTCGACGCGGATCGCGGTCGGCTTGGGCAGGAACGCGTGGATCATGACCGGGAAGGGCAGGCTGTTCCGGATCCGGAGGTCCACGGTCGGGTAGAAGACCGTCGCGTCGAGCCCCATCTTCGTGTACACGCTCGGCCGCGAGTGGCTCTGGCGATCGATCACGTCGAGCGCCCCGAAGATCGCCGCCGCGTAGAGCGTGCTCGACACCTGGCAGGTCCCGCCGCCCCACCCCGTCACCGTCTCGTCCCCCTGGATCTCGGGCGCCAGCGTGAACCCGTTGTCCTTCGTCCGCGGCCCCACGTGCTCGTTGAACGAGAACGTCTCCCCCGGCGCGATCACCGTCCCGTCGATCTTCGACGCCGCGTTCGCGATGTTCACGGCGCGCCCCGCCCCCGTCCCGTAGGTCGTGAACGCGGTCTCGAACGACGAGACCACCCTGGTCACGTCCACGCGCGTGAGGTCCGCGAGCGTGACCGCCGCCGACACGTGCCGCGTCACGAGATCGACGGTCTCCTCGTCCTCGTGCGCCGCCGCCCGCAGCGCCTCGATCGACGCCGCGACGTCGAGCTCGCGCCCCGGCACGTCCGCCACCTTCTCCTTCCGCGCCATGTCGAGCCGCGCGTCCACGGCCGCGCGCCGCACCCTCGGCGCGATCGTCGCGAGGAGCTCCCGCGCCCGCGCCTCGTCGACGCGCCACGCGAGCGGCACCTCCACCTCCCCCCGCCGCGCCCGCGCCGCCTCCTTGAGCCGCCGGATCAGCGGCCCCTCGTGCCCGATCCGCCGCGCCTGCTCGAGCGTCGCCTCGACGTCGATCTCGACCCCCGCCTCCCCCAGCGTCACCTCGAAGACCCGGTCCTCGTCCCTGAGCCGCACGATCCGCAGCCGCGCCTCGCCGCGCCGCCGCTCGAGCCACCCCGTCACCGCGCCCCCGCCCGGCGCCACCCGCTCCCCGATCGACACGCCCGCGGTCACCGGCGATCCCGGCAGCGCGTGGTGGAGCCCCAGCCCGGCCCCCACGCCGGCGGCGGACCCGAGCGCGAGCACGATCGCGATCTCCCTGCTTCCCACGGAGCCCGAGATCGTACCCGGCGAGCCCGCCCGACTGGAAGTTTTGGAGCGCCCCCCCCACGCCGGGCCCTGACGCCCGCTAAGATGGCCCGCGATGGCCGTCCTCCGCCCGATCCCCGCCGCCCTCCTCGCCGTGGCCTGCGCCGCCTGCGCCGCGCCCCCGGCGCCCGCGCCCGTTCGCGCATCCGTTTCCGCTCCTGCTTCCGCATCCGTCGCCGTTCCCGGAGCCGCTTCCGCGCCCGTCCCCGGATCCGCGCCCGTCCCCGGATCCGCGCCCGTCCCCGG
>CAYQYG010000666.1:0-2752 GCA_964421485.1 uncultured Polyangiaceae bacterium | reverse complement strand
CTCGCCGCGCTCGCGCCGCTCCCGCTCGCCCGCGCGGAGCTGGGCGCCGCGGCGGGGGCGACGGCACGCTCCGCGCCCCGGGCCGGGGAGGAGGAGGCGGGCCTCTTGCCCGGGTTCACGCGCGCCCTGCGCTTCCCCGGCGGGGAGGGAGCCCTGACGCTGGAGGCGTGGAGCCGGCTCGCGCCGGGCGCGCGGCCGGTGACGATCACCTCCAGCGCCGACGGCGCCGCGCAGCGCGCGTTCTTCCACGGCCCGGGGGCGGACGAGCCGAGGCCGCTGCTCGTGGTGCTGCATAGCTGGAGCACCGACTGGCGCCAGAACATCGGGATCCCGTACGCGGCGTTCGCGGAGAAGAACGGCTGGGTGTTCATCCACCCGGACTTCCGCGGCCCCTATCGCCGGCCGGAGGCCGCCGCCTCCGATCTGGCGGCGCAGGACATCCTCGACGCGGTCGACTACGCGAAGCGGCACGCCCGCGTGGACGAGTCGCGGATCTACCTCGCGGGGTTCTCGGGGGGCGGGATGACCGCGCTCGCGATGGCGGGCCGCAGCCCGGAGCTCTGGGCCGGCGTCGCGGCGTGGGCCCCGATCCACGATCTCTCCGAATGGTACCATTACAACGCCAGGCGGTTCCCGCGCCGCCACTATGCCGGGAACATCGCCGCGGTGTGCGGCGGCGCGCCGCGCCCGGGCACCGCCGCGCTCCGGGAGTGCCAGCGGCGCAGCCCCAGCGCGTGGCTGGACCGCGCGCGCCGGGCGGGCGTCCCGGTGTACATCGGCTGCGGCCTCGGCGACGATATCGTCCCGCCCGAGCACGCGCTGCGGGCCTACAACCAGCTCGCGGATCCCGACGGCCGGGTGCCCGAGGGGGCGCTCCGCCGCCTGCTCGAGGCGGCGGCGCCCCTCCCCTCCGGGAGCGCCCAGGCGTTCGCCCGCGCGGGCGCGCGCCTCAGGCTGGAGCGGGCGTCGGGGAGCGCCGTGCTGGCGCTCTACGAGGGCGCCCACGATATCGTCTACGAGCCCGGCCTCGCCTGGCTCCGCGCGCAGCGGCGCCCGCCCCGGCAGAGCCCCGGGCCGGAGCGCTGAGCGCGGAGATTTCCCCAGCGCTCGGCGCCCCCGGCGGGTGGTGCCTTCTCGCCGTGCAACCCGCGCGGAGACCGTGCAGAATCCGCGGCCCGGCGCGCTGCTGCCGCCGCCCCCCGAACCAGGAAGCGAACCCCAGCCCATGGCCACCACGAGCGCGCCCGACAGGGACCGGCTCCCGCCGCAGATCCCGTTCATCATCGGCAACGAGGCCTGCGAGCGCTTCAGCTTCTACGGGATGCGGAACATCCTCACGGTGTTCCTCATCGACTACCTGCTCGTCCATCACAGCCCGGACCCGGCCGTCCGGGAGGGCGCCGCCAAGGGGATCTTCCACCTCTTCGTGAGCGGCGTGTACTTCTTCCCGCTGCTCGGCGGTTACCTCGCGGATCGCTTCCTCGGCAAGTACCGGGTGATCTTCTGGCTGAGCCTGCTCTACGTGGCGGGCCACGCCTGCCTCGCCGTGTTCGAGGAGAGCCGGACGGGCTTCTACGCGGGCCTGTTCCTCATCGCGCTCGGCTCCGGCGGCATCAAGCCGTGCGTCTCCGCGATGGTGGGCGATCAGTTCCACGAGGGGAACAAGCACCTCGTGAAGAAGGTGTTCGCGATGTTCTACTGGAGCATCAACTTCGGCTCCTTCTTCGCGTCCCTGCTGATCCCCAAGACGCTCAAGCACTTCGGCCCCGGGGTGGCCTTCGGCATCCCCGGCGCGCTGATGGCGCTCGCCACGGTGATCTACTGGCTCGGCCGCCGCCACTACGTCATCGTCCCGCCCACCGGCCGGAACCCGCACTCGTTCCTGCGCGTGGTCGTGAGCGCGCTCCGCGATCGGCGCCAGGGCGATCACTGGCTGGACGGCGCCCGCGCCGAGCACCCGGAGGAGGCGGTGGAGGGGGCGAAGGCCGTCTTCCGCGTGGTGGCCATCTTCCTGCCCATCCCCTTCTTCTGGATGCTCTTCGACCAGAAGGCCTCCACCTGGGTGGTGCAGGCGAAGAAGATGGATCCCGTGATCTTCGGCTGGACGTTCGAGCCGTCGCAGATGCAGGTCGTGAACCCCGCGCTGGTGATGGTGCTCATCCCCCTGACCGCGGGCCTGATCTACCCGGCCTTCAAGCGGGGCGGCTACGAGCTGACCGCGCTCCGGCGGATGACCATCGGGATGGTGATCGGCGCGCTCTCGTACGTGGTCGCCGGCGGCCTCGAGATCGCGATCGAGCGCGGGATGTACCTGTCGGTCCTCTGGCAGATCGCGCCCTACGCCCTCCTGACCACCGCCGAGATCCTCATCTCGACGACGGGGCTGGAGTTCGCCTACAGCCAGGCGCCCCGCGAGATGAAGGGGACGATCATGAGCCTGTGGCTCCTGACCTCGACCGCGGCGAACCTGGCCGTGGCGCTGGCCTCGTGGCTCAACGTGTTCACCGGCTCGGCGCAGTTCTTCTTCTACGCGGCGCTGGCGCTCTGCGCGGGCGTGGCGCTGGGGCTCATCGCCAGGAGCTACAAGGTGGTGGACTACTTCCAGCCGCAGGGCAGCGCGGGCGCGCCGGCAGCGGCAAAGGCGGGGTAGGAGGGAGGGGAGAGAGAGAGAGATTCACAGACCCCATGCGCCGGGGCGCACCACCCGGCATGAAAATGCCGGGGCGGATCCTCGAGGTTGTGCCGGGCGACG
>CAYQYG010000665.1:0-2769 GCA_964421485.1 uncultured Polyangiaceae bacterium | reverse complement strand
ACCGGCGAGCCTCGCGCGCCGGACCCGCTCCGGCCGCGCGCGGCGGAGCGGCGCCGCGGCCGTCGCGCGGGCCCCCGCGGGCGACGCGCCGCCGGGCGCCGGCGGAGATATCGTGTGCGCCGTGACGACCGTCACCCCCAGCAGGACCAGCGCCGCGGCCATGGCCAGCCGCGCGCCCAGGCGGCGCCGCGGCCCGCGCGGACCGACGTCCACCGCGATCGCCGACCCGGGCGGGGTGCCGGACGCCGGGGCGCTCGACGGGGCCTCCTCGCTCGGGCCGGCGCGCCCGGCGGCCTGCTGCGGCGGGCGCGGCAGGTTCGACGCTCGGGGCTCCGGATCGCGCTCCACGCGGCGCGCCCCTCGGTTCATTTCCCTCACCGTCTCCTCGTCCTGCCCCGCCCTGCGCGGCTCCTCCGGCGCCTTCGCCTCGGGCGCCGCGCCTGTCTCCCTGCCCCGGCCCGTATCGAGCCGCTCGGCGGCCTCGGCCAGGCGCGCGCGCCGCGCCTCCGCGATCCCCGGGAGCAGGCGGCGCGCCACCGCGCCGATCACCCGGTCGCTGAGCCTCGGGCCGAGCTCCATGCTCACCTGCTCCAGCTCGCGCGACAGCTCCACCGCGGTCTGGAACCGGTCCGCGGGATCCTTCGCGAGCGCGCGGAGGATCAGCGCGTCGAGGCGCGCCGGCAGGTCCGGGACGAGATCCGCCGGCGGGTAGGGCGCCTTCGACGCGATGTTCTGGACCGTATCGAGCGCGCTCCGGCCGCGGAACGGGTGGTGATCCGTCGCCAGCACGTAGAGCAGGATCCCGAACGAGAAGAGATCGCTCCGGCGATCCACCTCCCCGCCGCGGATCTGCTCCGGAGAGAAATAGCCCGTCTTCCCCTTGATGACGCCGGCGCGGGTCACCTGCGTCCGCCGGCGCGACTTGGCCACGCCGAAATCGAGGATCTTCGTGAAGCCGTCGAACGTGACCATCACGTTCTGGGGCGAGACGTCGCGGTGGACCAGGCGGAGCGGCTCGCCGCGCTCGTCGCGGACCTCGTGCGCGGCGTGCAGGCCCGCGCAGGCCGCGGCCGCGACCTGCAGGACCCAGCGGAGCGGCAGGCGCCCGCCCCGCGCGCGCTGGGCCGCCGCGAGCCGCGCCAGCGACTCGCCCTCCAGCCACTCCATTGCGATGTAAGGGCGGCCCCGCGCCTCGCCGTAATCGAAAACCTGGGCGACGTTCGGGTGAATGATGCGGGCCGCGGTGCTCGCCTCGTCGAGCAGCATCTCGCGCGCGTCGCGGTCGTCCAGCAGCGCCTCCGAGAGGAGCTTGACCGCCACCAGCCGCTCGAACCCGCGGACACCCCGGAGCCGCGCGGCCCACACCGTCGCCATGCCCCCGTCCGCCGCGTGAAAGAGCAGCTCGTAGGGCCCGATGGAATCCCCTGGCCGGAGCTCGCCGCCCCCGCCGCCGGCCAGGTCCGCCTCGATGCTTCCGTCCATGATCCCCCCAACCGCCGGGTCGACCTCCGCGGGACAGGAAGACTGGCGAATTCTCCGCGAATGCGCCAAAACATTCCCGGTGGGGGAAGAGCTGCAACTTGATTCGGGGGTGACCCTGGGGCGTTACGAGCTGGTCCTGCGCGTCGCGCGTGGGGGAATGGGGGAGGTGTGGGCGGCGCGACTACGGCGTGAGCACGGGTTCCAGAAGCTCTTTGCGATCAAGGTGCTCCGCCCCGAGCTGTCGCGCGATCCCGCGCTCCAGCGGATGCTCATCGACGAGGCGGCGCTCGCGGCGCGCATCCGCCACCCGAATGTCGTCCCGGTCGTCGATCTCGGCCAGCAGCACGGGACGCTCTTTCTCGTGATGGAATGGGTGGGCGGCGAGCCGCTCTCGGCCGTCCTCGCCGGCGCGCGGGGCCGCCCGGCGCCGCCGCTCGTCGCGGCCCGGATCGCTTATCAGATCTGCGCCGGCCTCGACGCGGCCCACGAGCTCTGCGACGACGAGGGTAGGCCGCTCGGCCTCGTCCATTGCGACGTCTCGCCCGACAACGTCCTCGTCACCTCGGAGGGGCTGGTCCGGCTGGTCGATTTCGGTGTGGCCCTCTGCGAGGGCGTCCCGCTCTCCGATCGAGCGCGCGAGGGCGGCGCGGCCGGCGGCGACGAGCCGGCGCCGTCCTCGCGGGGGCGGTCGTGGGCCGAGTCCGGGGACCTGATCCGTTATGCGCGGCAGTCGCTCCGGGGCAAGGCGCCTTACATGGCCCCCGAGCACATCCTGGGCGAGGCGAGCGATCGGCGCGCGGACATCTTCGCGGTGGGCATCCTCCTGTACGAGCTGCTCGCGGGCGCGCACCCGTTCCTCGCCGACGACGATCAGATCACGATGAGCCGCATCGCGAGCGCCTCGCCTGCGGAGCCGCCGTCGTCGCGCCTCACGCCGAGGAGGCGCGCCTCGCGCCCGTCGTGGCGGCCGCCGGAGGCGCTCGAGCCGATCCCGCCGGCGCTGGACCGGATCGTGAGCGCCGCGCTCGCGAAATCGCCGTGTGATCGGACGCCCACCGCGGCGGATCTGATGCGCGGCCTCGAGCGGGCGGTCCCGGGGGCCGCGCTCCAGAGCAGCGACGCGGCCGTCGCGGAGTGGGTCGCGGGCGTGCTCGGCGGCGCGCGCGAGCTCCGCGCGCGCAAGCTGAGCGAGGCGCTCGAGGCCGTCGAGCTCGGCCTCGATGCGGCGGCCCCCGCGCCGTGCCCGAGCCCCGCGCCTGGTCCGGCGTCCGCGGGCCCCGCGTCCGG
>CAYQYG010000664.1:0-2782 GCA_964421485.1 uncultured Polyangiaceae bacterium | reverse complement strand
TGCGCGAGTCGCTGTAGCGGGAGGCGCGCGCCCTGCGGCTCACCCGAGCAGGGCGGGCACGGCCACGCGCAGCACGTTCCCCCACGACGGCGCCGCGGCGCAGGCGGTCAGCCGCTCGCCGACCCTGTCCGCGCGCCTGTGGCCATGGAAGTACGGCGGCGCCGGGAACGCGCGGAGCGGGCCGCGGAGGATCGCCTTCTCGACGTCGCCGAGCATGAGCGTGTTGTGCACGAAGCCGACGCCGCTCTGCACGTCCGCCGGCGTGGAGCTCGGGTGGCCGCCCCACGGCGGCGTCACGGCGCCGTAGACCAGGCCGGGCCAGGCGTTGATCGCGATCGCGCCGTAGCGCAGCTCGAGCAGCGCGCGGTCCACCGCGGCCGCGATCGCCGGATCCTCCTCGCAGAGCGGGTGGATCACGATCGACGCGCTGAGCGTCCCCCAGAGCCGCTCGTTGCAGAAGCGCGTCGCCGCGTCGAGGAGCTCGACGGGATCGCTCGAGCCGAGCTCGACGATCGAGAGCAGCCCGCAGAACGGCTCGACCGAGAAGAGCGGCTCACCGGCCTCGCCCGCGTCGAGGCCGGTCACGAGGGTCCACGGCAGCTCCTCCGGGCCGGGCTCGCCGAAGCGCACGACCCCGCGCGGGAGCGGGACCTCCGGCGGCAGGGCGAGGTCTCCCGGCTCGAGCTCGGGCCGCCCCGCGACGAGGCGGGCGTGCCGGTCGCGGGCGCCCGGGTAGTACGCGCGCCGGAGGGGCGCCGCGCCGAGCGCGCGCGAGAGCATCGAGAGGAGCAGCGGCCGCTGCCGGAACCCGCGCGGCAGGACCAGCACCTTCGCCGCGTTGCAGTTGAACGAGGCGTTGTTGACCACCTGCGTGGCGATGCTGCGGGCCTGGTACCAGAGCTCGTCCTCGCCGTAGAGGAACGGCGCGACGATCACCGGGCTCACGTTGCCGAGCTCGGACGTGATGGGCTTCTTCAGCGCCGGATCCCCCTCGGCCTTGCGCCGCGCCCGCTCCGGCCCCGGCGGCCCCCAGACGATCGCGTCGTGGGTGGCCGCGGAGCCCGTGACGTGCACGTCCGTGATCGCGCGGTGCGCGGCGAGGTAGGCGCCGGCCTCGGCGCCGCCGTACGCGATCCGGAGCAGGCCGCGCTCGACGAGCGGGGCGAGCGCGCGCTCCAGGATCGGCCCCAGGTACGCGTTGACCGGGCTCATCTTGAGCAGCGCGACGCGCCCCTCGACGAAGAGCGCGTGCAGCACATCCATGGGCGGGATGCTCGCGACGTTGCCCGCGCCGAGCACCAGCGACACGCCGCCCTCGGGCTCGCGCTCCTGGTAGAAGGCCGCCTGCCGCTCGATCGCGGACGCCGCGGTCGCGCCGGGCCGGAGCAGCGCGCGCGCCTGGATCTTCGTGAAGAGCGCCGCGTCCTGCGCGCTCCGCGGGAACACGTCGACCTCGACGCGGCCGTCGCTCCGGGCGCGCACGGCGCGGCGGCCGAGCCGTGGCCGGCCGGCCGCGGCGACGTCCTCGAGCGCCTCGGCGAGCAGCCGGACGTTGGCCGCGGTGAGGCACGGCCCCGCGAGCCACTCCTCGCCGGCCACGGGCGAGCCCGGATCGATGCCCTTCGCGGCGCACGCCGCCGCGACCTGCGCGCGCGCGGTCGCGAGCACGCCGGGCAGGAGCGCGCGGAGCAACGCGGCCTTCTCGCGCGGCGGGGTGCGCGCGAACGCGCGCGCGGCCTCGGCGAGCTCCGCGGCCGCGCGATCGAGCTCGGCGGGCGACGACTCGGGGGGGCCCGGGATCGACATCGCGGAGCAGCCTACCGGGCCCCCCCGGGCCGCGCGAGGCCTCCGGCGCACGTCGGGAAACGGCTCGCTTGGCGGCGCAGGCCGCGATTCGATAGCATCGAGGGATGAATCGCTTGGTGCTCCCCGCGCTCGGCGCCGCCGCCGGCGCGCTCCTCCTCGCGTCGACGGCCTCGGCGCAGCAGCCTCCCCCGCAGCCCGGCTACGCGCAGCCCGGCTACGCGCAGCCCGGCTACGGCGCTCCTCCTCCCGGCTACGGCGCTCCTCCTCCCGGCTACGGCGCCCCTCCTCCCGGCTACGGCTACGGCGCCCCTCCCCCCGGCTACGGCTACGGCCCTGCGGCCGGCCCACCCCCGCCGCCCAAGCCGTCGAGGCCCTCCTGCTGCCGCTGGTCGGTCCGCTTCGACCCGTTCGACCTGCTCTTCCGCCGCATGACCTTCGAGGGCGAGGTCGCGATCATCGGCCCGCTCACGCTCGAGATCCAGCCCTCGTGGATCTGGGGCTCCCCCTCCGAGAACCTCGACACGACCGGCTTCGCGCTCGGGGGCAACGTCGGCGTCTACGTCAGCGGCGACGCGCTCAAGGGCTTCTGGATCAAGGGCCACGCCGGCTTCGAGACGTTCGAGGCCACGCTCACGCACCCCGACGATCCCGACGCCGTCGACCAGAAGACCGTCTCGAGCGCAATCGTCGGCGGCATGCTCGGCAGCACGAGCGTCTTCGGCCGGAACGGCGGCTTCGCGATCTCCGGCGGCATCGGCATCGGCGTCGCGCTCGCGGATCCGGTGACGCTCACTGCGACGCCTGCGAACGAGAACATCGGCGCAATCAGCGCCACCTATTACGACAAGATCGACAAGATCCAGCTCCTCGGCTCGCTCGCCCTCGGCGTCGCGTTCTAGTCTCGGGGGGGGGGGGGGGGGGCCCCCCCCCCCCCCCCCCCCCCCCCCCCCGGGGCCCCCCCCCCCCCCCCCCCCCC
>CAYQYG010000663.1:0-2800 GCA_964421485.1 uncultured Polyangiaceae bacterium | reverse complement strand
GATCCGGCCAGCGTCGGGCGCGGGGCGAGCAGCGCGGTGGCCACCGCGGCGCCGGCGATCGCGGCGGCCGCGATCACGGCGAGCCGGCGGGCGCGCAGGGCGGACGGCGGCGCGGCGCGCTCGGCGGGGATGTCGGCGACCACGGGTGGGGCCGCAGGGGGGCCGAACGGGAGCACGGGGACGTGCGCGGGCACCTCGATCGGGCCGCCGGCGAGGGCGGTCAGATCGATCATGCCGGAGCGATCCTGCGTCGCGCGGCCGCGCGAGGACGCCGGCGGGGCCGGCGCGCCCTGCGCCACGAGCGCGCTCAGCGAGAACATCACGGAGCCGCCCGACTTGGGCGCGGCGTCGTCCAGGCGACTCCGATCGATCGAGGTCGAGAGGGTGCGAGCGTCTTTCATGGTGTCACTCCTGCCGCATGGCTGGGCGCCGGTGCGCCCGCTGGTGGGCGGTGCTGGATCATGGACCGGGCTGACCGGGTCAGAGTTCCTTGCACTGATGGACGCGGCAGCGGGGGCAGGGTTTTGTTTGCCAGTGCGCCGTGGAGCGCGCCCTCCGCCCGAAACCCCGGATGTCAACCCGGGCGCATCCGCGACGGACCGCGCGGCGCGTCGTCCGAACAAAAGTTCCCCAACCCCCCGCGAATCGCGATACTTGAAGCCCGATGAAACCCACACGAGTCGTCACGGTTCTGGGCGCGCTGATGTTCCCCCTCGCCATGGCAGCCGTCGTCAACGGCTGCGGGAACAAGGAAGATGACGACCTGCCGCCGCCTCCTCCGTCGGCGGCGCCCGCGCCGGAGCCGACGCCGGCGCCGGTCGCGACGGTGACGCCCGAGGAGGACGCGGGCACCGACGCGGGCGAGGACGCGGCGGACGGCGACGGCGGCAAGAAGGCCACCGGCGGCGGCGATCCGACCGGCGTCCGGAAGTGCTGCAACGCGCTCCGCCAGAACGCGAACTCCGCGCCCCCCGAGCAGAAGGGCGGCTACCTCGCCGCGGCCGCCGCGTGCGATGGCCTCGTCAACTCGCCGCAGGGCCGCCAGGCGCTCGCGGGGCTCCGCGGCCTGCTGCTCGGCGCGCAGATGCCCGCGGCCTGCCAGTAGACGACCTGGCCAATCCCGCACGTCCGGAGTCTCGCCGGGGATCTCGGAGCAGAGAGAAGAGAGGAATCACAGGGAGACGGGGAGAGCGGGGAGGCGAGAGCCGAGAATCGTCTCTCGTCTCTCGTCTCCCCGCCTCCCTGTGAATTTCTCCTCCGGGATCGCCGCCAGGCTCACCCGTGCACGTACACCAGCGTGCCGCCGTCGCCGTGGACGGCGCCGTGCCACTCGGGCGGGACGCTGGGCTCCGTCCAGTCGAAGAGCCACGCGGCGTCGGCGGGCGCCAGGTTCACGCAGCCGTGGCTCCGCGTCTTGCCGAAGTCGTCGTGCCAGTACGCGCCGTGCAGCGCGTAGCCCTCGTGGAAGAACTGCGTGTAGGGGACATCGCGGAGGTCGAAGGCCTCCGTGGCCTCGTCGTCGCCGTCCATCGTGGTGGAGACGTGCTTCGCGCGGATGCGGAACGTGCCGCGGATGGTCGCGTGCGTCTTCGAGGGATCCCCCATGCCGCCGCGGCCCGTCGAGACGAGCGTCGCGAACGCGGGGCGCGAGCCCTCGTACGCGACGAGGAGCTGCCGCTTGATCGAGATGTCGATCCACTTCTGGCCCGATCGGGCGAAGCCCTGGGTGTCCTCGCGGAGCGCGGCGATGACCAGGCTGCCCGCCGCGATCCAGGGGCCCTCGGTGGTCTCGAGCAGCCCGCGCTCGCCGCCGCGCGTCCGCCCGGTGAGCACCCAGCCGGACCGCCAGGCGGCCTGGCCGACCTCGGCGAAGGAGCGGCCGTTGCCGACGGGCTTCATCAGCGCGGCGCCGTGGCCGCGCACGAACGCGGGGGCGCCGCGGAGCGGCGGCTCGAGCTCCGCGTCGACCTCGATGGGCGGCGGGCGCTGCACGACGGCCCAGGCCTCGGGCGTCACGACGAGGCCGCGGTGCGCGCTGAGGCGCGCGGGGCGGGTCCGATCGAGCGGGATGAGATCGAGCTCGGTCGTGAGGCCGAAGCGGCGGCCGGTGTGCTCGAACGTCGTGACGAGGCCGTACGCGGAGCTCTCGCGCGCGCGGCCGGTGTGCACCGAGTAATGGAGCTTCTCCTCGGCGCCGTAGGGCTTGGGCAGCTCGCGGCCGGCCGCGAGGAACGCGGGGACGGGATCGAGGGGGACGGCGGCGTCCTCGAAGCCCTGCGCGAGGTGGACGCCGAGCGTGGAGCCCTCGACGTGCTCCTGCTCGGCGCGCGTGGGGAGGCGGAAGTAGAGGTGCGGGGGCGGCGAGCGCGAGATCACGTAATGGTAAGGCGCGGGCGCGCCGCGCTCGGGGCCGCGCACGGCCGCGGCGACGACCTGGTGGTCGAGCGCGAGCGAGGCGCCCTTGCCGACGCAGACGTAGCCGCGCGGCAGGATGCGGTACCAGCCGCCCGCGCAGCCGTCGGTGCCCGCGGGCTGCTCGGCGCGGTCGACGACGGCGCCCGCGCGCAGGTAGCCGAGCTTGGTCGAGCCGTCGTCGGGCGCGACGTAGATCCAGGTCCGCATCGCGATGCTGGCGATCTTGGCGCCCTGGCCGGGCAGGCTGGCCTCCTTGGCCACGGCCTCCGGCGCCGCGGCGCCGGGCTCGGCCGGCGCGGGCAAGGCGGGCGGGAGGCTGAGCGCGGCGGGGCTCCCGGGCGCGTGCGCGGGGTCGGCGAGCCGCCCGGGCGGGTCCTGCGCGGGG
>CAYQYG010000662.1:0-2804 GCA_964421485.1 uncultured Polyangiaceae bacterium | reverse complement strand
GTGAATTTCTCTCTCTCCCTCCCGCTCCGTCGAGGAACCTCGCTTCTTTCAGGACCAGCCGGCCCCGCGGCCGGGCTCGCCGGCCGCGCCCGGGCCCGCCCCGACGTCACGCGCCATAGGCGCGGGGCTGATAGACGAAATTCGGCAACAGCTCCGTGCTCGGGTGGCGGTCCTCGTCGAGGAAGAACACCGGCGTCGAGGAGCCGCCGATCGGCGGCGTGATCCAGCTCCAGCGCATGTGCACGCAGCGGCCCGAGGCCGCCTCGGCCTCGACGAACTGGAGGAAGTCCTCGGCCGCCGTGTGGTGGTCCACGAGCTTCACGCCCGCGCGCTCGTAGGAGTGGATCACCGCGCGCGTCAGCTCGATCTGGGCGCGGTCCTTCCATAGCGTCGCGCTCCTCCGCGTGTCGAGGCCGAGGCGCTCGGCGATCTCGGGGAGCAGGTCGTAGCGGCTCGTGTCGCTGAGGTCCCGCGCGCCGATCTCGGTCGCCATGTACCAGCCGCTGAACGGCGCGGCCGTGTACTTGATCCCGCCGAGGTCGAGCATGAGGTCCGAGACGGCGGGCAGCGCGTACCATTTCAGGCCGAGGTCGGCGAACCAGGGGTATTCCGGGTGAGTGAGCTGCACCTCCCGGACGACCTCGCGGGGGATGTCCATCCACCTCGGCTCGCGGCCGGGGAGCTGCACGATGAGGGGCAGGAGGTCGAAGCGCGTGCGGGGGGCGCGCTTCCAGCCGAGGCGCAGCGCCTGCTCGGTGAGGTCGGCGTTCATCGGATCGCCCAGGATGCTGCCGTCGGGCCGGCGATAACCCGCGTAGCGGAGGAGCTGGCCATTCCAGATCCGCGGGCCCTCGCCGTCCTTGCCGGCGGGCGCGAAGACCGTCATGAGCGCGCGGAGGTTGCCGCCGTTCGTGGCGAGGTCGATGTGCTCGACCAGGGCCTCCAGCATCTCGTCCTCGGACGTGACGTGCCGCATGTCGCGCACCTCCAGGCCCTTCCAGAACAGGCGGCCGATGCAGCGCGTCGCGTTGCGCCAGGCGAGCCTCGCGCCGGACGAGAGCTCGTCATGGGTGTGCGTATAGGTCCCGGTCCCCGCGATCTCGGCGGAGACCTCTGCCCAGCGCGCGGCGAACGCCTCCGGCGCGCCCTCCTCGCGACAGAGCTGGACCAGGAGCGCGCGCGCCTCGCCGGCGACGCTCGACGCCTGGCCCGCGACGGCGGGCGGCACCATTCCGAGGCCATCGTCGCGGTGCGCGCCGTGCGCGACCGGGCAGCCGCGGCCCGGCGAGGGCGCCGATCCGGGCCGCAGGGCCGGCGCCCGGGCGCGCTCGCCGAGCATCTCGACGAGCCGCGGCTCGCACGCCCCGCAGGCGGCGCCCGCGCGGCAGCGATCGCGGATGGCCTCCACGGTAGTGCAGCCGGCGAGCACCGCCCGGCGCACCTCGCGCCTCCGGACCTGCATGCAGGCGCAGACGATCTCCTCGTCGGCGTCGAACGAGCCGGCTTTCCCGTGCATCCCGGGCCGCCGAGGCCCGGGCGCCGGCCCCGTCCTCTCGGTGGCAGATTTCAATGGTGACACCATCGTGGATGGGGAGGATGTCCGGGAGATCGCGGCGCGCATCTCCCGGCGCGACAGCGCCGCCTTCTTTGACATGAACGCGGACGGCCGGGTAGATATCACGGATCTCCGGATCGTCTCGCAGCAGATCGACGCGCGGAGCACCGCGACGGATCAGGAGCTCGCGGCCGTGTTCCGGGCCACCGAACGATGCAGGGATATCAGGAATGCCGTCGAGGGCGGTTGTCCGCTGTACCAGGAGAGCCTCCGGGGGCCATATGGCGTGCACCGGGGGCGGCGCGACGCCCGGCCCGGAACCGTCGAGCTGACCCGGCCCTTCGCGCGGGCGATCGCCTGGCAGGGGGGCGGCCTCAGCGGCAGCGGCGGACCTTGTTGCTGTCGTCGACGGTGACGTCGCAGAGCCCGTTGCAGTCGCCGAACACGCCGGCCTCGCCGCACGCGGTGTCCTGGAGGAGAAAGACGTTCTCCTTCGTGTCGCAGAGCAGCCCGCTGCACTTGTAGAAGCTGATCTCCTCCTCCTCGGCGCCATTACAGTCGTAATCGAACCCCGCGTGGTGGCTCGGCGCCTCGAAGTACTGCGTCTGGCCCGGGTGCACGCGGTCGTCGGTGTCATCGCAGTCGGTGCCGCCGTCGCACGCGGTGGAGTCGGCGTCGTCGCCGTCGTCGTCGCAGTCGGTGCCGCCGTCGCACGAGACAGCGGGCACGCCGTCGCTGTCGGCGTCGCAGCCGGGGGCGCCGCCGGCGCCGGTGCTGGTGGTCGTCGTCGTGGCGGGGGCGCCGCCGGCGCCCGTGGTCGAGCCGCCCGTGCCGGTGGTCGAGCCGCCGCCGGCGGCGGGCGCGGGGCCGTACTCGATGTCGGGGAACGTGCACGACGACGCGAGCCAGCCCAGAGGGGCGAGGCAGGCGGTGAGCGCGAGGACGAGCTTCGCGGCGCGCGACATCAGAACCTCCCCCCGACGCGCGCCGCCGCGCCGCCGCCGAGGGGCGCGAGGCCGACGTCGAGGCGCGGAGCATTGCCCGGCGCGGCGCGCTGGCCGCCGCCCGAGGAGCCGCCGAGGAGCAGGAGCGGGACGCCCGCGCCCACGCCGACGATCGCGACGACGCCGAACACATTGGCGAGCGTCGTCGCGGTCCGGCCCGTGTCCTCGTCGGCGCGCACGTCCTCCGGGCAGCCCTTGCGCGTCGGGCACGCGCCGTCGATGCGCGAGAGCGCATCGCCGCGCAC
>CAYQYG010000661.1:0-2806 GCA_964421485.1 uncultured Polyangiaceae bacterium | reverse complement strand
ACGCTGCCGGGGTTTTCTTTGAGCCTGCGCCAGGTGTAGACCTCGCGCAGGCTTTCTTTTTTTGTCCTCGCGGCCGGGGCGGGCTGCTGGAGGTCCGGCGTCCTGGGCGCTGCGGCGTCCTGGGCGGCTCGATCGGGCTCGGGGGCGGCGGGGGAGCGGGGCCGGCGGGCGCTTTGCGGGGCGCACACGGGGCTCTGGTCGTGGTAGAGCGCGGGACATGCGCCACCTCGACCGAGCAGTTCCTGCGACCACCGCCGTCATCGCCGCCGTGCTGGCCCTCGCCGCGCCCTCGGGGTGCGGGACCACTTCGAACCCTCCGCCCCTCGCGACGGGGGAGGCGGTGCCGAGCGCGCTGCCGGCGTCGCCGGCACCGGCAGCGCCGGCCATCTTCGAGACGACGCTCGACAAGATCGGGCTCGACGCGGAGGCGATCGATCGGGGGGCCGATCCGTGCAAGGACTTCTATCAGTTCGCCTGCGGGGGGTGGATCGCGAAGACCGAGATCCCGGCCGACGAGTCGCGGTGGGTCCGGAGCTTCAGCGAGATCAACAAGCGCAACGAGGCGGAGCTGCGGCGCATCCTCGAGGAGGCCGGGAAGAGCGGGGGCGGGGATCCGGTCGCGAAGAAGATCGGGGACTACTACGCCGCCTGCATGGACGAGCCGGCCGTGGAAGCCGCAGGGGTGAAGCCGATCGAGGGGCTGCTCTCCAAGGCGCGGCGAGTGAGCTCGCCCGCGAGCGTGGGCGCGCTCGTGATCGAGCTGCACCGGGACCGGATCTGGCCGCTGTTCGACATCGCGTCGTCGCAGGACTCGAAGGACGCGACGCGCGTCATCGCCACGCTCGATCAGAACGGGCTCGGGCTGCCGGACCGCGACTACTACCTGAACGACGACGAGAAGTCGAAGGGGCTGCGGAAGACGTACCAGGAGCACGTCGAGCGGATGATGAAGCTCGCGAAGATCACGGACGCGCAGGCAAAGGCGGCGGCGGCGGACGTGATGCGCGTCGAGACCGAGCTCGCGAAGGTCTCGAAGACGCGGGTGGAGCGCCGGGATCCGAAGGGGATGTACAACAAGGTGGACCGGGCCGCGCTCGCGAAGATGGCGCCGGACTTCCCCTGGGACGCCTACTTCAAGGGGATCGGGCGGCCGGACATCAAGGAGGTGGTGGTCACGAGCGTGCCGTTCTTCGAGGGGCTCGGGAAGCTGCTCAAGTCGGTGAAGGCGAGCGAGTGGCAGAGCTACATGGCCTGGCACGTGGTGCGGGGGACGGCGCAGATGCTGCCAAAGGCGTTCGTGGACGAGGCGTTCGCGATGACGCAGGCGCTGACCGGGCAAAAAGACCAGCGGCCGCGGTGGAAGCGGTGCGTGGCGTCGACGGACAACGCGCTCGGGGAGCTCCTGGCGCAGCCGTTCGTGAAGGCCAACTTCGGAGGGGACAGCAAGCAGGCGGCGGAGCAGATGGTGGCCGCGATCTCGCAGGCGTTCTCGCGAGGGGTGCAGTCGCTCGACTGGATGGACGACGCGACCAAGAAGCGGGCGCTCGAGAAGCTCGGGGCGATGGCCTACCTGATCGGGTACCCGTCGAAATGGAAGACGTACGAGTTCGACGTCGATCCGAAGGCGTTCGCGAAGAGCGCGCTGGCCGCGCGGGCGTTCGCGACGAAGCGGGACCTCGACAAGATCGACAAGCCGCTGGACCGGGACGAGTGGCAGATGACGCCGCCGATGGTGAACGCCTACTACGACGCGCAGCGGAACCACATGGTGTTCCCGGCGGGGATCCTGCAGCCGCCGTTCTACAGCGCGAAGAACAGCGTGCCGGTGAACCTGGGGGCGATCGGCATGGTGGTGGGGCACGAGCTGACGCACGGGTTCGACGACCAGGGGGCGCAGTTCGACGCGAAGGGGAACCTCGAGGACTGGTGGTCGCCGAAGGTGGGGCAGGCGTTCCAGGCGAAGACGGGGTGCGTGGCAAATCAGTATTCGGCCTACGAGGCGCTGCCCGGGGTGAAGCTGAACGGGAAGCTGACGCTGGGCGAGAACATCGCCGATCTGGGCGGGCTGAAGCTGGCCTTCGCGGCGTACCGGGCGATGCGCAAGGGGGCGGCAGAGGTGACGGTGGCGAACGGGTTCACCGAGGATCAGCAGTTCTTCCTGGCGCACGGGCAGGCGTGGTGCGCGGAGGCGCGGGACGAGATCACGCGGATGCTGGCGCAGGTGGATCCGCACTCGCCGCCGCGCTTCCGGGTGAACGGGCCGCTCGTCAACCTGCCGGAGTTCGCCGAGGCCTGGAAGTGCGCCGAGGGCACGCCGATGCATCCGGCGAAGACGTGCGCGGTCTGGTAACCTCGCGGGGGTGGGCCGCACCGCCGCTGCGTCTCTGCTCCTGATCCTGACGGCGATCCCTGCGCGCGCGGTCGCGCAGGGATCGCCGGAAGCGCCGCCGCCGGAACCCGTGCCGGCGCAGGCGGCCGAGCCTCAGCCCTCTCCCTCGCAATCCGACGAGGCTCCGCCGGCGCAGGCCGCTCCGGCCGAGAAGCCGCCGCTGCAGGTGGCCGTCGAGCCTCCGCCTCCGCCGCCGCCGGCGGTTCCGCCTCCGCGCAGGCCGCCGGTGCAGGAGCCGCGCGAGGCGGAAGGGATGCGGTTGACCGCGGGGAGGGCGTTCACCGAGGATATCGACGACGGGTGGTACGGGCGGGTCGAGACCGAGCACCTCTGGGCGGGGTCGAGGGGGCGGCCGAGCGGGATCGGCGGCGTGACGCTCGGGCCCGGAGCCGCGGGCGACTCGTCGGCCGGCGCCGC
>CAYQYG010000660.1:0-2809 GCA_964421485.1 uncultured Polyangiaceae bacterium | reverse complement strand
CCCACGACGCCGCGCACCCAGATCGGTGCGGCGCCGTCGCGCAGGTGGCAAACGACGCCGGCGGGTTCCCCACCGGGCTGCATCTTGGTCACATCGATCGAGCCGCCCCGGGGAGGGTGGGGGGGCCATCTCCGCATCCCGGGGGCATGGGCTTCGCCGCGCCCCGGTCGTGGCGCGCCGCCGGTCGGGCCCCTCCGGTGAGGATTGCCTGGTCCCCGGGTCCTGTCGCCGGATGAAGGGTCGGACCCCCGGCGGGATTTCTGGAGAGAGGCCGTCGTGGCAGATGATTCCGCCCGTCGCGCCCGGCGGAGGCCCGACCGCCGCCGCGCCGCGCCCCCGCCGCCGCGGCGAGGTCCGCCATTCCGCCATGGCGCCGCCACCCCCCGCCGGCCGCGCCACCCCCGAAATCCCGTTGGTCTTGCCCTCTCCGCCACTGGCACGCGACCTGCCAAGAGCGCGGCGCCATGGGAGACGCCGACATCACCTTGCGCCACATCGCCCGGAGGCGCCCAGAGGACCTCGCGCGCGCATTCATCCCCGGGGGCCGCCCGATGAAGGTCCTCGGCTGGATCGACAGCCAGGTCACGAAGATCGAGCGCCGCCTCGACAAGGCCATGCGCCTGCGCGTGGGCGGCGCGCCGCGCGTGCTGCACGTCGAGTTCTGCTACACGCTGCGCGACGACGTTCCGGACGACGTCTTCGAGTATCTGGGCTTTCTGTTCACCGCGCTCCGCAGCGAAGCTCCCGGGGCCCCGGTGCCGCCGATCGAGAGCGTCGCCGTGGTCCTCTCGGGGCGCAGGCGGAGATTGCCCGGGAGCGGGAAGCTCTGCACCTCCTGGCCCGGGCGGCGGTTCAGCGGCACGCACTTCCGCGTCGACGCGGTCTACCAGCGCACCCTCGCCGAGCTCCGCGCGCGCGGGAGCGTCCTCTGGCTGGTCTTCACCCCGCTCGCCCGGGACGCGACGGTCGCGGCGCTGCGGGAAGTAGTCGAGGACATTCACGCGGGGGCGGCGAGCGACCAGGACCGGGCCGAGCTCTATACGGCGTTCTTGGTGATGGCCACGATCGACCCCTGGAGGCATAATCTGCGGGAGGAGCTCATGAGGATGGTGGAGGACAAGGAAGAGGGGCTGCTCAAGCGCACGCCGATCATCGGGGAGATGATCATCGAGGCGGAGCTGCGGGGGGAGAAGCGGGGCGAGAAGCGGGGCGAGAAGCGGGGCGAGAAGCGGGGCGAGAAGCGGGGGCACGAGAAGGCGATGGCGGAGCTGCTCGGCCGGCTGTTCGCGCGGCGGGTAGGGCGCTTGCCGACCACGGCGGAGCAGCGAACGATCGTCGCGCGGGCCACCGTGCTCGGGCCAGGCGAGGTCGAGGATGCCCTGCTCGATTTCGATGCCGATGCGGTGGTGCGCTGGCTCGCGGAGCCGCTGCGCCGTCCGTGATCACCCGGCCGGAGGACGCGCGCATGGAGATCGGCGAGGTCAGCGGGCGGAGATCCGCGTGAGCGCGAGGAGCGCATCGCCGTAGCGATCCATGCGCCGGGCGCCGAGGCCCGGGATGCGCGCGATCGCCTCGAGGAGGCGGCGCTCCGCGCCCGCGGCCATGTCCGCGCCCGCCTCCGTGGCCGATACCGATTCCGCGCCCGGTGCCATTCCCGCGCCCGTTCCCGCCGCCGCGATCGCGAGATCGATCAGCTCCTGCGCGCAATGGCCCGGCAGGATCACCTGCTCGTCCACGCCGCGGGCCTTCGCCTCGACCCTCCGCCAGGACGTGAGCTTCGCCTCCCGCGCCCGCCGGAGCGCGAGCTCGGCGCGGCTCGGGCGCGCGGGGGCGAGCAGGGCCCGCTCGTCCTCGGGCACGTCGCCGTCGCGCAGGCCTTCTTCCACGGCGGCGAGCCACGCCGCGGCGGAGCGGCCCGCGCGGCCGGACGCCGCGCCGGGGATCGCGTGGAGCGCTCCGGGCGTCGCCGGGCGGCGCGCCGCGATCGCGAGCAGGATCTCGTTCGCGATCACCTTGAAGGGCGGCACGTCGGCCGCCTCGGCGATCGCCTCGCGCGCGAGCACCAGGCGGCGCAGGATCGCGCGGCCGGGGGGATCGAGCGCCGCGGCGCCCTTCACGCGGACGTGCGCGGGGCGCGCGTCGCGGGGCGGCCTCAGCGCGGCTTCGAGGCGGTAGGCGCACTCCACCTCGATCTCGTCCTCGATGCCCAGCGCGGCGGCGGGCTCGGCGAGGCGCGCGTCGAGCGCGAGCAGGTGGCGGACGTCCTCGGCGAGGTAATGGAGCTCGGAGGGGGCGATCGGGCGGCGGGCCCAGTCGTGCTGCTGCAGGCCCTTCTCGTGGTGGACGCCGAGCTCGGCGCCGAGCAGCGCCGCGAGGCCGACCTTCGCGCGCCCGAGGAAGCGCGCGGCGACGCACGTGTCGCGCACACGGCCGAGCGGCGCGCCGCTCTCCGCGAGCAGCCGCGCGTCGAACGTCAGGTCGTGCAGGACCTTCGTCGGGCCCGCGGGGCCGAGCAGCGGCGCGAGCGGCGCGACCGGGGCCCGGAGGGTGTCCACGATCGCCACCACGCGGCGGTCGCCCTCGCGGAAGGCGAGCTGCACCGTGCAGAGCCGCGGCCGGTACGCGAACAGGCCGTTCGCCTCCACGTCGAGCGCGATCGCGCCGGCGCGCGCCGCCCGCGCGGCGAGCGCCGCGACGTCCTCGGCCCGCTCGAGCAGGTGCAGCTCCTCGCGCGAGGGGTCGAGCGCGGGCCCGGCGCCGGTCAACTTCGGCCGGAGCGCGGGGCGCGCCGGCGCCGCGCGGCCGCGAT
>CAYQYG010000659.1:0-2873 GCA_964421485.1 uncultured Polyangiaceae bacterium | reverse complement strand
CGCAGGTCAGGGCGGCGCGGGCGGCGGCGCAGGTCAGGGCGGCGCGGGCGGCGCGGGCGGCGGCTGATCCGCGCGGGGGATGCCAGGGATCTGGGGCGCAGGGCGCGCCACGTGGAGCGCGCCCCGGAGCCCCGGATGTCAACCCGAGGCCGCGGCCTCAGCCCGGCGGCGTCCGGCGCGGGCGCGAGTACTCGTCCAGCATGTTCGCGAGCAGCTCGGCGAGGAGCCCGTCCGCGACGCGGAGGCGGCGGGAGATCTCGCGCGCGATGTTGAGCACGACCAGCGAGTAGGCCTTGAGGTCGCGCCGGTAGAGCGCGTCGAGGTCCTGCGCGGTGATCCGGAGCAGCCGCGATGGCGCGAGCGCGCGCAGCGTCGCCGAGCGCGGCATCACGTCGAGGATCGACATCTCGCCGAACCAGTCGCCCGGGCCCAGGATCGCGACGCGCGCCTCGAGGTTGCGCTTGGAGTGCTTGAGCACCTCCATCTCGCCGTCGAGCAGCACGAACATGTCGCGGCCGCTCTCGCCCTCGCGGAACGCAGGCGATCCCGGCTGGAGCTCGATCTGCTCGAGGCTCTCGGCGAGGAGGTGGAGGGTCTCGTCGCTCAGGCCGCCGAACAGGCCGATCTCGCGGAGCCTGGTCGGCAGATCGGTGGGGGTCGTCTTCACAGACATGCGCCGTACTCCACGCCGCCGACGAGGACCGCCGGCGAGAAAGGGGTGCAGGTGAGGCTGGCAGGGCACGGATCGCCGACCGTGCACCACGGCTCGCAGACGGTCTGCGCGTCGACCTCGCCGATGCAGCCGAAGGTCGGCGCGCAGTCGCTGTTGACCGTGCACGGCGAGCCCGCGGTGCCCGCGCCCGGGCCGGTGCACACCGAGAGGTAGCGCTGCTCCCCGTCCGGCTCCCGCGCGAGCTGGCACGCGAGGTCCGGCGCGCAGCCGCTATTCGTCGAGGGATCGCAGCTGTCCGAGCAGATCGTCGCGCCCGGGATCTCACCGCCCATGCCGTCGTCGAGCTTGAAGAAGCACAGCCCGCCCGGAGCTTCGCAGTCCGCGTCGGTCTCGCAGAACTTGCCGCACGTCTTGATGGTCGCCGTGGCGCTCACGCAGGCGAGCCCCGGACCGCACTCGGCGCTGCTGCAGACCGCGCCCTGGGGCAGCGTGCCCGCGGCGACGCAGCCGCGCGAGCCGTCCTCGTCGATCAGCGCGCACTGCTCGCCCGCCGGGCAGCCGCACTGCGGCGCCACGAGCCTGCACGGATCCTCGAGGCATCCGTCGTCGAGCCCGCCGGTGCCCCCGGTCGTGGTCGAGCTCGCCGAGCCCCCGGCGCCGGCGCCCTCCGCCGGGGGCGACGCCTTCGCGCACGCCGGCCCGAGGATGGCGGCGGCCCCGAAGACGACGACAAGGAAGCGAGCTTCCATCGCGCGATACCCCGACCAGCGAAAGAGTAGCGTGAGGGTACGCCGAAGCCCGCGGGCGTCAACGCTCCGGCGCGAGCTCGCGCGTGAACACGATCCGCGGTCGGCCGGGTCCCGCGTAGTCCTCGACCTCGGCCGCCGCCCAGCCGAGCGCCGCGTGGAAGCGCACCGAGCCCTCGTTGCCCAGCGTGGTGATCGCCTTGAGCTGCTTGCACCCCTCGCGCTGGCAGTCCGCTTCGAACGCCGTGTAGAGCAGCCTCGCCACGCCGCGGCGCCGGTAGCTCGGGTGGATGCCCACGAGGTGCACGTACCCCACCGGCGCGTCCGGGCAGCGGAACCCGAGGAGGAATCCCACGAGCACCCCCTCGTCCTCCACGACGCGCGCGAGGCGGCCGAGCTCGTAGAAGAAGATCGGGTGCGCGAGCGCGGTGGTGGGCCCCCCCCACCAGTGGTCGATCACGCGGACGATCTGCTCGTAGTCGGGCTTCGTCAGGGGGCGTGTCTCCATCCTTCGCGTGCTCCTCCTTGCGGACCGCGGCCAGCCTAGCAGCCGCGCGCCCCTCACCGTAAGCGCCGCGTGCCCCCGCGAGCTCCGCGCACCGCCGTAGCGGCCGCGCCCCCCGCCTGCTAGCGGTAGCGCGTGCGCCCCGAACCCCTGATCGCCCCGTCGATCCTCTCCGCTGACTTCGGTCGCCTCGCCGAGGAGATCCGCGCCGTCGAGGCCGCCGGCGCCGACTGGATCCACGTCGACGTCATGGATGGCCGGTTCGTGCCGAACATCACGATAGGCCCCCTCATCGTGCGCGCCGTGCGCGCGGCCACGAAGCTCCCGGTCGACGTGCACCTGATGATCGTCGAGCCCGAGCGCTACGTGGCCGAGTTCGCCGCCGCCGGCGCCGACTGGATCTCGGTGCACGTCGAGGCCTCTCCGCACCTGCACCGGACGCTCCAGCAGATCCGCGGCGCTGGCGCCCGCCCCGGCGTGGTCCTGAACCCCCACACGTCCGAGGAGGCGATCCGCCACGTGCTGCCCGACGTCGACCTCATCCTCGTGATGAGCGTCAACCCCGGCTTCGGCGGCCAGAGCTTCATCCCCGCCGCGCTCCCCAAGCTCCGCGCCCTGCGCGCCGCGATCGACGGCGCCGGTCGCGACATCGCCCTCGAGGTCGACGGCGGCGTGGCCCCCGGCACGGCGCCCCAGGTGATCGACGCCGGCGCCCGCGTCCTCGTCGCCGGCTCCGCCGTGTTCGGCGCTGCCCCGCAGGGCGCGGCCGGCGAAGCGCTCTCGTTCGACGAGCGCGTCGCCCGCTACGCCGCCGCGATCCGGGCCCTCCGCGCCGCCGGCGAGGTCGTGACGTGAAGCGGCCTGGCCTCCGCGCAGCGGCCCTCGCGGCGCTGATCGCCGGCTGCGCCCCGCCGCCCGGGCCCGCCGGCGCCCCGCCCGGCGGCGCGCC
>CAYQYG010000658.1:0-2879 GCA_964421485.1 uncultured Polyangiaceae bacterium | reverse complement strand
GGGGCGACATTCGAAGGTGGGATGCTCTCAGGGCCGCTCCTCGGGTGCGCGGGGCCCTTTGCGCCCCCGCTCCAGAGGCCCACCCCCTCGGCCACGGCTTGTGGGGGGAGTCACTGGAAGCAGCGTTTGACTTCGAAGCTGCCGGGACGGGCGGCTGGCAAGCGTTCCATGATGAGGGGCTCGGGGCGGAGGTCAGATTTCAGCTGTCCATCGGGGCCCCCGCGCGGCGCTGTCGCTGCGCGCCGCGGAGGCGCTGCTCTCGCTCGGGCTCCACGCGGACTCGGTGTCGCGCTCGTATTGCGCCGTGTTCCACGTGATCCGCGCGCTGCTCTTCTCCCGCCGCATCGAGCGCGGAGCGCAGGGCTGCTCGGGTCGGATGATCAATATCGGCGGCTCGGCGCCCGGTCCATACCTTGGCCTGGCATCGGGCTGCGCGCCTCGGGCGGCGCCGGCCGGCGCGGCGCCACCTCGCGCAGCGGGGCGAATTCCCTGGCGAGATCGTCGAGCTGATAATGCGCGTTGAGCCCGCTCGGGTTCGGCAGCACCCACAGCGCGGCGCCGGCCAGCCCTTCCGGCTGGGGGCCCATGGCGGCGCGTGGGCGATTGAAGGCGGAGCGATACGCACCGAGGCCGAGCACGGCGATCGCAGCGGGGCGATGGCGCCGGATCTTGGCGAGCAGGGCCTCCCCGCCCGCTGCGAGCTCGTCCGCCTCGAGCTCGTCGGCCGAGGCGGTGGCGTGATCGACGATGTTCGTGATGCCATAACCGAGCGCGAGCAGCTCGCGCTCGTCCGCCGGCGAGAGGCGGCGCGGCGTGAGCCCGGCCGCGTGCAGCGCGGGCCAGAAGCGGTTCCCGGGGCGCGCGAAATGATGGCCGACGGCCGCGGAGTAGAGGCTCGGGTTGATGCCGCAGAACAGGACGCGCAGGCCGGGCTCGATCAGGTCCGGCACGGTCCGGCCGCGCGCGGCGAGCAGCTCCTCTCGGGTGGGTCGGCGCACGCGCCACCGCTTAGCAGCGCCGGCCCGCGACGCAAAGCCGTCCGAGCCCGTGCCCGCTCCCGTTCCCGTCTCCGTTCCCGTCTCCGTTTCCGTCTCCGTTCCCGTCTCCGTTTCCGCTCCGGTGCCCGCTCCCATCCCCGTCCCCGCTCCCGCTCCTGCCACGCTGGGCCTTGCGGCCGGGTGGGGGTCCGGTCCATGCTCGGCGCGCGATGAAGCGGTGGTTCAACACGGCCGGCCCCTGCAAGCCCGAATATCACTACATGATCCCCGCGGTCGAGCGCCTGCCCGAGGCGCGCGGGCTCATCGAGCGGATGAGCTACTTCGTCGTGCACGCCCCGCGTCAGACCGGCAAGAGCACCACGCTGATGGCGCTCGCCGCGCAGCTCACGGCCGAGGGGCGGTTCGCGGCGCTCCATTTCTCGTGCGAGGACGGGGGCTCGTACGGCGACGACAGCGCCGCGGCCCAGCGCGCGCTGATCGCCTCCCTGTTCATGTCCGCCAGGGCGACCCTGCCCCCCGAGCTCCAGCCGCCCCCGCTCCCGCAGACGACGGAGGAGGGGCTCGTCGGCGAGCTGGTGGCGACATGGGCGCGGACCTGCCCTCGCCCGCTCGTGCTCATCTTCGACGAGATCGACGCGCTGCTCGGCAAGAGCCTGGTCACGGTCCTGCGCCAGCTCCGCGCCGGCTTCAGCGTGAGGCCGGCCAGCTTCGCCTGGTCGATCGTGCTCTGCGGCCTGCGCGACGTGCGCGACTACAAGGCCGCGGCCGGCGGCGACGCCACGCGGCTGGGCACCGCCAGCCCCTTCAACATCAAGGTGAAATCGCTGCGCCTCGGCAACTTCACCCCGGACGAGGTGCACGCGCTCTACGCGCAGCACACGGCCGACACCGGGCAGACGTTCACCGACGAGGCGCTGGCCGCGGCGCTCGAGCTCAGCGGCGGGCAGCCCTGGCTGGTCAACGCGATCGGCCACGAGATCGTGGACAAGATGCGCGTGCCGGCCACGACCGCGATCACCGCCGCACACGTGGATGAGGCCAAGGAGCGGCTCATCGTCGCGCGCCAGACGCACCTCGACTCGCTCGTGGAGAAGCTCCGGGAGCCGCGCGTGAAGAGCGTCATCGAGCCCATGCTCGCGGGGCGCCCCGTCGACCTCGACCCCTACCACGACGACGTCGCCTACGTCCGGGACCTCGGCCTCATCGCGCAGGACAACCCCGTGCGCATCGCGAACTCCATCTATCGCGAGATCATCGTCCGCGTGCTCGGCAGCTCCGTCGAGGGCAACGTGACGGCGAGGCCCGCGCGGTTCGTCCTGCCCGACGGCCGCCTCGCCTTCCGGCGGATGCTGCGGTCCTTCTGCAAATTCTGGCGCGAGCACGGGGAGGTGCTCGTGGGCGCGGTGCCCTATGCCGAGGTCGCGCCGCAGGTCGTGCTCATGGCGTTCATGCAGCGGATCGTGAACGGCGGCGGCTTCATCGATCGCGAATACGGCGTCGGCCGCGGCCGGATCGACGTGCTCGTGCGCTTTCCCTACAGGAAGCCCGACGGGGCGCGCGCCGTGCAGCGCCGGGCGCTCGAATTGAAGGTGTGGCGCAAGGGACAGCCGGATCCACTGAAGAAGGGCCTGGCCCAGCTCGATCGATACCTCGCGCGCCTCCGCCTCCCGCGGGGGGTGCTGGTGATCTTCGACGCCCGCCGCCGGATCGCCGGCCGCGCGCCGCGCTTCGAGCAGACCACCACGAAGGCGGGCCGGCAGATCCTGGTGCTGCGGGCGTGACGGGCGATGCGCCGCCGGGGGAGCCACGCCCGGCCGCCGGGCTGACTAGGGCGTGTCGGCAAACCTGCTACGCGCCCCGAATCGTCGGTCGCGCGCCCTC
>CAYQYG010000657.1:1609-2913 GCA_964421485.1 uncultured Polyangiaceae bacterium | reverse complement strand
ACCGCGACCGCGGCCGTGCCCGGGACCGCGGCCGTGCCCGGGACCGTGCCCGCCCGCGGCGGCGAGAAGCTCCCCGCCGAGGACGTGGATCGCTTCCGATCCACTCTCGACCGCGTCGACTCTCTCCTCGCGGAGCTCGTCAGCTTCGGCCTCCAGCGCGCGACCCGGGACACGCTCGAGCGCGTCGACGCCCTGGTGATCGCCGCCCGCGCGCTCGGCGTGCGCGACGGCGCCCCGCGCCACGCCGGCCTCGGCCGCATCGCCCGCGCCCTCGAGCGCCTGAGGCAGGTCCTCGGCGAGATCCAGGACCGCCTCGTCACCACCACCGAGCTCGACGCCCTCCGTGAGCTCGCGATCCTGCGCAACCTCGCCCGCGCGATCCGCGCCAACACCGGCGCGCTCCCGCTCTCCGACTTCGCCGGCGCCACGCAGCAGGAGTACGTCGAGGTCCCCGTGATCGACGCCCAGGGGCTGGGCTTCGAGGCCTGGATCACGCCGGCCGGCTTTGCGGGCGTCACGGCCTTCGTCGCCGACCTGCGCTCCGGCCGCGTCCTCACGCGCACCATCACCCTCCCGTCCGAGATCGCCGAGGGCCTCGCCTCCCGCGGATGGAGCTCGACGAGCTGGGCCGATCAGCTCGCCGCGCAGCCCGCGTTCGCCGGCGCCTCGGTCACCTGCCTCGACCTCGCCCGCGGCCGCTTCCTGCTCTCCGGCGCGCTGATCGCGCCTGACTCCGGCCGCCTCTCCGGCAGCGGCAAGACGCAGCTCGCGAGGCGCCCCGCCGTCCCGCTCGACGACCCGAAGCTCCGGCCGAGCGCCATCCTGGGCGCCGCCGACGCCGTGCGCGTCGCCTCGCGCCTCGGCTTCGATCCGCTCGGCCGCCCCCCGACCTCGCCCCCCGTCGCGCTGATCCCCGTGCGCGCGATCGGCCCGAGCCGCTTCGATCGCCTCACGCAGCGCCTGGTCGTTTCGGTCGAGACCGAGCGCGGCGCCCGCGTGCCCGTCGCGCTCACCTACCGCGACGACCGCGCGCTCTGGATCGACAACCTGGAGCGCCTCGCCCGCGCCGTGACCCCGCCGCGCGCGCTCTTCGCGCGGCTCCGCCTCGACGAGGGCGCGCTCGCGCTGGAGCCGCTCACCGCGCACTTCGACAGGGGCGGGCCCCGGCACCTCACCTACAGGCCGCTCGATGTAGAGCTCACCGCTCGGGGTTCCGGGTCGCCTGACGGCGCCCTCCACCCCGAACCCCAGCTCACCGCTCGGGGTTCCGGGTCGCCTGACGGCGCCCTCCACCCCGAACCCCA
>CAYQYG010000657.1:0-1509 GCA_964421485.1 uncultured Polyangiaceae bacterium | reverse complement strand
GCCGCACCTGCAGGCCGAGGCCGCGGAGGAGGCAGGATCATGAGCGCCGAGCGCTTCGTGGCCGACGCGCGCGCGACGCTCTCGACCCTGCTGGGCACGGGGGCGGTGTCCTCGACGCGGGAGACGGTGGCGCGCGCCCGGGCCCTCGCGCGGCGCGCGCGCGGCCTGGGCCTGACCGAGCTCGCGGGCCACCTCGACGCGCTGGGCGGGCACCTCGAGCAGAAGGGCGCGCTCGCGTTCGAGCCGAGCATCGCGCTCGCCGACGAGGTCTGCGCCGTGCACGATCGCGTAGAGGCGCTGGCCTCCGCCCTGGCGCTTTGGGGCGTCGAGCGGGCCTTCTCGGCGGACGATCAGGGCTGAGCCCTGCGCACGATCTTGCGCACGCATCCTCGCGCACGACTACCAGCACGGAGGAAGCCTGACGCGGGCCCGCCGGCTCACAGGCCCAGGTTGAAGAGCGGGGACACCGGGAAGAGCCCGTTCTCCGCGATGTTCACGAGGCCGAGCTGGACGCCGGTGAGGCGGGCCGTGTGGTTGACGACGCCGATCTGGACGCCCGCGATCTCTTCGGCCTCGTTGAACGCGCCGAGCTGCGCGCCCTCGACGTCGTCCGACAGGCTCACCGCCGCGATCTGGAGGCCCCGGACCTCTGCGGCGGCGGCGAGCCCGCCGAGCTGCGCCCCGCGGAGCTTGCCGTCGACGATGCCGACGAGGCCGATCTGGGCCATGCCGTTGAACTCGTCGTCGACGTAGTTGCCCAGGCCGATCTGCGCGACGCCGTCGAAGCCGCCGTCGACGTAGCTCAGGACGGCGCCCACCTGGAGCGCGCCGCTGAAATCGTCGTTCAGCAGGTTCATCAGGCCGAGCTCCAGCGCGGCGCTGGTCTCCTCGTCGACGTAGTTGCCCAGGCCGGCCTGGACCGCGCCCATGAAGTGGTCGTCGACGAGGTTGACGACGCCCACCTGCATGACGCCGACGAAGTCGCGGTCGATCGCGTTGAACGCGGAGAGCTGGAGCACCCCGCGGAAGCCCTCCTCGACGCCGCGGGCGCGGTCGATGTAGCGGTAGGAGCTGAAGACCTCGCGGTAGAGGCCGGGGCTCAGGATGTTCATCAGGCCGATCTGGGCGACGCCGGTGAAGGTGCCCCAGGTGGCGTTGACCACGCCGGCCTGGAGGACGCCGTGGAGCTCGTCGTCCACGCTGTTGAGCGCGCCGAGCTGGAGCGCGGCGTAGAGATCGCCGTCGCTGACCAGGTTCGCGCCGCCGATCTGCACGAGCGCGTGGGCGTCGCCCTCGCCGGTGTGCTGGACGAGGCCGGCGTGGAGCGCGGCATAGAGGTCGCCGCGGGCGTCGCTGAGCAGGCCGGCCTGGAAGAGCCCGATGAACGGGCCCGCCACGTAGTCGCCGTCATCGCTCCAGGGAAAGGTCCCGCCTGCCTGGTTGAGGACGCCGATCTGGCCGAGCCCGACGAAGCGCCCCGCCTGGCTCATGGCGCCGATCTGCGCGAGC
>CAYQYG010000656.1:0-2921 GCA_964421485.1 uncultured Polyangiaceae bacterium | reverse complement strand
CTTCGAGGCCGGCGAGCCCGATTTCGAGAGGGTGAGCGGCGCCGGCACGTTCTATCCGGACACCTGCCCGCCGGGCACCGCCCCGAGGACGGGCTCCGCGGGCATCTCCAACAGCTCGATCACGACCAGCTACTCGGGCCGGGCGATCCAGAGCGTCGATTGCCTCGCGGTCCCGGGCAGCCCCGTGAACGCGTCCTACTGGATGACGGCGAGCACGAACAACGGCGGGAACGGGCTGCGCGGGCGCGTCACGTATCTCTGGTTCACGGACGCCGGCTGCACGATCGCGCACGCGACGAGCCAGACGAGCGGCGCGGGCGTCAACGTGCCCGAGGGCAGCTACGTGCAGGTGACGGCGTCCGAGGCCCCCCCGGACGCGACGGCGGGTTATTTCAAGATCCGGGCCGAGGTCCTCGACAACAACGGCGGGACCAACACCAACGACGACTTCTGCATCGACGACGTCGCCGTCACGCAGTGAGGGCCGCGCGTGTGGTCGGAGGGTCGCGCAACCCGACCCCCGACGTCTCGAGCGATCAGCCGCACGAACTTGGCCCACCTTGTCCTACATCTCTAGGTTCGCGCCATGGCGACCTCTCTCGATGCGGCGGACAGGGACAAGGGCCGGTTCCAGGGCGACGAGCTCCCTCGGCCTTTTGGACGCTACGTGCTCCTCCGGAGGATCGCGCGCGGCGGCATGGGGGAGGTCTTCCTTGCTTCCACCACCGGCCTGGAGGGCGCCGAGCGCCCGGTCGTCGTGAAGGTCATCCGCCGCGAGCACGCGCAGGATCCGAGCTTCATCGCCCGCTTCCTCGACGAGGCGCGCGTCCAGGCCCAGCTCCAGCACTCCGGCGTCGCCCAGGTCATCGAGGCCGACGTGGAGGAGGCCACCGGCGAGCCTTACGCCGTCGTCGAGCACGTCGAGGGCAGGAGCCTCGGCGACCTGCGCGTGCGGGCCGCCCAGATCGGCCAGCGCGTCGGCTGGGCGGAGGCCGTCGCGATCGCCGCGCTCATCGCCGAGGCCCTCGCGCACGTGCACGAGCGCCGCGACGCCGCGGGCCGCGCGCTCGCCATCGTGCACCGGGACCTGTCGCCGCAGAACGTGATGATCGGCTTCTCGGGCGACGTGAAGGTCATCGATTTCGGCACTGCGCGCGGCCAGAACCGCCGCTGCCACACGGTCGCCGGCGTCGTGTTCGCCAAGCCCGGCTACGTCGCCCCCGAGGTCGCGAACGGCGACCCCGGCGACGCCCGCGTCGACGTCTACGCCCTCGGGATCATGCTCTGGGAGCTCTGCGCGGGCCGGCGCTTCCTCCAGGGCGACGCGCAGGCTCACATGGCCGCGGTCGCCCGCCACCAGAAGGACCCCCCGCCGCTCGCGGCCGAGATCGGCGCGCCTGCCGCGCTCGACGCCATCATCGCCCGCCTCACGGCCTTCGATCGCGACGCCCGCTACCTCTCGAGCCGCGAGGCCGCCCGCGACCTCGCCGCCCTCCTCGGCGCCGCCCCCCCTGTCCCGACCGGCGAGCGCGGCGTGCGCGCCCGCGCCGCGCACCTGATGAGCGAGCTCTTCCCCGGCGAGCCTGGCCGCTCCCGCCGCGAGTTCGCCGACCTCATCGCCGCGGCCCGCGCCCGCGGATTCGGCGCCCGCCCGCGCCCCCCGGAGGCCCACTCGGACAGCGTCGCCCCCTCGCGTCGAGGCCAGGACGAGCCCCGCCTCCTGGAGGCTCGCCCCGAGGTCCCGCCGCAGCGCCCCGAGCCTGCGGCCCACGACGAGCCCGGCCTCCTCCCTGGCACCCGCTACCGCCTCGTGCGCGAGATCGGCCGCGGCGCCACCAGCGTCGTCCACGAGGCCGAGCACGTCGACATCGGCCGCCGCCTCGCCCTCAAGGTGATCTCGGCCGAGCACTCCGCCTCGCGCGAGCTCTCGACCCGCTTCCGCCGCGGCGCCCGCGCCCTCTCGAAGCTCACGCACGATCACCTCGTCCGCGTGCACGACTTCGGCGTCGCCGCGGACGGCCGCCTGTTCTGCGGCATGGAGCTGCTGGAGGGCGAGCCGCTCGACGCGAAGCTCCTCCGCGACGGCGCCGCCGACTGGCGCGAGGCCCTCGCCGTCGCGCTCCAGGCGCTCGACGCGCTCGAGGCCGCGCACGCCGCCGGCCTCGTGCACCGCGACGTCAAGCCCGCGAACCTCTTCCTCACGCGCGACGCCGCCGGCGCGCCCGGCCTCAAGCTCCTCGATTTCGGCCTCGCGAAGACCCCCGAGGACGCCGCCGCCCGTGCCGGCACCCCCGCCCGCGCCGCCCTCGCGATCGTGGGCACCCCCGAGTACATGGCCCCCGAGCAGGCGGCCTCCGGCCGCGTCGACGCCCGCGCCGATCTCTACGCCCTCGGCTGCGTGCTCTACGAGATGATCACCGGCCGCCTCCCGTTCGTCGCCGACAGCCCCGTCGCCTTGCTCGACGCGAAGATCAAGGGCAGCCCCGAGCGCCCCCGCGATCGCGCCCCTGCGCGCCGCATCCCCGCGCACGTCGACGACCTGGTGATGCGAGCCCTGGCCCGCCACCCCAGCGTGCGCTTCCAGTCGGCCGCCGAGATGCGCCGTGCCGTCGCGGACGCCCTCGCGGCGCCCGGTCGAGCCCGAGCTCGCCGCCGCGCCGCCGGCTTCGTGGCCCTCGCCGCCGCGCTCGCCGTCGCCGGCGTGGTCCTCGTGGGCAAGGGCCGAGACCTCGCCGCGCTCGCCCCCCAGGTCGCCGCGTGGATCCCGGCCTCCTGGCGCGCTGTCCCGGCGCTCCCCGCGCAAGAAGCGCCCGCCGCCGCGGCCGACCCCGCCCCCATCGCCGCGGCCGCGCCCGATTCCGCGCCCGCGCCCGATTCCGTGCCCGCGCCCGATTCCGCGCCCGCGCCCGCGCCCGATTCCG
>CAYQYG010000655.1:0-2987 GCA_964421485.1 uncultured Polyangiaceae bacterium | reverse complement strand
CTGGGGCCCGGGGCGGAGGGCGCGCGACGTGGAGCGCGACCCGGAGCCCCGGATGCTGGACCGCCCGTCAGCCATTACGATCGCCCGTCATTGTGCGCCCGCCGCGGAGGGCTCCGTCGCCGCGCTCGCGGGCGCCTCGATCCTGCGGCGGAAGATCAGCATGACGACCGGCGCCGCGATCGTCATCGCCCCGATGATCAGCCACATTCGCCTGGAGTCGATCGGCCCGCTCGCCGGGCAGTACGCCTCGAGCAGGTAGCCGCTCAGGAAGCCCACGAATGGCTTCGCGAGGAAGAGCGGCAGCTCCGACAGCCCCATGTAGCTCGCCTCCCGCCCGGGCGGCGCGATGGTCGCCGTGTACTCGTAGAGCCGCGGCGACCAGAGCGCCTCCCCGATCGAGAGCGTCACGATGAAGACCACGCTCGCCGTCACGGTCGTCGACACCGCCATCGCCCCGACGGAGAGCGCCGAGATGAACGCGCCGATCACGATCACCGGATACGGCGGGTAGCGCCGCGTGAACGCCGTCGCCACCGGCGTCAGCAGGATGATCATGGCCGGGTTGATGGTCCAGTACCAGGCGAACGGGAACTGCTCGCCGAACTCGCGGACCGTGTACTTCGGCCACGTGAGGTGCGCGTGCTGGAAGATGAGGCGCACGAACGTGAGCAGCGCGACGAACCCCATGAACACCCAGAACGCCGGCTCGCGGAGCACGCTGCGGGCGACGGCGAGCGGGTTCGATGCCTTCGCCCGCTCGCCCGCGGGCCTCGGCGCCTCGCGCAGGAGCAGCGCGAGCCCGACGTTCAGGCAGGACGCGACGAAGCCCACCAGGAACACCATCTGGCTCGAGGAGAAATGGTGCCCCCCGAGGACCATGCCCGCCTTGAACCAGGCGCGGAACTCGGTGATGAGCGGCCCCTGGGAGAGCGAGCCGAGGTTCATGATCACGTAATAGAGCGAGAAGGCGAACGCGACCGTCGCCGGCGTCGTGTAGGACCGCACGGCGGCGTTCATGGTGGGCTTCATGCACGCGATGCCCCAGACCGAGAGCGCCAGCGCCGCGTAGATGGTCATCCTGTCGCCCGCGAACGTGAGCAGCCCGCGCCCGATCGCCGTCGAGATCGCCGCGATGAGCAGCGCGCGCCGCACCCCCAGCCCGTCGGCGATGAACCCCGCCAGGAAGACCACCAGGCTGATCGCCGTGAGCCAGGTGCCCGCCACCGACCCGGCCGCGACGTCGGACATTCCATGATCATTCGAGAGGAAGATGACGAGCAGCGTATACACGGTGAAGTAAGCCACCGACTCGAGGAACTTCATCGCGTAGACGATCCAGAGCTCGCGCGGCGATCCGACGAGCATGCGGAGGTCGGCGCCGAGAGACCGAGGGGCTGCGGGGGGAGCAGTCATGGGCCGCGATGGTACATCACCGCGGGAGCGGGCACGGGAACGAAACGGGAGCGGGGGCGGAAACGGACACGGACACGGACACGGACACGGACGCGGACACGGACGCGGACAGGCTACCGGCAGCGGATGCGGCGTGTCGCGGGGGCGCCGCCAGAAAGTCGCTTCGGCGGGGCTGTGGGCGGTGTACGCTGCCGGCCATGAGCGACCCTGATCCCACCGCCGAACGCTCCGCCGCCGAGGGCGCGCCTGGAGGCGCGCCGGAGGGGGCGGACAGGCTCGGCTTCCTCGTCGCCTTCGCGCTCACCTGGACGTCGTACGCCGGCTATTACCTCGGCAGGAAGGGCCTCTCGGTCGCCAAGAGCGCGCTCAGGGAGACGCACGGCGCGGGGGCCAAGGGCCTCGACACCATGTACCTCGCCATGTACGCGGTGGGGCAGTTCGCGAGCGGGACCGTCGGCGATCGGCTCGGCGCCCGCAGGCTCATCGGGATCGGGATGCTGCTCTCGGCGGGCGCGTGCATTGCATTCGGGCTCTCCAGCCTCGCCACCGTCCTGCTCATCTGCATGATGATCAACGGCATCGCGCAATCGACGGGCTGGCCCGGCAACGTCAAGGCGATGGCCGAGTGGGTGCCGTCGGGGCAGCGCGGGCGCGTCATGGGGATCTGGTCCACCTGCTACCAGATCGGCGGCATCGCGGCGACCGCGGCCGCGGCGGCCTTCATGAACCGCTGGGGGCACGGATGGGCGTTCATCGGCCCCGGCCTGTGCATGGCCGTGATAGGCGTGCTCGTCCTGCTCTTCCTCCGCCGTGGGCCGCTCGCGGCCGCCGCGTCGAGGGGCGCCGCGGGGGCGGAGCGCGGCGAGGACGACCCTGCGCACCGCGAGGCGGTGCGGGCCGCGCGCGGGCGCGTGCTCCGCAACAAGACCGTGTGGTGCTACGGCGGCAGCTACTTCTGCATCAAGCTGATCCGGTACTCGCTGCTCTTCTGGCTGCCTTATTACCTCGAGAAGGTGCTCCATTACGACCGCAGCGTGGCCGGCTACCTCTCGACCCCGTTCGAGATCGGCGGCGTCGCGGGCACGCTGGCGCTCGGCTACCTCTCGGACAAGTTCCGGCGCACGCCGCGCTCGATCTTCGCGGCGGCCTCGCTCGCGGGCCTCGCCGCCGCGCTCTGGCTGTACCTCCAGATCGGCGGCATCAGCATGACGGCGAACATCATCGGAATGGCGCTGGTCGGGGCGCTGCTCTTCGGCCCGGACGCGCTGCTCTCGGGCGCGGCGGCCCAGGACGCGGGCGGCCCGCTGGCGGCGGCGATGGCGGCGGGCGTGGTGAACGGGATCGGCTCGATCGGCGCGGTCGCGCAGGAGCTCGTCACGAGCGGCGTGAGCGAGCGCTGGGGGTGGACCGCCCTCTTCCAGGTGTTCCTCGCGCTCTCGCTCGCGGCCGCCGCATTGCTCGTGCCCACCTTCAGCGGCCGCGGCGCCTGCGCCGAGGAGGAGGCCAGGCCGACCCCGGCCTAGGGCGTGTCGGCAAACCGTCGCGAGCGCCCCGAAGCCAGGGAGCGCGACCGA
>CAYQYG010000654.1:0-3019 GCA_964421485.1 uncultured Polyangiaceae bacterium | reverse complement strand
CGATCGGGGGCGGCGCCTCGGCGTGACGACCGGGGTGCTCAGGGAGCCGCCGCCGTCCTGATCAGGGGGGGCCGGCGCCGGGTCATCTGCCTTTCCTCCAGCGCGCGCGTCGCGCTATGCTGAGCCCGCCGCCCGTGGGACTTCGGGGCGATTTCCGAGCTCAGTTTCTGGAACTGTCGTTGGTTGATCGCCCCATCACTCCCCGGGCGGCGCTCTCATGCCCGCCCAGCCTCCCCGCGCCACGCCGCGCCGCCGTTTCCACGCCGACCGGGTCGAGCGCGAGGACCTCGTCATGTTCGTCAACGCCTGCTTCGCGTGCACCGGGCAGGCGGAGTTCTACGGGCCGGCGGGGGGGCAGGCCGTCTCCATCGAGTTCCTGCACGAGTACATCCTCGGCAACTACCGGCGGCTCTACGCGCGGACGCTCGCGGCGGGCATCAACCACTTCAATCAAGGGCTCATCGTCGCCGGTCTGCTCGCCGGGGGGGCGCCGGAGGGGGCCGAGGCCCGGCGGGAGGAGGGGGCGCTCATCGCCGCCGCGCTCAGGGAGCTGCCGCCGCAGCGCGCGCTCCGGGTCCTGCGATCGCTGCGCGAGCTCCGCGTCAACAACCGGCGCACGAGGGCCGTGATCCGCGATTACCTCGCATGGAGGCCGGATCCGGCGTTCGACGCGGTGAAGTACCGCGCCCACGTGTCGGCGCTCGCGGCGCACGCGCACCTGCGGCTGCCGGGGGAGACGGGGGCGTTCCTCTTCGAGCGGCGCCGCCGCGCGGCGTTCGAGACGCCGATCTTCGAGCGGGCGCGGCAGGCGCGGTACACGGACGCGGCCGCGTTCGGGCTGCCGCTCACGGTCGCGGCGGGGCACGCGGCGCGGCGGGGGATCGGGAGGGACGAGCTGCTCGAGCGCGGCGCGGCGCAGATGACCGAAGGGGAGCGGCTGCGCGCGCAGCGCGAGGCCGGGAGGCGAGGGGTCGAGATCGAGGTGGACCTCGGGAGGGCGCCGCTGACGCGGATCGCGATCTATGCGCTCTCCCTGCCGGAGGAGGCGCGGCGCGCGCGGCGCGAGGAGATCCACGCGGCGCTCGAGCGGGCGGCGGCGCGCGCGCTCCGGCGGAGCCCGGCGGCGCCGGGGCGGGTCGCCGCGGTGCTCGACAGGAGCTATTCGTCGTCAGGGTCGAGCGAGAAGCGGCGGCGGCCGCTCGCGGTCGCGCTCGGGGCGAGCTACCTCCTGCGGGCGGCGGCGCGCGAGTACCGGGCGTTCTGGACCGCGCCCGTGGAGGACGAGATCCTCGTCGACGCGCGCGGGCAGACCGATCTGGCCGGGCCGCTGCTCGACGCGCTCGAATGGCGGCCGGACGCGGTGGTCATCGTGTCCGACGGGTTCGAGAACGACCCGCCGGGGGCGGCGGGGGAGATCGCGCGGTGCTTCCGGGCGCGGCTGGATCCGGCCGGGAGGACGTCCATCGTCCACGTGAATCCGGTGTTCGACAGCGAGCGCTATGCGCCGCGGTCGCTCGGGGCCGCCATTCCGACGGTGGGGCTGCGCGACGCGGAGGATCTGCCGACCATGCTCGGGTTCGCCCGGTTCGCCGAGGGGACCGCGCCGCTCGCCGATCTCGAGCGGTACCTCGAGGGGCGCGTGGCCGCGATGCTCGGGCGGTGGCGCGGGGAGGCGCGGTGAGCGCGAGGCCGGGGCTGGTCCGTTCGCTCGGGCTGCGCGGGCTGCGCGCCGCGCCGTCGCAGGTGCTCGGGAGCGTCCGGCTCGTGCCGCTCCTCCGGGACGCGCCGGGGGGCGATCTCCGGATGGCGCGGCGGAGCTACGAGGACCCGATGGCGATCGTCGCGCTCGGGGGCGACGCGGCGTATTGCTCGACGTACCTGCCGCACGCGATCGTGGTCGGGTGGAGCGACGACGGGTCGCCGGCGGCGACGTTCGGGGCCGCGCTCGCGGGAGGGGCCGACGGGAGATCGCTCTTCAAGGGGGCGCGGTGCGCGCAGCTGCTCCATCGCATGGCGAGGCGCGAGCAGGGGAGCACGCTGCGGATCCTGCCGCAGCACCTCGCCATGGAGGGGTTCCTCGCGCTCCATTTCAATGGGCCGGACGTGGCGTGGAGCGAGTACTCGCGCCGGGCCATCTCTCGCGGGCTCGATCCGCGGTGGGAGGAGACGGTGGCGGGGCGGTCGGTGCCGGGCCTCGAGGACGCGCTGCGGGTGTTCGAGATCCACGAGGGGCAGTCGGGCGCGCTGCTGTTCCTCGGGGACGTGATGGCGTCCGCGTTCGTGGTGTCGCACCCGGACGATTACCGCGGGCTGCACCGGACGCTGATCGAGGACGGGTTCTCGGAGGAGCTGTGGCAGGCGGCGCAATGGAGCGGGCCGAGCCCCGAGCTCGCGGGGGCGTTCGACGAGGAGAGGGTGGGGTCGATCGGGGATCTCCGGCTGGCGCTCGCGCGGGCGCGGCGGCAGGCGGCGGCGTTCCACGTGGACATGGCGGCGGGCGTGATCGCGCGGCCCGTCGCCTCGCAGCGGGTGTACCGGGCGGGGCCGTTCTCGCTGCAGCGGTTCGTGACGGACCTGAACCCGCGGGAGGAGAACCATATCGGGGAGGTCATCGTGCGGGACGACGGGACGCTGGAGTATGCGCGGACTTACCGGCTCTCGGCGGGGCAGACGCGGCGGGCGTACCTGCTCCAGAAGCTGGCGACGCATTCGTGGAACCTGGACGCGACGGCGGCCTCGCTGGGGGTGCGGCGGGAGGAGCTCGTCGTGCGGCTCGACCGGGCGGGGTTCGGGTACCTCGTCGCGGAGCACGTGCTCAAGGCGGCGCAGCGGCGGGCGCGGTGAGGGGCGGCGGCGCGGGCGCGGCGTGTCGAGGCGCGGAATGGACGCTTGCGGCGGGGCGTCTGCCGTGCTGTGAGCGTGAATGATTCCATGGCGAGGCGCGCGGGTCAGGGCATGACGACATCCATTTTCGCGCTGGCGGCGGGAGACAAACAGGGTCATATTCTCCTTGAACCCG
>CAYQYG010000653.1:0-3024 GCA_964421485.1 uncultured Polyangiaceae bacterium | reverse complement strand
GGCTTGCCCGCGGCGTGGCCCTCTCGCTCCCCACGGGCGCCGAGGCCGCGGGGTGGGACGCGGAGGCCCTCGTCTGGCTGGCCACGCACACCCCGTTCGACGCGCTCCCTGCGCTCGACGCGTCCGCCGGCGAGCGCGCCGCCGGCCTCTGGACCGCCGTCGCGGCGCTCATCCGCCGCGCCGACGGCGGGGCGGGGGAGGGCGGGCGCGCCCCTGGCCAGGAGCTCGGCCGCGCCGAAGCGATCGTCGCGGCCGCGGGCCTTCGCGGCAGCACCTCGGCCGTCGCCCGCGCCGAGGCAGCCGCGCTCGCCGCCGAGGTGCGCGACCCCATCCTCCGCTCCCTCCTTCGCGACGCGCGCGGCTCCTCCCCCCCGCCCCCTGACGGCTGGACCGACGATGGCGCTCCGGCCCGCCCGGCGGCCCCGGCTCCCGGCTCCCCTGCCACCATCGAGGGCGAGCTCGTCCCTGCCCCTCGCGGCCCCGTCCCGTTCGTCCTCCTGGCCGTCACCGGCCTCCTGCTCGTCATGCACCTCGCGCGCCTCGTGGGCCGCTTCGTGCTTCGCTACCGCCGCCCGGCCGAGGTCGAGATCACCGCGCGCGGCCTCACGGTCCGCACCCGCACGCAGCTCTTCGGCCGAACGTTCAAGGAGGGCGAGACCCACATCCCGGCCGAGGCCCTCCTGCGCGCCACGCGCGAGACCCGCTACCCCCGTCTTGGCCTCTACGCCGGCCTCGTGGCGCTCGGCCTGGGCACCTACCTCGGCGTCTCGCTCTTCGTCGACGGCGCCCGCGCCGGCTCCCCCGAGCTCCTCGGCGTCGGCGCCCTCATCCTGGCCCTGGGCGCCGCGCTCGATTTCGGCCTCTCCCACCTGGCCTCCAAGGCGCGCGGCCGCTGCCGCGTGATCATCGTCCCCCGCAAGGGCCCCGCTGTCGCCCTGGCCCTCGCCGACGCCGCCCTCGCCGACGCCGCCCTCTCCCGCCTCGTCCGCGCCTGACCCGCCAAATTTGGCCCGTTCCCACCGGTTCCTGTAGGGCCCGTGGTGACGAGAGGAGACGGGCGATGCGATCGAAGGCGGAGATGCTGGCGGAGCTACAGGGCCTTTTGCACGACATGTTCGCGGCGCGCGCCGAAGGCGTGCACTATCCGCGCATGGCGCGCACGCAGGGTTACGTGGACGGTTACATGCGCGCCATGCTCGAGAGCGGCCACGCCACCAAGGCCGAGCTGCTCCAGCTCGTCGCCACCGAGCGCGCCCGCGTCAGCGGCCCCGCCACCCGCGAGCTCGCCCGCGAGACCGCCGCCGAAATCGCCGCCGCCTAATCGCCCCCCACCAGCACGCCCCCTCACCCGGCAAGAGGCCCCGGGGCCGGACGTCGTCGCTCACCCTGCCCCCGTCGATCTCGACCCCCCCAAATGCAAACGGCGGCGAAGCCCATCGCTCCGCCGCCGCCTTGCAACCCCCGCCGCCGCCGCTTACGGCGCCACGATCGCCACGTCCCCTCGGACCTCCTGCCCGCCGAGGCGCCACCAGTTCGCGATCATCATCTGCCCCTGCACCTCGATCAGGCGCGAGAACGCCCCCGCGAAGCTGTCCTGCTCGATCGCGGAGATCAGCCAGCTATGCCCCTGACCGCTCGGCGTCCCCACCGCGTGCCGCAGCTTGCCCGCCGTCGCGTCCTGGTAGCTGATGTGCACCTCCCCGCCCGCCGTCACGAAGATGTTCGCGTCGTCGCCCACGATGTGCTGACCGTCATCGAACGCCGTCCCCTCGATCCCCAGCCCATCGTCGGCCACCTCGGCCGCGCCCACCTGCGTACCGCCCTTCACCACCGCGTACTTCAGCCCCTCTGAGAGCCCATCCGCGTAGGCCAGGTGCCAGTCGCCCGCCCCGTCGATGAACAGCGTCGCCCCGATACCGACATCACCCGTGTCGGTCCCGTCGGCCGCCGCCCCGTCCACCACCAGCGTCGTCCACCCCCCGCCCGCGCGCGACGCGATCACCACGTTCCCGTGGATGCGATCGTAGAACGCGATCCCGATCCCACCCTTCCCGTCGGGCGCGATCGCGATGTAGTCGCCCACCGCGTCCGGGTACGTATCGAGCTTCGTCCCGTCGTAGATCTCCGCGCAGCTCTTCGTCCCCGCGTCGTCCACGCACGCCTCACCCGACGCGCACGGCTCCGGGCACTCGTCCGCGGCCAGCGTATCGGTGCAGAGCCCGGTCGCCGCGATGCACTTCGTCCCGGACCCGCAGAGGAACTCGCGGCAGGGCGTCGCCTTGTCGGCCACCACGTCCTCGAACGACCACTCGCCGTCGCCCGGCGTCGCGCTCGCCCCGGTCGCCAGCCGCACGCTCGACGTGATCGCCCCGCCGTCGCCGGGCTCGATCGCCAGGTACGCGATCACGGGCACCCCGTTCAGGAACGTCAGCTTCGCGTAGCGGCCGATGTCGCTGCTCGCCTTCACCTGCACGGGCACCACCCGCCACGCCCCGCCGGCGCGCTGCGCGAAGCGCAGACCCCGGTTCGTCCGATCGTAGTAGGCCACCGCGGGCTCGCCGTCCGGTCCGATCGCGATCGACGTCCACAGCCCGACGTCCTCGCCTGCCTCGGTCTGGCCCCCGCGGAAGCCGCTCGTGTTGAACTTCGTCGGATCGACCGGCGGCTCCGCGGGGACGCCGTCGACGGCGACCCAGTCGACGTGATCACCCGACCACGTGCCGACCACCAGATCGCCCCACGAGTTGCCGGTCAGCCAGTTGGCCTCGGCGTAGCCGGCCACCCAGATCTTCTCGCCGCTCACCGCGATCGACGTGTATGCGCCGACCAGACCCGGCTCGAGCGTCATGCAGCCCGGGGCCACGCACTGCGGCCCGACCTCGGGATCGTCGCCGCAGGAGCAGCCGGCGTGCGTGCACATGATCGCGATCGCCGCGAGCCCCGCGCCCTTGCGCGTCAGCGCGCGGACCCGCGCCGCCGGCTCGGCGCCGCGGGGCGACGCGCCCCCGGCCTTGCGCCGGCGCT
>CAYQYG010000652.1:0-3044 GCA_964421485.1 uncultured Polyangiaceae bacterium | reverse complement strand
CCACGGGCGCGGGCGCGGGCGCGGCCACGGTCCCGGCCACAGGCGCGGCCACGGTCACGGGCGCGGGCCCCGCTTGCCGCGTGCGCACCACCACCTCGTTCTCGATGACGACCTTCACCACCCCGGCGACCTGCAGGGCCACGCGCAGCCGCTCCGCCTCGGCCACGGCCGCCCTGCGCGCCTCCTCGGCCTGCTCGATCCGCCGCTCCAGCTCCTGGATCCGGGCCCGCAGCGGAATGGTCGGATCCGGCGCGCGCGGCGCCGCCGCCTCCTCCTTCGCCAGCGCCCCGCGCAGCTCCTCGATCAGCGGCCCCAGCGTCGCGTCCGCCGCCTGCTGCGCCCCGCCCGCCTCCCCCGTCCAGCTGGGCGCGTCCCCGCCATGCGACGTACGCCGCGCCCGCCACCGCTCGAACCGCCCCGCCGCCGACAGATAGAACTCCCCCGCCGGCAGCGCCCGGAACTCGTCGAACGGATGCGCGTCGATGAGCGCCTTCACCGCATCGTAATCGCGCTCGATCTCGAACCCCCCGATCGCCTGGAAATTGAGCTGGCTCATCAGCTCCTTGGACACCGCCTGCGTCCGCTGGCTCGCCACCACCAGGATCGCCCCCCGCTTCCTCCCCTGCTTGGCGAACCGGTGCAGCAGCTCCGAAGTGGTCGCCGTCCCCGCCTGCGGCGCGAACAGGTGGACCTCCTCGACCACCAGCGCCGCCGGCGCCCGCCGCTGCGACATCAGCGCCCAGAGCCGCTCGATGAACGGAAGCGCCGCATCCTGCTGCGCCCGCCGCGTCGACCGATCGGACAGGTCCACCACGAGCCCCAGCCCCGCATCGAGCGCCCGCTCCAGCGCCAGCCCCACCGCATGCGCGCTCGTGGGCAGCGGAAGATCCCCCTGATCCCCCCCGAGCACGATCACCCGGAAGTGCTCCCGGAGCGTGTGCAGCTCCCCCTCCGGATCGATCGCGATCACCGGCACCCCCGCCGCGAGCAGCTCCTCGCACAGCACCCCCACCCCGAAGCTCTTCCCCCTCCCCGAAGAAGCCCAGATCCCGACGCGCAGCCCCGTCCGGGCGTAGTCCGACAGATCGACCTGATACCCCTCGCAGATCGCAAGAACAGGGCTGGACGCGAGCGGGGGCGAGGAGTCCGACGTGCTCTCCATGTCCGATGTGCCTAGCAGCCCCTGGTGCGCAGAGCCGCCCTATTCGACCGCGACCCGCGCCGCGAGCGCGTTCAGCGCCTCCGGATACGCCGCGAGCAGCACCGCCGCCGGCGAATCCGGCGCCGCGCCCGCGCCCGTGACCGCGCCCGGACCCGCGCCCGGACCCGCGTCCGTGACCGTGCCCGGACCCGCGTCCGTGACCGCGCCCGGAGCCGTGGCCGTGCCCGTGCCCGCAGCCGAGCCCGCCGTCCATTGCCCCTCGATACCGATCCGAGCCGCCAGCCCGTCGAGCGCCGCCGGGTGCTCCAGCAGGAGCCCCGCCATCCGTGTCTCCTCCGGCGATCGCGCCGGCAACGGCGCCCCCGCCGCGGCCATCGGCGCCGCCGCAGCCGTGGCCGCAGCCGGAGCCGGAGCCGCCGCCGCCGATCGAGCCTGCGCCCGATCCCAGCCGAACTCCCATTTCGCGAGCTCGCCCAGCCCCCGCGGGAACGAGAGCCCCGCCTCCTTGACGAGCGTCGCCATCACCCCGGATCCCAGCGGCCGGAGCGCCACCACGAGCCGCGGCAGCCAGGGCACCAGCACCTCCTCCGGCAGCCCCGCGAAGGCCCGGCTCACGATCTCCACCGCGAGCCGCGTGATCCGCGGCGTGAACTCCAGCGCCATCAGGAAGCCGGCCACGTATTCGGGGAATGCCGGCAGGAGCAGCGGCTGCGACAGGAGGTGCGTGAACTCCCCCCGGATCTCCTCCTCGCCCCGCAGCCCGAGCACCCATTGCGCCGCCCAGAGCAGCGACTTCTTCGGCGGATCCTCCGGCGCCGCCTGCTTCACGGCGATGAGGAGCTGGCTCCGCTGGCACCCCATCGAGAACGCCAGCGCCTCCTGCGTGAAGATGAACGCCAGCATCGCCGAGAGCTGCTGCGGCAAGGTCCCCCGGTCCGCGAACGCCGCCGGCAGGAGCGTCGAGTAATGCTGGTATCCGGTGGAGACGAAGTCCTTGATCCAGTCCGGCAGCCCGACCGTCCGGTAGTAATGGACCAGCCGCCGCACCCGCTGGAAGATCTCCGGCGCGTCCTTCGCGCCGGTCTCGTCCCGGAGCAGCGCCACTGCCCGGAGGCCGAGCTCCCGCGCGAGCCGCCCGCTCTTCAGGTACACGACGGAGTCCTCGGCCGCCTCGAGCGCGTTCACCGTGGTCGCGCGCTCCGCGTAGGCCTTGGCCTTGAGCCGCTTCTCGAGCACCTGCTCGACCGTCACCCCCTCGTAGCCCAGCTGGATGAGATCGTTCTGGTGCTTGCCGATCGCGATGTCCCACGACTCCTGCTTCGGCTTGTGCCCGAGGCCGTGCTCGCCCATGATGGGCTTCACGGCCACGCCGAGGTACTTCAGCCGCCACAGGAGATCGGACGCCGGCAGGAGCTCCGGCCGGTTCGCGATGTCGAGCAGCGCCCGCTCGATCCGGCTCGACTTCAGGTTGACGCCCAGCACCGCGAGCCGGTCGTACACGTCCTGCGCGAGCGGCGGCAGCGACTCGTAGCCCACGCGCCCCAGCCGGTCGCCGCCGAGCAAGAGGTCGCAGACCCGCTGCATGTTCCGCTTCCGCGGCACCCGGTCCTTCTCGAGGCAGGTCACCGCCGCGTCGCGGAAATCGTACGGCGACGGGTGCGGCCGGTCCCGGAGCCGCGCCAGGAGGTGCGCCGTGTGGTGGATGGCGATGGTGTCGGCCGTCGACGCCAGATATCCATTCTTCCGCGCGAGCCGCACCACGTCCACGCACCATTGCGTGAGCTGCTCGTCGTCCTCGAGGACGAACTCCGGCGGCCGCGTCAGGAACTGGTGCAGCGCCGGCCCCGCGGGCCCGGCCGCGGCCGCCGCGGCCGCCGCGGGC
>CAYQYG010000651.1:0-3069 GCA_964421485.1 uncultured Polyangiaceae bacterium | reverse complement strand
GCGCGCCGCCGCCGAAGAGATCGTCGAGCGCCTCGGTGTGCGCCGGCGGTAGCCACGGAGCGCTCGAGCCGCGGCATAGTGGCCGCGCCGCCGCCGGCTGATGTGTTGAAATGCCAGCATGAAGAGGTCATTCGGAATGCTGGCGTTTCGATGTCGCGCGCGCCCCCGTTCGGTTGCATTGACGCCGTGCATGCGACATGAGCCGAATACCATGCGGCCTTCCGGGATACCCATCGTTCACGACGGGCTGATCCTGGTGGGCTCTTCGGAGGGCTCGCGGGAGAGGGTGAGGTGCTCGGAGAGGGCGAGGTCGGGCTCGCCGTGGGCAGTGAGCCAGGCGGCGGCCAGGCGGTGGCCCAGGCGGGCGTCGGGCTCGGTGAGCATCGAATAGACGGTGTCGCGGACCAGGGGGCTGCGGAACGCCAGCTCCTGCTCGCCGGGGAATCGGCTGGTGGGGCGGACGGCGAGGATCTCGCGATCGATGAGATCGGCGAGGGTGGCGTCGAGATCCCGCTCGCCGGTGAAGGTGGGATCTTCGGGGTTGGGCAGGTCGTGAGGGGGTGAGGGGGTGAGGCCCAGGAGGGGGAAGAGGGCGCCGCGCCAGAAGACCCTGCCGAAGATGCTGGCAGCGCGGAGGACCCTCCGGGCGGCGCCGTCGAGGGACTCGAGGCGGGTCTCGACCATGGCCAGGAGCGAGGGGGGGATTCTATCGGGGTCGCCGGCGGCGGCGGCGCGGATCAGCTCCTCCAGGGCAAAGGGGTTGCCGCCGGCCCGGTCGAGGATGCGGTCGATCAGGGCGGGGTTGGCCTGATCCCCCAGGGCGGCGCGGGTCAGGGATTCGGCGGCGGCGCGGGGGAGCGGGGCCAGGGCGATCTCGTCGATCGGGCGGTGCCACCAGAGGCGGGGGAAGAGCTCGTGGACCTCGGGGCTCGCCAGGGCAAGGACGAGCAAGGGGCAATCCTCCAGGTGGCGGAGGAGGGCGTCGATGAGCTGGATCGAGGCAGGATCCGCCCAGTGGAGGTCCTCCAGGACCAGGATCAATGGACGGACGGCGCATTCGGCGGCGATGAAGGTCTCGAAGGCGCGGCGCACCTCGTCGGCCAGGCGGGCGCGGTCGTCGCCGGGGAGGGTGGCGTCGGGGGAGGCTGGGATGCCAGCCAGCTCGCCGAGGAGGCGGGCGATGCGAGGGGCGCCGTCGAGGGGGACGTGGCGGTGGACGCGGGCCAGGAGCTTCCGGCGGCGGAGGTCGTCGGGATCGGCGTCGAGGATGCCGGCGGCGCGGCGGAGGGCCGCGGCGATCAAGGAATGAGGGGTGCGCGCGCCGAGGGGGTGGCCGCGGGCCAGCCATACCTCGACGGGGGCGCCGCGCACGCGGAGGGCGCGGATGAGCTCGCGGCGGAGGCGGCTCTTGCCAATGCCGGTGGGGCCGGTGATGAAGACGGCGCGGGCCGCAGGCTCGGCGACGCAGGCGTCGAAGAGGGAGATTAAATGGTCGAGCTCCCGCTCGCGGCCGACGCATTCGGTGGCGCAGCCGAGCAGGGTGCGCGGGGCGCCGGGCTCCTCGAGCTCGCCGGCGAGGAAGCGAAGGCCGCCCTCGGCGCGCAGGTTGAAGACGCCGTCCAGGAGGGGCGCGACGACGTCGTCGACGACGATCCTGCCGCGGACCGCGGCGGCGCGGATCTTCGGGTCGAGGCAACGGCGGGCCTCCTCGTGCGAGCAGGGGTCGCCGGAGAGGAGGCGGACGCCGCGGTCGATGACGTCGCCCATGGGGACGCGCGGGGAGGCGCCGCGGCGGAGCTGGCCGCGGGAGATCATGGTCTTGCCGGCGACGATCGCGACAGGGGCGCCCGCGAGCAGGGGGGAGAGGGCGAGCGCGCAGCGGGCCGCCTGCGCGGCAGTGTCGGTGGCGGCTGTCGCGGAGCGAAAGCCGCCGAGGGCGTCGTCGACGGTGACGAGCAGGGAGCCGTCGGCGAGCAGGGAGAGGGCGCCGCCGTGAGGCTCGACGACAGCCTTCCACGCGGGGAGGCAGACGCGCGGGTGCACGGCGTGGCCCATCTGCGCGGACCACGCGGGCGCCTCGGCGCCGCCGTCGATGAGCGTCTCGGCCTCGCGCGGATCGAGGGCGACAGGGCGCGAGAGGACGACGCAGGCGACGCGCTGCTCGGCGTCGGAGAGGGCGCCGTCCCGCTCGATGTCGTCGTCGGCGCGGGGGCGATCCTCGCTCACGAGGCCCGCGAGGTGGGAGAGGGCCAGGGCGACGGCGTCGGCGTCGGAGGGGCGGTGCTCGGGGTCCTTGGAGAGCATGCGCGCGATGAGCTCGTCGAGCGCGGCGGGCACGCCGCTCCGGAGCGATCCGGCGCGCGGGGCCTCCTCGAGGACGACCTTGAGCAGCACGGCCATGGGCTGATCGCCGCGGAAGGGGCGGACGCCGGTGAGGCACTTGAAGAGGACGCAGCCGAGGGCAAAGACGTCGGCGCGCGCGTCGACGACGCGCTCGCCGCGGGCCTGCTCCGGGGCCATGTAGCCCGGCGTGCCGAGCATGGCGCCGCTCAGGGTGATCGAGGGCCAGGCGGCCGGGGCGTGCGCGACGCCGAAATCAATGAGCTTCACGGCGTCGATGCGCCTGCCCGGGAGGAAGAGGTTCGAGGGCTTGAGGTCGCGGTGGACGACGCCGCCGCGGTGCGCGGCGGCGAGGGCGCTCGCGACGCGGAGACCCAGCGAGACGGTCTCGGTGACGGAGAGCCCCTCGCGCACGAGCCGCTCGGCGAGGCTCTCGCCGTCGAGCCACTCCATGACGAGCCATCGCTCGCCCTCCGGCGTGGCGCCGTGCGCGATGTACGCGACGATGCCCGGGTGCCTGAGCCCCGCAAGGATCCCGGCCTCGCGCTCGAACCGCTCGACGTCAAGGACCCCGCCCGGCCGGAGGACCTTGAGAGCCACCGGGCCGCCCATCTGGAGGTCCCGGGCGCGGTAAACGACGCCCATGCCCCCCGACGCCGCGACCCGCTCTACCTCGAATCGTCCGGCGACCACGTGCCCGTTTGTCACCGACGGAGTATCAGCAGATGC
>CAYQYG010000650.1:0-3088 GCA_964421485.1 uncultured Polyangiaceae bacterium | reverse complement strand
CTCTTTCCCTACACGACGCTCTTCCGATCTCGCCGCGCCGGGCGCCGCGCCGCGGCCGGGCGGGGCGCCCGATTCCCCCGAGGAGGAGGACGGCGGCGCCGGGACCCGCAGGACGCTCGCCTTCGTCGCCGGCGGCGTGGGGCTCGCCGGGGTCGTCGTCGGATCGATCTTCGGCGCCTCGGCGAGCTCGAAATGGAGCGAGGCCCAGGACGAGCATTGCCGGACCGCGACGCTCTGCGACGCGCGAGGGGTGGAGCTCGCGGGGGACGCGAAGACGTTCGCCACGGTCTCGACGGTCGGGTTCATCGTCGGCGGGGTCGGGATCGGGGCCGGCGTGGCGCTGTTCGTGAGCTCGCTCGGCGGAGACCCCGCGGGCGCGGGGCTCCGGATCACGCCCGCCGTCGGGTCCCAGGGCGGCGGGGTCGAGGTGGGCGGGCGGTTCTGACGGCGCCGGCGCGCCGCGGCCGCGCGCAGCCCCGCTACGCGCCGCGCTTGCGGTGCTGCTTCGAATCGGGCCCCCTGTCGCTCTTCGACGTCGACATGCAGCTGCGGAGCGCCTCGCGCAGGTTGCGGTAGGTGCGCACCTGATCGAGGCCCAGGCCCAGGGTCACCATGGTCTGGGCGGTGTGCGGGCGGATACCCGCGATCATCGCCTCGGCGCCCAGCAGCGTCACGGCCCGGACAATGCCGAGGAGGTGGCTCCCGGTCGCGGTGTCCACCTGCTCGCTGCCCGTCAGGTCCAGGATGAAATGGCGCGCGCCCGCGGCGGACACGGCGGCCAGGGCGCGATCCAGCATGGCGCCGGCGCGGGCCTCGGTCAGCGCGCCGAGGATCGGCATGGTGAGCACCCCGTCCCAGACCTCGATGATGGGGCTCTGCAGCTCCTGGATGGTCGCGCGCTGCTCGGCGATCTCGCGCTGGGCGACCTCCAGCCGGCCGATGAGCTCCCGCTGCTCGGCGATCTCCGCCGCGGCCGCGCGCAGCCCCTCGCGCTTCTCGACCAGCTCGGTGACGTCGCGCTGGACGGTCACCACGTACGCGACCTGCCCATCAGGCCCCCGCAGGGGGAACAGCGTGCTCTCGACGTGGGCCACCCTGCGCGAGTGCTCGGAGAGCTTCTCGACCCGGGCGAGGTCCATCGGCGCCGGCTCGACGGTCCGCGTCTCGCCGGTCGCCACCTCGCGGAAGGCGGCGAGCAGCGCCGGATCGAAGGCGCCTTCCTGCTCGAAGACGTTGTATTTCCCCACCACCGCCTCGAGTGGGACTCCCCAGAACGCCGTGGCCACCCGGTTGACGTGCTCGACCGTCCCGTCGGGCCGGTGGACGAAGACGGGGAAGGGCATGGCGTCGAGGACCGAGAGCGAGACGATGGACGATAGGGGGGGCAGCCCAGGAGGGACCGGGTGGTGGCTCATGAATGGGGCCGACTGTATCGAGGCCCAGGTCGCGGATCAACGGAGGAATCCGCCGCGCATTGCCGGCGAGCGAGCTCTGCGGCTCGATTCAATCGATGCAATCGATCCGGGTCAGGTAGATGCGGTCGCCCGTCGCCGCCGACTGGGACCAGGCGAGCAGGGCGCGCCTGCCGGCCGGGGCGCCGAGGAAGGAGAGGCCGGTGATCGAGGGGACGCCGCCGGGGTCGGGCTCGAGGGGGACATCGAGGGTCGCGGCGGCGGAGCCGTCAGGGGCGAGGACGCGGATGCGGATGACGCCGGGGCCGCTCGGGGCGTCCCACCAGGCGACGGCGAGGTGATCGTCGACGCCGGCGGCGGCGAGCAGGCCGGGGGAGGGGGCGTCGCCGAGCTCGGGGACGGAGACGTTGAGGAGCTGGCCGGCGAAGGTGCCGGCCTGGGTGATCCTGCCCGCCGCGATCTGCGCCGCGCCGGTGGGGAGCTGCCAGCCGAGGGCGACCCAGGCCCCGTCGGAGCGAGGAGCGAGGCCGAGGTCCGTGATGGGGCCCGGGGCGGTGAGGGCGAGCTGGGCGTGCAGGCCGGTGAAGTCGGCGCCGCCGACCCAGAGATCGATGGGCGGCGAGGGGGGGTCGGAGGCGCAGCTCCCGAGCGGCTGGGTCGTGAAGGCGTGCAGCCAGCCGCCGGGGGTCGAGACGGCGCCCGCGCGCAGGTCGCCGAGGCCGCAGCCGAGCTCGATGCTGTACTCGAGGCCGTCGTTCTGGAGCAGCAGGGCGCGCGCGATCGTGCGCCCGGCGGCGTCGGTCGCGGCGGCGCCGCCGAGGTGGGCCCCGGCGCTGCCGGTGAGGAAGAGCGCGCGGTCCGCGTCGGGGTCGATGAGCGCCTTCGAGGGGAGGTCGCCGGTGCCCGGAACGAAGCCGTCGGCGAAGCGGAGGCCCGGGCCGGGCGCGTCGGCGAAGAGGAGCGCGAGCCGGTCGCCCGGCGCGCCGGCGGCGGCGAAGCTCTCGCCGCCGTCGAGATCGGCGAGGTAGGTGGGGCCGAGCGCGGTGAACGCGGGCCACTCTCCCCAGGGCTCGAAGGAGGTGTGGCGGAGCTCGACAGGGGGGAAGGCCGGGCCCTCCACGACCTGCCACCCCGAGGCGACGGTGACGCGGGAGGCGTCGTCGCTCGAGGGAGTGAGCGCGGGGCTCCGCTGGTGGAAGCCCGCGCCGCCCGCGATCGAGAGGGGCTCGAGCGCCTGGAGCGCGGTGCACGCCGGCGGGGCGCCTCCGCCGCCCTCGCCGCCTTCGCCGCCCGCGCCGCCCTCGCCGCCCGCGCCGCGCAGCCCGGGGCACGGCGCGCACACGCCGTAGCCCGCGGCCACGGGCTGGCAATACATGTGGATCTCGTGCGCCTGGTTGCCGAAGAGCTGATCGAGCACGAACGACGCGAGCACCGAGCCGATGCCGCCGAACAGGTCGCCCGCGAAGGCGTCGATGTCGAGGTTCATGCAGTCGGAGTCGACCTCGCACGGCACGCAGATGCCGCACGACACGCTGTTCTTGTCGCTGCCGACCGTGAGCGCCGCGCACTGGCTCATGGGGTACTCGACGACCGCGTCGCCGATCTGGTCGATGCCCGTGAGGTCGCGGAGCAGCTTGCCCACGTTGTACTCGACGCCCACGCCCGCGCAGTCGCCG
>CAYQYG010000649.1:0-3115 GCA_964421485.1 uncultured Polyangiaceae bacterium | reverse complement strand
GCCACGCAAGGGGCCCGCCGGAGTCCCGGCCCCGGGAGGTGAGGGCACCCTCGCCGCCTCGACCGGCGCGGAAGCCCGGATCCGCGCCGGGACGAGAACCCTGCCAGCGTACGTGTTCCTCATAGATATGGGTCGTGAGCAAGTCCGGTGATTGCGCGGGGCCGAAACCCCCGAGAACTCGGTTCGACTCCGAGGCGACCCACCGGGACGTAGCCTAGATGGAAAGGCGCCTCATCTGGGGTGAGGAGATCGCCGGTTCGACTCCGGCCGTCCCGACCGCTGACTCGACGTGTTGCGTGGGCGTTACTCGTCTGGTGACGAGGGCAGACTGTGACCCTGCGGAGGCGGGTTCGATTCCCGTACGCCCACCCAGGACGGGTCGCTTCGCCTCGGTTATCCCTGAAAAAGATAGACCCGAGGCGGCTCAGCTCATCCGTCCCTCTCTTCTCCCTGCTCGCCCGGAGCTCCGGGCCGGAGGTGTCCCATGGCCAATTACCTTCAGCACTTCGCCTCGCTCTTCACCCGCCAGCGCGACAAGGCCCGCCCGGACCAGGTCGTGAACAGCGCGGGCGGGTACGTCTTCGCCCTCGACGACTGGGCGCGGCTCGACCGCTGGCTGGTCCTCGGGTGCGACGGCGGCACCTATTACGCGACCGAGCGCGCGCTCACGGTCGACAACGCCCGCGCTGTCCAGGCCTGCCTCTCGAAGGACGGACCGCGGGCGGTCGCTCGCATCGCCGAGGTGAGCCACGCCGGCCGCGCGCCCAAGAACGAGCCGGCGATCTTCGCCCTGGCCATGGCCGCGGGCGACCCGCAGCCCGAGACCCGGAAGGCCGCGCTCGCGGCGCTCCCGGTCGTCTGCCGCACCGGCACGGACCTCTTCCATTTCGCCCGCGCGGCGGAGGGGTTCCGCCGGTGGGGCCGCGGCCTCCGCTCGGCCGTCGCCCGCTGGTACAACGAGAAGCCGGTCGACCGGCTCGCTTACCAGGCGATCAAGTACCGGCAGCGTGACGGCTGGAGCCACCGCGACCTGCTCCGGCTCGCCCACCCGGTCGCGCCGACCCCGCAGCATGACGCCCTCTACCGCTGGATCGTCGGCGGCCTCGAGGCGTTGCCCAGGGAGTCGGCGCGCGGCAAGGCGCTCTCGCCTGCGGACCTGCCCGCGCAGGTCCGCGCGTTCGAGTCCCTGCAGCACGCGACCAATCGCAAGCAGGTCGTCGCGCTCATCCGCGAGCACCGCTTCACGCACGAGATGCTCCTCACCGAGTGGAAGAACGACCCTGCGGTGTGGGAGGCGCTGCTCGAGGACATGCCGCAGACCGCGCTCGTGCGGAACCTCGGCAAGATGACCGCGGTCGGCCTGCTCGCGCCGATGAGCGACGCGTCCCGCAAGGTGGCGCGGCAGCTCGTCGACGCGGACCGGCTGGTGAAGGCCCGGGTCCACCCCATCGCGCTGCTCTCGGCCCTCCGGGTCTACGAGCAGGGCCACGGCGAGCGGGCCAGGAAGCGCGACAACGCCCTCTCGTGGACCCCGGTCCGCGAGATCGTCGACGCGCTGAACGAGGCCTTTTACCTCGCGTTCCGGGCCATCGAGCCGACCGGGAAGAAGCACCTCCTGGCGCTCGACGTCTCGGGCTCGATGACTGCCGGCGCGATCGCCGGCGTCCCGGGCCTCACCCCTCGCGTCGCGAGCGCGGCCATGGCGATGGCCACGGCGCGGATCGAGCGCGAGTACGCGGTCGTCGGCTTCACCACCGGCCTCACCCCGCTCTCGATCTCGCCGAGGCAGCGGCTCGACGACGTCCTCAAGGCGGTCGACAACCTGCCGTTCGGCGGGACCGACTGCTCAATGCCCATGATCTGGGCGAAGGAGAACCGCGTCGAGGTGGACAGCTTCATCGTCTACACGGACAACGAGACCTGGGCGGGCAACGTGCATCCCTTCCAGGCGCTCAAGGCCTACCGTGAGGCGATGGGCCGCCCGGCCAGGCTGATCGTGGTTGGAATGACCGCGACCGGCTTCTCGATCGCCGACCCGAGCGACCCCGGCATGCTCGACGTGGTGGGGTTCGACGCGGCGGCCCCGCGGGTGATGGCGGACTTCACTCGCGGCTGACCACCGATGAAACCGAGACAGGCGGGCTCCGCCGGCCCGCCTGGCTCCCTGCCACGCCCCCGATCCCGAACGGAAAGGGACCGGTCTCCTAAACCGGCAGTCAGCGGGTTCGACTCCCGCCGGGGGCGCCGGGACCATATTCTATTCCGACGCCGCCACTTGCCCGAGCCTCGAAGCGCGGGCCGCCGGCCGACGGTGATCGTGGCCCCGACACATGCCGCTGTAGCTCAGCCTGGATAGAGCGCCAAATCCCGTCTTCACCCACTTTGCCCCCGCGAGCGCGGAGGGCCGGATCGAGGACGGTTATCCCTGCCAAGGAGGAGGACACGGGTTCGAATCCCGTCGGCGGCTCCGATCTCCGCGCATTTCTGCGCGCGTCCTGGGTGGTAGAGTCATGGCGACCGCGGAGCCTCCAAAACTCCTGCGAGAGGGTTCGATTCCTTCGCCGCCCGCCCCGGCCAAGAGGCCGGTGAACAAAAAGAAGACCGGAAGAAACAAAAGAGTTGAAATCGAAAAATGGATGAAACAAAATGGGTCGGCCGACGTCGAAGAGGATGTGCGAGAGAGACGAAGGTGAAGGGGGAGGGGACGGAGGAGTGGAGGTGAAGATCTGAGGTCATGATGCCCTCGTATGCTTCTGGTGAGGCAGCCTGATTGTCGATCAGGTGAGGGGAGTTCGATCCTCCTCGGGGGCGCCGAGTGCGCGAGCGTGACATGCCCTTGTATGCATCTGGTGAGGCAGCCTGATTGTCGATCAGGTGAGGGGAGTTCGATCCTCCTCGGGGGCGCCGCGGGCCGATGGGGTTGGGTTATCTACCGCCACCAGGTCAAAGATCATGGCGGTGTAGCTCAATGGTAGAGCGCCGTCCTTCATCGGGCGGAGGTTGCGGGTTCGAGTCCCGTCCTTTGACCCAGGCTCAGCCAAATTGTCCGCGATTTGGGGTTCGGGGCGCAGGGCGCCGTCAGGCGACCCGGAGCCCCGAGTGTGAAATGGGGCTC
>CAYQYG010000648.1:0-3136 GCA_964421485.1 uncultured Polyangiaceae bacterium | reverse complement strand
GCCGCGCGCGTCAGCAGCCGCACCACGCTCGTAGCTTCGTGGTCCCACACCGGCCGCGCTGCTCGCACAGCTCGGCTTGATCGGACAGCTCGCGCTGGGACCGGATGGCGCGCTCTACTTCGCCGAGATGCACAGCGCATCGAATCGCGTGCGGAAGATCGCGCCGCCGCCGATGGCTGGCGTCTCCATGGGCGAGATGGTGGTGCCCTCGGAGGACGGGGGCGAGGCGTACGTGTTCAGCGGCGTCGGCAAGCACCTGCGCACGATCGACACGAGGACCGGCGCGATCCTCTGGCAGATGCAGTACGACCCCGAGGGCCGGCTGAGCGCGGTGGTCGACGTCGACGCGAACACGACGACGATCGGCAGGAACGCAGCCGGGATCCCGGAGACGATCACCGGACCGTTCGGACAGGTGACGCTGACTCCACGAAGGCATCTCCCCCGGGCGCCCTCCCTCACTACTGCGCCGCGCCCGCCAGCTCCAGCATCGGGTGCTGCACCTGCTCCTCGACCGCCGGGCCGGCGGAGTTCGTCTCCTCGTAATGGTCGCCGGCCGCCTCCGCGAAGTAAGGCGCGGCCGGATGAAGCACGTAATTGAACGCCGGGATGATGTACCCGAGGAAGTCCTCGGCCAGGCCCGAGACGAACGCGTACTTCACGCCGGGGTTCGCCAGCATGAGCTCGCGCAGGTAGGGGCCGGCCGGCGCCTGGCTCATGTCGGGAGCGTTCTCCGCGACGTTCAGCATGCTCTGACCCCACGACCACGTCCCGTCGTAGCCGCCCACCCAGAGCTCGGGGTGCAGCTCGCCGGGCGCGGTGATCGTGGCCATCGGGCCCACCTGCAGATAGGTGATCTGCGTGCGCGCCCAGGGCAGGTTGCCCTCGCCGAGGGGCTGCGACGGATCGTGGTTGTAGAACTGCCGGTCGAAGACGCCCGCGTTCGCGAGGAAATGATACGCGAGGTTGTCGATCCGGACCTCGATCGGCTCCGAGCGGAGCACGATGGAAGCGTCCGCCACGTCCTCGCCGCTCGTCAGGATCGCGTCGAGCGCGAGCTTGCCGACGCTCGTGCCCGCGGCCTCGGCCTTGGCCAGGCCGGCCTGCGGGACGGGGGCGCCGCCCGCGTCGATGGGGTGGACGCCGCCGCCGGGGCCGACCTGGCCGCCGATGGGCCCGTTGATGAACACCGTGGTGCCGCCGAGGCCGAGGAGCCCCTCCGACGGCACGCCGACCTCGACGACCTCCCGGAGCCAGTGCACGTAATCGGCGGAGAGCTCGTTGTTGTGCGATCCGGTGTACTCCGGGTGCGACGCCCAGTTGACCAGCGTCGCGATCGTGTCGCCGGTGGACTCGTCGGTGAACTGCGCGACGGTGAGCGTGGGATCGTAGATGATCGGATCGCGCGTGTCGTTCACGTAATCGAGGGTGCCGCCGGGGCCGGCGGTGACGGCCTGCGCGACGCGCATCCGCGCGGGCGCGAGGGAGGTGACGGCCTCGACGATGGCCTCGGCCGCGCGGAGCCGGGTGACCGCCTGGTAGTCGTCGCTCCGGCCGGAGGTGACGGGGTCCGGGCCCCAGAGGCCGATGGTGTCGACGCCCTCGTGCGTGTGCGTCGCCGCGATCATGATGTGATCGACGCCGAGCGCGGCGACGCTGGGGTCCTCGCGGATCCGGTCCATTTCATCGATGAAGTAGCCGACGACGTCGAGCACGCAGATCACGACGGTGGTGCCCTCGTGCTCGAGCGCGATCGCGCGGACCTCGAGGTCGTCGTGCTGGGCGGTGGCGGGGCGGCCGGTGCCGAAGCCGGCGATCCAGACGGCGTCGAAATGGCCATTGCCGTTGGTGTCGGTGTACGGCTCGACGCCCTCCTCCCAGTAGCCGTCGCCGTCGAGGTCCTGCCACTCGGTCTCGACGAGCGTGGGGTTGATGATCCGGCGGGACGCGCCGACGAGGAGCGAGGGCTGGCACGTCGCGCCGCAGCCGCCGCCGCCCGCGGCGCCGGTCGTGGTGGTCGTGGTCGAGCTCGTGGTCGAGCTCGTCGTGCCGCCGCCGGCGCCGGCGGGCGAGAGCTGCTCGTCGTCGCCGCACGAGGCGGCGAGCGCGGCGGCGCAGAGGAGGGCGAGGGACGATCGGAGGAGGAGGCGGGGGGCGCGGCCGGTGATCATCCAGGAGACATATCGGAGCTCGCGCGCGGGCTCAATCGAGCAATGCATGACGCGGCGCGCGGCCCGCGGCCGCGGAGGCGCTCAGCGCGGGAATCCGGACCGATTGCAGCGCTTGCCGCAGGCGCCCTTCGCCCGGCCCTCGGGGCGGACGCAGGCGGCGCGGCACTCGGCGTCGGCCTCGCAGGGCTCGCCCTCGGGCCTGGGCGCGACGCAGCGGCCCTTGACGCAGCGGGCGCCGCCGGCGCACGCGCCGGCGGGGCACGGCTCGCCCGCGGGGGGAGGCGCGCCGGGGACGCACTTGCCGGCCGTGCAGAGCGCGCCGGGGCCGCAGGCGGCGCTCGAGACGCAGGCGCCGCCGGCCGGGACCGGGTCGGCGCAGCGGCGGAGCGCGCAGTAGCCGGTGCACGGGGGGTGCGCGGCGTCCGCGTCGATCTGCCGCGCGTAGCCGGCGAGCGGATCGACGCCGCTGCCGCAGCCGGCGCCGGCGCGGCGCGGGGGGCCGCAGGTGCCGGCCTCGGTGGGGCCGAGGCCGTGGCAGCGCATGTCCCCCTTGCATTCGAGCGAGGAGCGGCAGCGCGCGCCCTCCCCGAGCGTGCCGTGGAGGATCCCGAGGCAGGCCGCGGGCACGGGCGGCGCGCCCGGGCCGACCCAGTCGCAGCCCTCGTGGGCCCCGGCGATGGCCTCCTCGCAGCGGGCGGCGTCCTCCGGGGCGAGCGTGAGCGCGCCCGAGCGGAGGGCATAGCTCAGCATGCGCGCGCACTCGCCGAGCGTGGGGGGCGGGGGGCCGGCCGCCTCGCCGCAGCACTCGGCGCGGCGCCGCGCGGGCGCCTCGTGGAGCGCCCGGCAGAGCGCCTCGGCGCGCGGATCCGGCGGGTCGCGGGTCAGCGGGTAGACGGGGCCGACGTCGTCGCCGCCGCGGCCCTCGGGCCCGGCGGAGGCCGGCGGCGGCGCGGAGGCGGAGGGGG
>CAYQYG010000647.1:0-3164 GCA_964421485.1 uncultured Polyangiaceae bacterium | reverse complement strand
TCTCTCCGGCGACGGCCAGCCGGACATCGCGACCGGCAACCGGACCGCCGGCAGCATCACCGCGCTGATCGCGGAGCCATGACGAGCGGTCGCGTCAGGGCGTGAGCGCGGACGGGCAAGGCACCGCGCGCTTCGACCCGGGGCTGACCCTCGAGGGCACCTGACGAAATCATGAATGATTTCGCCGGCACGCCCGGCAGGATTCGAACCTGCGACCCGCGGCTTAGAAGGCCGCCGCTCTATCCAGCTGAGCTACGGGCGCGTGCAGACCGCGTCTCCAGCAAGTACCGCATCGCGGGCCCGGGATCGAGACCCACCGCTCACGTCGCCGCGACGGCCTCGCCCACCTGCTCGCCCGTCCGCCCGTAGCGGCGCTGCCGCCGGCCAAAGGCTGCGAGGGCCTCGTCGAGGGTCGCCTCGCTGAAGTCGGGCCAGAGCGTCTCGGTGAAGAACAGCTCGGCGTAGGCCGACTCGAAGAGCAGGAAGTCGCTCAGGCGCTTCTCCCCGCCGGTGCGGATGAGCAGGTCGGGGTCCGGGAGCTCGCTCGTGGTCAAGAAGTTCCGGAGCGAGGTCTCGTTGATCTCCTCGGGGATGACGAGCCCGGCCCGGGCGCGCACGGCGAGCGCGCGCATGGCGTTCACCATGTCGCGCCGGCCGCCGTAGCTGAGCGCCAGGGCGAGCGTCATCGACGTGCCGCCGCGCGTGGCCTCGACGAGCCGCTCGACGGCGCGCCGCGTCGGGGTGGGGAGGTCGTCCAGGTCGCCGATGACCTGCACGGCGATGCCGCGCCGGACGAGCTCGTCGCGCTCGCCCTCGGCGAACTCGAGGCAGATGCGCATGAGGCCCTCGACCTCCTCCTTGGGCCGCGACCAGTTGGCCACGCTGAAGGCGTAGAGCGTGAGGAAGGGCACCCCGCGGTCATGGCATGCGCGCACCGAGAGCTTCACGGCCGAGAGGCCGTGCTCGTGGCCCTTGGTCCGCGGCAGCCCGCGCGCAGCCGCCCAGCGGCCGTTCCCGTCGAGGATGATCGCGATGTGCCTGGGGAGGATCGAGTGCGTCATGGCGTTCCTTGTCAGCTCCGACTCTGCACCTAGGACGCGCTCGCGGCGAGTGGGCAGCGTGATGGGATCGTGGAGGTTCTGTGGAGAGCCAGCCGAGCCTTCAAGGGGAGGTAGCGGATCCAGGGGCGAGCGAGGCAACAAAGCGGAGGTCGAAGGGCGATTTGAGAGGGAGCGGGGAGCGGGCGCGCGAGCGGACACGGACACGGACACGGGAACGGACACGGACACGGGAACGGACACGGACACGGGAACGGACACGGAAGCGGGAACGGACACGGGAGCGGACACGGACACGGAAACGGAAGCGGACACGGAAACGGAAGCGGAAACGGGAAGTGGAGGAGGACCTCAGGCAGCGGGGAAGTTGAGCCGCAGCTCCACCTCGGGCGGACCCTTCTGCGCGCACTCGGCGGAGCCGCTGTGCGCCTCCGCGATCGCGCGCACGATCGCCAGCCCGAGGCCGGTCCCTCCGCGGTCCGCGCGCGTCGTCACGAAGCGGCGGAACAGGCGGCCGGCCACGTGCCTGCCCACCTCGCCGCGGTTGCGCACGGCCACGGCCACCCGGTCGCCCCGCCGCACGATCTCGACGACGACGGGGGCTCCCGGCTCCCCGTGCACCTGCGCGTTGTCGAGCAGGTTGTCGAGCGCGCGGCCGAGCCACTGCGCGTCGCCGCGGACCTCGGCCGAGCCGGGGGCCGCGAGCTCCACGCGGCCGCCGCGATCCCGCGCCCGCGCCGCCGCCGCCTGCGCGATCGCGCACAGGTCGACCACCGCCGCCTCCTCCACGCCGCGGGCCTCGATCCGCGCCAGCGACAGGAGATCGCCGAGCAGCGCCTCGATCCGCGCCGTCGCCTCGCGGATCCGCGCCACGAAGCGCGCGGCCTCCTCGGGGTCCTCGAGCGCCCCGCCCTCGAGCACCTCGGCGCTCGCCCGGATGGCCGCGACGGGGTTCTTGAGCTCGTGCGACAGATCGGCCGCGAACGTCTCCACGAACGGGCGGCCCTCGAGCTGGCGGCGCATCGAGTCGATCGCGCGCGTGAGGCGCTGCACCTCCCGGCCGTGCGCGGGGGGAGGCGGCGCGCGGCGCTCGCCCTCGCTCACGCGCACCGCGAAATCGGTCAGCGCCTCGATCGGGGCCGCGATCGCCCGGCCGATCAGGAACGACGAGACCGCCGCGGCGGCGCCGAGGACCGTGCTGAGGACGAGGATCGGCGGCGCGAAGTCCGCGACCATCCGCTGCACGACGATCGTCGGCTTGACGACCCGCACGCTGCCGACAGGCTGGCCGCGCACGATGATCGGCGCGGTCGCGAACACCGTGCCCGGGTCGCCCGGGGCCGGGCCGCTCGAGCGGACGGTGCGGCCCTCGAGGTCGATCAGCGCGAGGTCGAGCGCCGCGGCGCCGGGCTCGGGGGTGCCGATCGAGCGCACGCCCTCGAGGCCGACGCCGCGGGTCTCCATCTCGGCGCCGACGAGCATCGCGAAGGCGGCCGCCTCGCCGCGCGCGGAGCCCTCGGCGAGGGACCGCGCGCGCGCCTCGATCCGGTCGATCACGAGCAGCGCCAGGCCGAACGCGAAGGCGCCGACGATGCCGCCGAGCGCGATGAAGATCTGCATGCGGATGCTCATCCCGGCGGTGCGCGCGCGGACGAGGCGCGAGACGAAGCTCGCGACGAGCAGGATGAGGCAGATCGACGCGGCGGCCGAGATGACGAGGCGGAGCACTCAGTCGCCTCGATCGGGGACGGCGTCGGCCGGGCGATCCGTGACGCGGTACCCGACGCCGCGCACGGTCTCGATGAGCCCGGCGTCGCCGCCCGCCTCGGTGACCTTCTTGCGGAGCCCCTTGACGTGCGAGTCGATGGTGCGGTCGGTGATGGCGAAGCCGTCGCCCCAGATCTTGTCGATGAGCTGCGCGCGCGTGAAGACGCGCCCAGGCGCGGCGAGCATGCACGCGAGCAGGTCGAACTCGACGCGCGTGAGCTCGAGCTCCTGGCCGTGCACGCGCGCCCTGCGCGTGGCCTCGTCGACGGCGAGCGGCAGCGGCGCGGCGGCCGCCGGCGCGGGGCGCGGGGCGGGGTCGCCGGCGCCGGGGGCGCGGCC
>CAYQYG010000646.1:0-3258 GCA_964421485.1 uncultured Polyangiaceae bacterium | reverse complement strand
ATCCACCGCCCCGAAGTCCGCCTGGCAGCGACGAGTGCGCGGGAAGGCGCCCGCCATTCCAGAGGCATCCCGCCCCGGTCATGGCGCCGCCGAAGCCCGGGACTACCCCCTGAGAGGCACCGTCTCCCGCACCACGACCCTGAAAGGCCCGCTCCCCAGGTGTCGCACCGCGCAAGCCATCGCGTGCCTCCCGCTGGGCCTGAACATGCCAAACTGCCACCCCCCCGGATCATCCCCCAGCCGAGGATCAAACGATATCCCGATCTCCGCCCCTTCATCCAGATGGAACGAGAACTGCTCCAGCGGTATCGCCAGCCCCATCTTCCGCGCCTTGATATAAGACTCCTTCAGCGTCCAGTACTGGAAGAACCTCTCCCGCTGCCGCTCCGCCGGCAGCGCATGCAGCGCCTCCACCTCGAACGCCGAAAAGAACCGATCCGCGATCCCGATGGCGTCCGTCGCCCGCTGCGTCTCCTCCACGTCCACCCCCACGTCGTGCTCCAGCGCCACGATGCACGCGATCATCCCCCGCGTGTTCGACAGGTTGAAGCTCAACCGGGGCGCCCCGGCGGGCCCGGACACCGAAGGACACCCGTGCTCGTTCCGCTCGAACGTCCAGTCCCGTGGATCCACCGCCGCGTACCGTGACAGCGTGGACCGCACCAGCGCCCGCGTCAGCAGGTACTCGTGCCTCCCTTCCGGGAAATAGAACCGCGCCTGCTTCTCTGCCTCCTCGGGCGTCATCAGCGCGTGATATTCGGCCAGGAGCGCCGGATCATGCACCTCGTCGCTCCGCACGTACCAGAGGTGAGCTTCCCTCGGCCCCAGCTCCATCGGCGCCATGTTACTCCCGAGCGGGCAGGATCTGCCGCACGTAGGTGTCGACGTGGCGCTCCGGCGGGCGCTGCCTCGGATAGCCCAGGGACACCTCCTCGAAGCGCACCCCGTCGATGTGGTCTGTCCTCGGGATGTGCAGGTGCCCGGACACCACCACGCTCGCGTGGAAGCGCAGGTGCCAGTCGTGCGTCTGCTTCGTCCCGCACCAGATCGAGAACCTCGGGATCTTGCGCAGCCGCACCAGCTCCTCGCGCAGAGGATAGTGGTTGATCAGCACCTTCGGGAGCGCCGGCGCCGCGGTGAGGCGCGCCTCGGTCTCGCGCACCCGCGCCGCGCACCAGGCGCTCCGGGACGCGTGCGGGTGCGGATCCAGGAGCCGCTCGTCCGAGCACACGATGCCGCTCTCCATGGCCCAGAAGACCGCCTCCTCCTCGGGCACCTCGGGCGGGCGGAAGCTGTAATCGTACAGCAGGAACATCGGCGCGAGCACGTGCGGCCCGCCCTCGCCCGTCCAGACCTCGTAGGGGTCCTCGGGCGTCAGCACGTCGAAATCCTGGCAGATCCGGCAGAGCCGCCGGTACTTCGCCTCTCCGCGCGGCATCTCGGCCTCCGGGAGCACGTAGAGCTCGTGGTTCCCGGGGACCCAGATGAGGCGCTCGAACTTCGGGGACAGCGTCGCCAGCGCGAAGCGGAGGTGGTCCTCGGTCTCGCCGACGTCGCCGGCCAGGATCAGCCAGTCGGAGGGGTGGGGGGTCATCTGCGCGAGGGCTTCCCGGTTCTCCGAGTAGCCCACGTGCAGATCGCTGATAGCGAACAGCTTCATGCCGCGGCGCCCGCGAGGGGCGTCAGTCGCGCCGGTACATGGTCACGACGCAGGCGCCGCCCAGGCCCAGGTTGTGCTGGAGCGCGACCTTCGCGCCCTCCACCTGCCGGTCGCCCGCCTGACCGCGGAGCTGCCAGACCAGCTCCGTGCACTGCGCCAGACCCGTCGCGCCCAGCGGATGACCCTTGGACAGGAGACCGCCGGAGGGGTTCGTCACGTACTTGCCGCCATACGTGTTGTCCCCGTCCCATATGAACTTCTCCGCCTCACCCTCCTTGCAGAGGCCGAGCGCCTCGTAGGTCACGAGCTCGTTTGCGGTGAAGCAATCGTGGAGCTCCACGACCTGCACGTCATCCGGGCCGATCCCGGATTTCTCGTAGACCTCCTTCGCGGCGAGCGCGGCCATGTCGTAGCCGATCATCTTGATCATGCTGCTCTCCTGGAACGTCGAGGGGAGGTCGGTCTTCATCGACTGCGCCACGATGTGGACGGGGCGATCGATGCCGAGCTTCTTCACGAAATCGTCGGAGCAGAGCACGGCGGCGGCGGCGCCGCAGGTGGGCGGGCAGCACTGGTAGCGCGTCAGGGGGTCGAAGACCTCGGGGGAGGCCATCACCTGTTCCAGGGTGAGCACCTGATTGAAGAGCGCGTAGGGGTTCCTGGCCGCGTGGCGGCGGGCCTTCTCGGCGATCTTGCCGAAGGTCTCGCGCTTCGTGCCGTATTTCCAGCGGTACTCCCTGGCGGCGCCGCCGAACATCTGGGCGGTGGCGGGGGCGTCGTTGAAGCCTTGCACGTCGCTCATCAGGCCGGCGTGCTTGTCCATCGGGTTGATGCGGTCGGTGAACTTCGAGGCGAGGGCGCCCTTCTCCATCTGCTCGAAGCCGAGGGCGAGCACGCACTCGGCCAGGCCGCCCTCGATCGCCTGGCGGGCCAGGTAGAGCGCGGTCGAGCCGGTGGCGCAGTTGTTGTTGACGTTGATGACCGGGATGCCGGTCAGGCCGACCTCGTAGATCGCGCGCTGGCCGCACGTGCTGTCGCCGAACACGTAGCCGGCGTAGGCCTGCTCGATCCGATCGTAGGACACGCCCGCGTCCGAGAGCGCGGCCCTCGCCGCCTTCGCGGCCATCACGTTGTAATCCTCGCTGGCGCCCGGCTTCGAGAACTTGTTCATCCCGACGCCGATCACGTTGACCCGTCTACCCATCGTGATACCTCCTCGATGATCAGGCCTGCGCTGCAGCGCCGGCGTTCAAGATGCCCTTCAGGAGACCGAGCCTCGTCGCGACGCGCATGTCGCCGTCGACACGGAGCTTGCCGCGCTGGAACAGGTCGCGCGCCTCGGCCTTGCCGCGGGCGAGCTCCACGAGGTCCTCCTCGGCCATGGTGAGCGTCGCGGCGGCGCCCTTCGCCTCGCCTTGCCGGACCTCGGCGCGGCCCTCGGCGAGATCGAGCGCCCAGGCGCTCTCGGGGGACGTCACGCGGAGCGCCACCAGCGCGCCGACCTCCTTCGCGAGCTCGGGGTGCGCGGCGAGGGCCGCGCGGAGCGCCTCGACCACCGCGAGCGCCCCCTCGCCCCGGCCGGCGGGCGCGGCGGCGGG
>CAYQYG010000645.1:0-3277 GCA_964421485.1 uncultured Polyangiaceae bacterium | reverse complement strand
TCTCTCCGGCGACGGCCAGCCGGACATCGCGACCGGCAACCGGACCGCCGGCAGCGTCACCGCGCTGATCGCGGAGCCCTGAGGAGCGGTCGCGTCAGGGCGTGAGCGCGGACGGGCAAGGCACCGCGCGCTTCGGCCCGGGGCTCGACCGGGGCCGGAGCGCAAAGCATTGGCCGCCGAACACCCAGACCATATATGTAGCCGAGCAGCCCGACGGCGGGCCCCTCGACCACCGCGCGGCGATGGTGCGATGGCGCGCCGGCATTCGTGACGCGGTATTCCCAGCGGGAACATGGTGGATGAGAGCATTTCATGGAGCCAGCGTCAGTGACGCGATGCTCCCGGTATAGACAGCGCAGAGGCTTCGCCGCTCACCGGTCAACCCGCGCGGCGGTCAACCCGGGTCGGGTCGCCGGGTCGCACCTCGGCCCACCTCGTGGGCGCTCGTCTGTCGAACGTCGGGCGGCGCGAAGGCAATTGAAAAGCGAACCGCTCTCGTGATAATTGATCCTCAGCCGCTCGCGCTCGCTGTCACCCCCGCACCAGGAGGGTTTCCATGCCGACGTCTCGACCCATCCACAGGACGTCCGTGCGCGTCGCGCGCGAGCCGGTGCACCTGAATGGCTGCGAGCCGACCCCGGCGATGATCCGGCGGGCCATCGCGCGGGATCCGCAGGCCGTCCGGGCGCTCGTCGACGCGCTCACGCCTGTCATCCGCGCCCGGACGGCGCGCGTGCTGCGCCGTCGAGGCTACCGCCGGGACGTCCGCCAGGAGCTGCTCGATCTGACGCAGCAGGTGTTCCTCGCGCTGCTGGCGGACGGCGGATGCCTGCTGCGCTCGTGGGACCCGGCCCGCGGGCTCTCCGTGGTCAACTTCGTCGGGCTCGTCGCAGAGCAGATCACCGCTGCCGCGCTCAGGGGGTCACGCGGCCGCGGCCTGCACGAGGAGCTGGTCGCGCCCGAGGAGCTGGACCGCGAAGTCGAAAGCAGCCGCAGCCCGGAGCGCATCGTGGCCTCGACGGAGGCGCTCGGGGTCGTCCTGCGCGCGGTGCGCGACCGGCTCTCCGCGCGCGGCCTCTCGCTGTTCCAATCGCTCTTCGTCGAAGGTCGCTCGATCGAGGAGGTCGCCGCCGCGAACGGCATGAGCGTCGCTGCGGTGTACGCCTGGCGCAGCCGCCTCGGGCGCCTCGTCGAATCGATCGCGGGTGAGGTCATGTCGCAGCGCGTGGACACGGGCGCGCCGACGCCGCGCCGGGAAATTTCGCGCATGCGTGTCAAGAAAATCGGAGCCGCCGCATATACCTGATCGATCCGCCTGGGCAGGTCGCCGGGCGGGGTCTCATCCAGCACGAGGTGGCTCGCCGGCCTCTCGAGCGTGCGTCGCACCCGGGGTGCGTCCACCTCCTGTGTCGCGACCGGACCACGCGTGACCTACACGTACGAGCAAGGAGACCGTCATGCCCCACGACACGCGCCGTTCACGATTCTCCACCCTGATCGCGCTCATCGGCATCGTCGCCGCGATCGGGAGCGCAGGTTGCCTCCAGATCGGAGCGGACGAGGTGGCGCCCTCGATCGACAGCGAGGCGGTCCAGGAGGCCAAGCAGGGCGATATCCAGGCCGCCCCCGCCTGGAGCGAGCTCGAACCCATCCGCGGCTACCGCTCGAACCTCACCGCCACGACGCTCCAGGACGGCCGCATGCTCCTCGTCGGCGGCTTGGTCTGGGGCGGCGGCCCGCATTACACCAATTGGTCCGACATCCTGGACCCGGGGACGGGCAGCTGGTCGCCGGTCGCCTCCACGACCTATTTGTACGCGCACCATACCGCGAACCTGCTCAAGGACGGTCGGGTGCTCGTCGCGGGCGGCAGCGGCGAGCCTTCGGGGCACATGGGCGCCGAGATCTACGATCCCGTGGCCGACGCGTGGACCCAGGTCCCCGCGATGGTCGCCAATCGCCACTCGCACGCCGCCGCGCTGCTCAGGGACGGCAGGGTCCTCGTGGCGGGCGGCGATATCGAAGGCGGCGGTATCGACGGGATCACGAGCGCGCTCCTGTTCAATCCGAGCAGCCACACGTGGTCCCCCACCCGGAGCATGCGCCACGAGCGCCGCGATTTCACGTTGATCCAGCTCCGGGACAACAGGGTGCTCGCGGCAGGTGGATACCATCACGGCGCCACCGCGACCGCCGAGCTGTTCGACCCTGATCTGGGCACCTGGACGCCCACCTCGTCGATGCATTATCCTCGCTACGACCATGCGGCCGTGCTGCTCTCGGACGGCAAGGTCCTCGTGGTGGGCGGCTTGGAGCCGCTCCCGAGCGCCGAGATCTTCGATCCCGCCACGGACACCTGGTCGCTGGTCGCGTCGCTGAGCGGCTCCGGCGGCTTCGCGAGCGGCGCCAGGCTCCCGAACGGATGCGTCTTCGTGACGGTCGAGCGGAGCGTGCGGCTCTACGATCCTCACGCCGACACATGGACGCCGCTCGATCCGATCCAGGGCGGCTTGTCCTCGTACGGCATGGCGCTGCTGCCGGGCGGCACCGCCGTCGTGGCGGGCGGCGTGGCCGGAAAGTTCGCCAACACGAACAGAGCTCATGCAATGAGCTCGCTCCTGGAGCTCCCCTGCGAGGTGGATGATTGAGCCCGGCGGTCATGCAGGTCGGGACCGACGCCCCTGCGCCGCATGGCCCTCCTTCACGAGACGCCGCCCGAGGCGGCGCAACCCTCCATCCGCCCCGCCGGTGCCGGTGCCGGTGCCGCCGGTGCCGGTGCCGGAGCCGCCGGAGCCGCCGGAGCCGCCGGAGCCGCCGATGCCGACCTCCGTCTCGATGTCGCACGCGGCGAGCGTCAGGCCGCCGAGCGACGCGAGGAGGGAGAGACCGGCGGAGATCGCCGTGGATCGAATCGCGTTCATCAAGCTTTGCCTCCGCCTCCGTGAATGCCGCGACGGCGCCGGTCCTTCACGGATTCGTGCCTGCGATGCGCCGCGCCCGCTCGGCGTATGGGCTCGACGGGAAGCGCGCGAGGAAGGACCGCGCCCGCGCGCGCGCCTCGTCGGCGCGACCGAGCCGCACGAGCGCGTCGATCGCCAGGATCTCGCGCTCGGCCGTGAGCTGGCCGTCCGGGAAGCCGTCGCGGTGATCGTCGAGCGAGCGGAGCGATCCCGCCGGATCCCGCGCGACGCCGGCGCGCGCCTGCTCGAGCAGCTCCGCCTCGCGGAGCAGCGCGTCCGCGTCCTCCGCGGGGGGCGCGGCGCCGGCCGGCGGGGCG
>CAYQYG010000644.1:0-3310 GCA_964421485.1 uncultured Polyangiaceae bacterium | reverse complement strand
GTCCCCGCGTCCGCCACCGCAGCCGCGCCCGCGCCCGCCGCCGTTTCCGCCGCCGCTGCGGTCGTCTCCTCGCTCGCCGCGGCGGCGGCCTGGCTCTCGGGCGGCACGGCGCCGCTTCTACCAGACCTCCCGCCGGCCGGCGAAATGCCGGCGATTGCCGGCCGCCGCGCGCGCCTCCAGAATCGACCTCATGAGCGCGCTCCCCTACGACATGTTCGACCTCGCGCGCAGCGCCGCCGACGCGCGGCGCTTCGAGCGCGCCGGCGCCATCTACCACCGCGGCCAGGAGCTCGCGTGGGACGGCCGCGCCGTGCTCGCCGAGCTCGTGGGCAGGCATGGCGGCGTCCGCGTCCCCGAGGACAAGCGCGACGCCCTCGCCGCCGTCTTCGGCCCGATCCTCTGGGGGGAGCTCGCCGCCTGGAAGATCTCCGCCCAGCTCGCCGACAGGCTCGTGCCCCTCGAGGCCAAGATGGCCGCCACCAGCCAGGCCCACGACGAGGCGCGGCACTTCTACGTCATGCACGACTACCTCGAGCTCGCGCTCGGACGCGCCCCGCGCGCCATCCACCCGCGCAGCGAGCGCCTGCTCGAGCTCGTCCTCCGGACCGACGACCTCGCCTGCAAGCTCATGGGCATGCAGCTCCAGATCGAGACCACCGCGCTCACCATCTTCCAGCACGCCCGCGAGGCGCGGATCTGCCCCGTGCTCTCGGACCTCCTGCCCTATTTCGAGAAGGACGAGGCCCGCCACGTCGGGCTCGGCACGCAGGTCCTCCCGATCCTCATGCGCCGCATGGGGCGCCTCGACGGCGTGCGCCTCACCGCGTTCGCCCTGGAGCTCACCTTCGCGCTGCTCGCCGCGAACCGCGCCATGGATCCCTCGCTCCGCGCCCTCGGCCTCGACCCGCGCCGCCTGCTCACGCTCGCGAAGTCCAAGCAGATGATCGTCTGGGAGGAGATCTGGCAGATCACCCGCAAGGGCGGCGCGACCTCGACCGAGGTGGTCGGCGACGCGATCTCCCGCGTCATGGAGGCCGTCGCGAGCGCCATGTGGCCGCCCGAGCCCGGCGCGCTCGCCCGCGCCCGCGCGTTCGCCCGCGCCCTCCGCGCGGGCGTCGACCAGGTCGAGACCACCATCGCGCCGCCCGCGGGCACCTGACGGCCTCCGGGGGCGGCCACCGCGCCCCGCGGCGCTTCGCCCTCCAGACCCGCCTTCAGGTCGCGGCGTGGTCCTCGGCCCAGTGCGCGCCCAGGCGCGACGTCTGGAGCTCGGCCAGCTTGCGCTCGACGTACGCCTCGATCTTCGCGATCGAGTCGAAGTTCTCCGGCCGCACGTCGCGGCCTGCCACATCGATCACGTAGCGCTCCTCGATGAAGGCGATCATCGCGCAGAGCGCCCTGGCCTCGAGGGCGCCGCCCTCGAACAGTGAGTCGTCGTCGCCGAGGTCCGCGGGCGCGTGGAGCGTGCCCGTCAAGAGCTGCCGGATATCGTCACGGATCGTCATCGTCTCCTCCACGGAGGCCGGGCGTCGGCGGGGCCGGGGCGCCGCGCGGCGCGTCCGCGCGCGGCCCCGGAGGCGGAGGGCCCGTCACCTTCCCGTCACGCGACCGTGTCTGGCCGCGGCCTCCGATGCGATGTGCGCTCACCGGTCCACGTTGCGCGGATCGCCGCGCCCGGCCCGCGCGCCGCGCCCGGACGGACCTCCATGCCCGGCAGGCTCCGGCGGGCGGTCCTACACGCGCGCGTGGCCGTCTGCGCCGGCTGCCTTGAGCGTCGTGGGAGCGCTGCCCAGCACGGGCGTGGGCGCGAACCGCTCGGGCACCGCGTCCTCGACGGGCGGCAGCTCCATGTAGCCGCGGTGCGGGGCCAGGGCGTTGAAGCGCCGCACGAGCCACCTGGGGATGACGAGGGCGTAGGTGCGGGCGAGGCGGCGGGGATCGTCGAGCGTCCGCATCATCGCCTGGTACGTCACCTCGCCGTAGGTCGCCTTGAACGCAGCGGCCTGCTCCGGCCTGGAAATCCAGTTCACGACGCCCGCGCGATCGGCCTCGGGGTGGAACTGGACGGCCTCGACGCCCGGGGCGACGTCGAGGCCGAGGATGGCGCGGCCCTTGGAGACGCCGTCGCGGCTCTCGCGGGCGAGGACCATGCCGCCGAGCTCGCGGAGCTTGCGCTCATCGATGTCGACCGCCTCCCAGTTCCGGTGCTCGAAGGCGAAGAGGCGGTCGCCGAACGGCGCGAGCAGGGGGTGCGCCTGGCCCTCGTGCGTGGTGTACACGGGCATGATCCCGAACTTGCGCTCTGCGCGCGGGACGATCTGGGCGACGGCGTAGTGCCGGACGACCATCTCGAACGAGTAGCAGATGGCGAAGACCGATCGCTGCCGCTCCCCTCCCTGGAGCACCGACTCGACGATGCCGTCGAGGAACCGCGCGTAGTCGAACGTCCACGGCTCGCCCTCGCCGTCGAACGGCGATCCGGGGCCGCCCGACGAGAGGTAGAGGTCGCAATCGGTGGGGATGGGGTTGTTCGTGTCTCGCGGCGAGACCTCGACGAGCTCGCACGCGAGCTCCGGGTTCTGGCGCTTGACGCGCTCGAAGAACTCGGCGACGAGGCCGCGGAAGCAGCGCATCGCCTGGTTCACGTGGCCATTGTTCATGTCCACGATGCACAGGCGGAGCGCCTGGAGGTCCCCCCCGCCTCGGGCGGGGGAAGGCTTTGGAAGGGGATTCAGGCTCATCGAAAGCTTCTGATTGCAGGACAGAGTCCCCCGCGAGGCAGTTCCATAGCACCCCCCGGAGTTCCCGGAAAGAAAGCTCTCGTGGCGCGGCATGGAGATCCTGGAGCGGCCGCGCGAACGGGGGTGGGGCGCTCGAGCGGAGGCGGCCCCCGGAGTCCGCGGCGCGGCCGGCGCGGCGCGAGGTCCACCGGCTCCGGCGCTGCGGGCGCCGCGAGCGTTGCGGGAGGCGCACCACTGTGACCCGCCGCGGCCTCGGGCCGAGCGGAGGCTCCGCCTGCGGCGAGCCCGCTCACGCAGAGGTCATCGCGTCGCGTCACTGCGCCCTGTTCGGGCTTCCGGTGAGCCGCGAGTCGTGGTCTTGTCCCGCCCCGACGGCGCGCCGGCCGCGCCCACGGAGCCACCTCATGACGAAGCGACCCTCCTCCCCCCCTGATCCCCTCCATCGCCGCCGCGTGCTCCAGGGCCTCAGCGGCGCGATCGGCGCTGCGGCGCTCGGATGCAGCGACGCCGACAGCGCCGCGCCCCCCGGCGGCGCGGGCGGCCAGGGTGGCGGTCCCGGCGCCGGCGGC
>CAYQYG010000643.1:0-3357 GCA_964421485.1 uncultured Polyangiaceae bacterium | reverse complement strand
CGGCGCCCACGACGACCGAGGCGCCCGCGACGACCGAGGCGCCCGCGGCCACCGCGCCGGCGCAGGATCCGGTCGAGGTCGCGCTGCCGGAGCCGACCGCTGCGCCGGGCGCGACCGCCGCGCCCACCTCGCCGGCCGCGGCGACGGCCGTGGCCGCGGCCCCGAAGACCACCGCGACCCCGAAGCCGACCTCGGCGACGACGGCCTCGCCGACGTCGGCGCCGAAGGTCGGCAACATCAAGTTCTGAATGAAAATGATCGCGATCCACCGCACTGGACCGGCCCTCGCCGCGCTCGCCCTCGGCCTCGCGCTCTGCGCGCCCTCACCCGCGCGCGCGGACGAGCCCGCCGAGGGCGAGCCCGCCGAGGGCGAGCCCGCCAGGGCCGAGCCGCCCAAGGCCGAGCCGCCCAAGGCCGAGCCCGCCAGGGCCGAGCCGCCGCGACACAAGGCCTCGCCCGAGGAGATCAAGATCGCCCGGCAGACCGCGCTCGACGGGCTCGGGGCGTACAAGGCCGGCGAGTACGGCAAGGCGCTCGGGCTGTTCGAGCAGGCGCGCGCGCTCTATCCCAGCGCGCAGATCCTGCGCATGACGGGGTACTCGCACCTCGCGCTCCAGCACTGGGAGAAGGCCGTCGAGGCGCTCGAGGCGGCGCTCACCTCGCCCATCGGCGCGCTCGAGGAGGGCGATCGCAAGGACGTCGAGGCCCAGCTCGCCAGGGCCCTCACCCACTTCGGGCACGTCAACGTCATCACGGCGGCCCCGGGCGCCGTGCTGTCGATCGACGGCGGCGACCGCCGCGCGCTGCCGCTCCTCGATCCGGTGCGCGTCCTCGAGGGCAAGCACAAGCTCGTGGTGAGCGCCGAGGGGCACGCGGACGCGGAGCAGGAGGTCACCGTCGAGGGCGGCAAGCCGCTCGACATCGCGCTCGATCCGAGGCCGCTCGCCGGCGCGCCGAAGCCGGCGCCGAAGCCCGCGCCGCCGCCCCCGCCGCCCCCGCCGGAGCCGTGGAAGGAGCTCTTCCCGCACCAGATGGAGATCGGCCTGATCGCCGCGGGCGCGGGCGTCGCGTTCGCCGGCGCCTCGCTCATCACGGGGCTCGCCGGCGCGGACATCCGGGGCCGCGTCGAGGAGGACGTCGCCCTCCACCAGCAGCGCTTCGGCGCGAGCTGCGATCGCGGCGACTACCGCCTCTGCGTCTACGACCGCGCGGTCATCAACCAGGACGCCGACCGGGCGGACGCGCTCCGCGACGCGAGCCTCGCGACGGGCATCACCTCCGCCGTGCTCGTGGCCGGCGGCGCGGCGCTCTTCCTGCTCTCGCCGGAGAGCCCCTTCGCGCCGGCCCCGGGCCCGAAGCGGGGGGCCGCGCCGGCGCCCGCGCGCCGCGCGGCGAGCGTGGCCTGCGGGCCGCTCGCGGCGGGGATGACCTGCAAGGGGACGTTTTGATCGTCCGGCCCGCGCCGTCCGCCCCGGGCCCCGGCCTCGCCGCCTTCGCGATCGCGCTCCTCGCCTCCTGCATCGAGGTGCCGGCGCCGCCGCCGAGGGGCGCGCTCGACGTGCGCGACGTGCAGGTCTCCGAAGGCGTCGGCCTGGAGACGGCCTGCACGCCGACGGGCGTCGAGCTCTGCTTCGACGCGCGGGACAACAACTGCAACGGCGTCATCGACGAGGGCTGCGGCCTGCACACCGGCATCCTCCAGTTCACGATCGCCTGGGAGGCCGCCGAGGCCGACGTGGACCTCAACGTCTACGACCCGGCGGGCGAGCTCGCCCGCATCGGCGAGCCCACGGCCGGCGGCCTCATGAAGGACCGCGACTGCCCGCGCGTGAGCGGCGAGTGCCAGGGCCAGAACGTGGAGAACGTCTTCCTCGCCGAGGGTGAGCCCGCCCGCGGCCGCTACCGCGTGGTGGTCCGCCTCGACAAGCTCAACGGCGCGACGGCGCCGGTCCGGGTCCGCCTGAGCGCGCGCGTCGGCCAGCGCTCCTTCGGCATGGTCGTCGATCTGTCCCCGGGCGGCGCCGCGCCCTCGAGCGAGGAGCGGACGTTCGAGTTCACCCTGTAGGGCAGCCCTCACGGCCCGATCGGCGCGCTTGGTTGACGGGCGCCTGGCAAGAACCCTAAAAGACGTCCCTCGCATGAACCCGACCTGGATGCTCACGATGCTCGTCGGCCTCTCCGCCGCATTTGCGTGGAGCGCAAACCGGCGCTGGCAGCTCCTCAAGGTGGGGCGGCCCGAGGACCGGACCGACTCCCTGATCGAGCGGCTCAAGGGCACGTGGGAGTACGCGTTCCGCCAGCGGAAGATGGGCTACTACCCGCTCGCCGGGCTCGCGCACAAGCTCATCTTCGTCGGCTTCCTCGTGCTGCTGCTCAGGTCGATCATCCTGTGGGGCCGCGGCTTCGACCCGGCGTTCAACCTCTGGATCCTCGGGCCGCAGCCGATCCAGGCGCCGCTCGTCGGCGAGATCGCGCTCGGGAGCCTCTACGAGCTCGTGAGGGACGTGCTCGCCGCGCTGGTCGTCTTCGGCGCGCTGGTCTTCATCTACTACCGGGCCGTCAAGCGCGAGGCGCGCATGACGCTCTCGGGCGAGGGGCTGCTCATCCTCGGCATCATCGTCACGATGATGCTGGCCGACATGGTCTACGACGGCGCGTCGACCGTGCTCTACCACCGCTGGTCGGCGGTGCCGTGCGGCCCGGCCGACGCGGCGCTCTGCTCGCGCATCGCGACGATCGTCGCGCCGTACGCGGGCGCGCCGGTCGATCCGGCGCACCTCGGCTGGCAGCTCTACCCGAACCCGACCGGCTCCCTGTTCGCGTCGCTGTTCCGCGGCGCGGGGCGGGAGAACCTCGTCGTCTTCTCGCACCTCGGGTTCTGGACGCACGCCACGCTGGTGATGGTGTTCCTGAACCTCCTGCCGCACTCCAAGCACTTCCACATCATCACGGCGATCCCGAACGTCTTCACGCGCGACCTCGCCCCGCGCGGCCGCCTGCCGCTCGTCGCGCCGAGCGCCGAGGCGATCGGCGAGATGGTGATGAAGACCTCCGAGGAGCCCGCCACGGCCGCGCCGGTGGGCGTGGCCCGGATCGAGGACTTCACCTGGAAGGCGATCCTCGACTTCTACACGTGCACCGAGTGCGGCCGCTGCTCCGACAACTGCCCGGCCCACAAGACGGGCAAGATCCTGAGCCCGAAGCAGCTCACGCTCGATCTCCGCGATCACCTCTACGGCCGCGAGGACGAGCTCCTGAACCGCCCCGGCGGCCCCAAGGGCGCCGTCGACGACGGCCACGCGCACGGCCACGACGACCACGGCCACGACGACCACGGCCACGACGACCACGGCCACG
>CAYQYG010000642.1:0-3395 GCA_964421485.1 uncultured Polyangiaceae bacterium | reverse complement strand
CGGCCTTCGCCAGACGGCGAACAGGGTCTCGGTGGGGACGAGGCCCACGGAGCGGTACACGCGGGCGGCGCCGCCTTCGGGGTCGGTGACCATCACCAGGCGCTCGGCGCCGAGCTCCGCGCGGGCGACGCGCGCAGCGGCGCATACGAGCGCGCCGCAGATCCCGCGGCCGCGGTGGGACGGCGCCGTCTCGACCGACTGGAAGCGCCCGAGGCCGCGATCGACGAAGACGCCGAGATCGGCGACGAGGGCGCCGCCGTCGAATGCGCCGAGCCAGACCCCGCGGCCGGCGGCGACCAGGCGACGATAGCGGGCCATCTGGTCGCGCTGGAACGCCTCGGCGTCGCCGAGGCGCTCGGACGCGACCGCGATCTGGAGGCGCGTCACGGCCTCCCAGTCGGCGTCCGTGGAGAGACGGCGGATCTCGACGTCCTCGTTCGGATGCGGCGGCGGGTGGAGATCTCTGCCGGTGAGCACCGTCGTGTCATTGAGGACGAAGCCGGCGTCGACGAAAGGTCGCGTGACGCCGGCCTCGCCGTCCGGGCAGTCCCAGCAGAGCGCGACGTGGCGTATCGCAGGATCGCCGGCGAACGCCTCGCGGAAGCGCGCCGTCCACCGATCGAGATCGCCCTCGCGCGGAGCCCGCGGGAAGAGCAAAAAATTGCCATAATAGAATCGAGGGCTCGCCGGCGTGCGGACGATCAGGCAATCACCGCCGTCCTCGACCCGACCCTCGAAGCCGGCGATCATCAGATCGGTCCGGTAGGCGATGGAGCGGACCCGGGGCCATTGATTCATCATCGTCATGGTGCTGCTGTCCCGCCGTGGAGCCCGGGATCGACCAGGCGATCCGCCGCCGCCCAGCCGAGCAGACGGCGGCTCGAGTGTCAAGGTCGGGCGCTGCTCGCCCGGCTCGACGTGGCGCGCGCGGGTCAGGGAGGGTCACTCCGCCGGGGCGGCCTCGGCCTCGGCCTCGGCGCCGGCGCCGAGCTCCAGCGCGACGGCGGCGGCGTGCACGGTCGCGGCGATGCGGATCGCGTCGTGCACCTGCTCCTCGACGAGGCCGCCCTCGAGCACGGCCTGCTCGTGCGCGCGGACGCAGGTCTCGCAGCCGTTGACGGCGCTCGCGGCGAGCGAGAACAGCTCCAGGTCGACGCGGCTCGTGACGGGCCGGCCGAGCCGCGTCATCCGGAGGCGCGCGGGGCGCTCCGCATAGCCGGGCTTCCCGACCATGTGCCGGAACCGGTAATAGACGTTGGTCATCGCCATCAGCGTGGCGGCGGCCAGGGCGTCCTCGATCACCTCCGGGCCGACCTCGCGGCGCGCGCCTCTGGCGAGCGCGTCGCAGAGCGCGGGGGAGCGCGCGGCCGCCGCCGAGGCGACGGCCACGCCCCAGCGCTGCGCGGCCGAGAGCGATCCGCCCTGCAGGGTGGCCTGCAGGTTCAATTTGATGTCCTTCGCCACCTCGGGCAGGGCGGCGCGGATGCGCTCCATGGGGTCCATGATCACGCCGCCTCCAGGGTCGGCTCGCCCTTCTCCCAGTTGCACGGGCAGAGCTCGTCGGTCTGCAGCGCGTCGAGGATGCGGATCACCTCGTCCACGCTCCTGCCGACGGACAGATCGTTCACGCTCACGTGCCGGATGACGCCGCCCGGATCCACGATGAACGTGGCGCGCAGGGCGACGCCCTCCTCGGGGTGCAGCACGCCGAGCGCGGAGGTGAGCTCGCGCTTGACGTCGGCGAGCATCGGGAAGGGCACCTCCTTCAGGTCGGGGTGCGTCCGCCGCCAGGCGAGGTGAACGTAATGGCTGTCCGTGCTGGCGCCGAGCACCTCGGCGTCCCTGTCCGTGAAATCGCGGTACCGGCGGGCGAACTCGGCGATCTCCGTCGGGCAGATGAACGTGAAGTCCATCGGCCAGAAGAAGACCACGCGCCATTTGCCGGCCGCGCCCCGCTCGGTGATCTCCTCGAACTCCTTCCCCTTCTCCAGGCTGACCACCGAGTTGAGGCGGAACGCGGGGAACCTGTCTCCAACGGTCTTCATGGTGTCTCTCCTCCGACTCTCCAGGTTCGTCGCGGCCACCGCGGCCGCGATCGGGTCGACGCTCGAGTCGACGTTCGGCTCGACTTACGAAAGAGCATGGAGCGTGCCGCGAAGGCGGACCAAGACATCGTTTCGATGGATGTGATAGGGTGGCCCTATCATGCGCTACGCCCCCCACCCCCTCTCTCTGAGGCAGCTCCAGTATGCGGTCGCGGTCGCCGAGGCGCGGAGCTTCCGGCGCGCGGCGGAGCTCTGCCGCGTGGCGCAGCCGTCGCTGAGCGCGCAGGTCGCGGAGCTCGAGCGCGCGCTCGGCGTGCAGCTCTTCGAGCGCGACCGGCGGCGGGTCATCCCGACGGGCGCGGGCGAGGAGCTCGTGGCGCGCGCGCGGCGGCTCCTGATCGAGGCGGAGGACCTCGTCGAGGCGGCGGCGCGGCTCGGCGATCCGCTGGCGGGGACGCTGCGCGTCGGGGTCATTCCGACGATCTCACCCTATCTCCTGCCCGAGATCGTGCCGGCGCTGAAGGCGCGCCACCCGCGCCTCACCGTGGCGTGGGTCGAGGACAGGACGGCGGCGCTGCGCGCGCGCCTCGAGGCCGGCGAGATCGACGCGGCGCTCCTGGCGCTCGAGGCCGATATCGGCGACGTCGAGCGCGAGGTGCTGGCCGCGGATCCATTCCTGCTGGCGGCGCCGCGGGAGCACCCGCTCGCCCGCCCGGCCGGGCCGGTGCGGCCGGCGGAGCTCGACGGGGCGGGCGTGCTGCTGCTCGACGACGGCCATTGTTTCCGCGACCAGGCGCTCCCCTATTGCGAGCGGGTCGGCGCGAGCGAGCTGGGCTTCCGGGCGACCAGCCTGCCGACGCTGGCGCAGATGGTGGCGGGCGGGGCCGGGGTGACGCTCTTGCCGCTGCTCGCGCTGCCCACGGAGAACCGCAACGGCGTGCTCGCCGTGCGACCGTTCGCGGAGCCGGCGCCGGGGCGGACCATCGCGCTCGTGTGGCGGCGCAGGTCGCCGCTCGACGCCGGGCTGCGGCAGGTGGCGGCCGTGATCCGCGAGACCTACATCGCGCTCGCGCCGAGGCTGCGGGCCGCGGTGGACGCCGCCACGGCGCCGCACGACGACAGGAGAAAGGCGCGGCCGCGCGCGCGGGGCTGAGCCCGGGCGATCTCGATCGGATCAATCGATCACTTGATCAATCAATCAGCGTGACCACCGCTGCCGGCGCCGCCCGCGCCTCATCGCGATGGCCGCCGCCACGGCCAGGAGGCCCGCGAGCCGGCCCTCCGCGGCCCCGCCGCCCGCGCCGACGACGCAGCCGCAGCCGCCGTCGTCGCCGCCCGCGCCATTCTGGG
>CAYQYG010000641.1:0-3416 GCA_964421485.1 uncultured Polyangiaceae bacterium | reverse complement strand
GAGAGCGTGGAGCGGATGCTCTCCGAGATGTTCGTGAAGGCGTCGTACGAGGGCGGGCGGCTCGAGGTGCTGCTGCCGCCTCCCCTCTCCGGGGTAGCGCCCGCTGCCGGACCTGCCGACTCGCTGATCGCGCGGATCGACGCGCTCGGGCGCGCGGGGCACGTCTCGGAGAGCGTGGTCCGCTACCAGAACAACGAGATGGCCAAGGCCGACGTCGCGTTCGAGGTGCTGTCGCGCTACTTCGCGCGGCAGATCGTGGACATCCTCGACGCGACCGATCCGGGGGACCGCGACATCCGCGAGCGGGAGATGTCCGGGCTCGAGCAGTTCTTCGGGATGGGGATCGCGGACAAGGCGCAGCAGGGCGCGGCGCCCGCGTCGCCCTCCGGCGCGAGCTCGAGCGGGATGCTGGGGCAGGTGAAGGCGAAGCTCGGGTTCGGCGGCGAGGAGAGGCAGGAGCAGGCGTCGAGCTTCGGCTTCCCGACGGCGGGCGCGGCGGTGGTGCCCGCGAGGTCCGCGCCGGAGCCCGCCGCGCCGCAGCCCACCGCGCCGCCGCAACCGGGGCCGTCGCGCGACTGGTCGAGGATGATCGCGCGGGTGCGCACGGACGTGGAGCGGATCTGCAACTTCCTCGAGGCGCTCGCGAAGCACCCGCGGGGGCTCCAGAAGTACCACGAGGAGGCGGTGCGGACGGTGCACGACTCGTGGATCGATCGCGAGGGGGAGCAGTCGCTCCGGCGCTGGGTGCGGAGCGAGTGCGCGCGGATCTGGCCGCACAAGTTCGCGGCGATCGAGGCGGAGCAGGCGCGGGCGCGCGCCGACATCGAGGCGCTCGAGGAGCTCTTCGGGGCGCCGCGGACGGCGGCGCCCGCTGGAGAGTGAGCCGTGGTCTACGATCTGGCGGCGCTCTCGAGCTACGTGCGCTTCTACCTCGCGGTGACGCAGCAGATCGCCGCGGCCTGGCAGAAGCTCGTCGCGACGCACGCGGCGGCGCAGGCCGCGCTCTCGCCGTTCGCGGAGCCGCTCGCGCCGGTCGGCAGCGCGGCGCTCGCGGCGGCGGTCCTGCCCGCGGCGGAGCCGCCCGCCGCGCTGGCGGAGCTCTGGGCGCCCTCGGATCCCGAGGGGCTCGGGGGGCTCACGGACGTGTACGAGATGGTCGGGCGCTTCAGCTTCCAGGGTGAGGGCAACGCGAACCTCTCGCGCGTGCAGGCGCTGGTGTCGGCGGCGCGCAACGAGATCGTCGTGCAGCGGACGCGGCTCGCCGATCTGGCGAGGCTCGCCGAGCTCGCGGCGGCGGCGGCGGACCGGCTCGCGGCGACCGAGGCGAGCCTCGCGGAGGCGGCGCAGCGGGAGCGGCTCGCGGCGTTCGGGCCGCTGGCCGACGTGGTCGGGGCGCGGGCGCGGCAGACGAGCGAGGCGGTGCGCGCGGTGGCGCTGCCGGACCTGTCGAACGCGGAGACCGCGGCCGAGGACTACCGGCGGTACGTCGGCAAGGTCGATCAGGTCTACCAGACGTGCCTGCCATTCCTGCGCAAGGCGATCGCGGCGATGTACGAGTCCCTCGGCGCGGAGGTGCCGTCGTCGTGGCCCGACAAGCTGCCGCTCGTCGCGGAGATGCCCGCGGAGCTCGTGTCGGTGCCCCCGGCCGACGCGCCGGAGCTGAAGCAGGCGGAGGCGTCGCTGCTCTCGCTCGCCGAGGAGGAGCGGGCGCTCGCCCGCGCGCGCGAGGAGATCGCGACCGCGCTGGCGCGCCTCGAGGGCGAGACGGCCGCGGCGCTGACGCGCGACAACGAGGTGGAGCTCGAGATCCGGATCGCGGCGGCCGGGCTGGATCACGCGATCGCGGAGGAGCAGGTCGCGGCGACGCAGGCGGCGATCGAGGAGCTCGATCGGCAGAAGGTCGAGCGCGTGCGGATCGCGGGCGAGGTCTGGCAGCGGCAGCGGCGGACGGAGGCGTCGATCAAGGCGCTCGAGGAGGAGCTCGGCGCGCGGGCGGCCGAGATCGCGGAGGCGCAGGAGGAGCTCGGCGCGGCGCAGAAGAGCGAGCCGGTGCTCTTCGGCAAGGACGAGTGGCGTGCGCGCGTCGCGGCGCTGGAGGCGCGCGTGGCGGAGCTCCGGGGCGCGCACGCGCAGCGGCACTCGGCGCTGAACCAGCTCCGGATCGACCTGTCCGCGGTGAGCGTGCAGGTGCAGACCGAGGGGGCGCAGACGGCGCTCGTGGAGCGGACGCTCGCGGACGCGAAGGCGCGGCTCGGGGCGCAGCAGGCGGCGCTCGCGGAGCTCGGGGCGCGGCTCGGGGCGTCGCGGCCGCCGCGGGGGACCTCGCCCGCCGACGCGCAGCGGGCGCTCGAGGCGCGCAAGGAGGCGCGCGCGGAGGTGGCCGCGCGGCTCGAGCGCCTGAAGGGCGAGACGCGCCGGCAGAAGGAAGAGAACGTGCGCGTGCTCTCGAGGCTGAAGCAGATCGAGGTCGAGCGGCAGCACGCGCACGCCCGGGTGCAGAGCGCGCAGGTCGCGGCGACGCAGGGGCGCGAGGCGGCGCTGCAGCGGCTCGCGGCCGAGCGGCGCGCCGCGGTGGAGCAGCACGTGGGCGAGGTGCTCGGCAGCCTCGATCGGTCGCTCGCGGGCGTGGAGGCGAGCTTCATCGCGCCCGCGCGCGCGGCGCTGCTCGCGGGCAAGGACGCGGGCCCGGCCACGTCCGCGGTGGTGCGCGAGCACGCGGCGAAGGTGGCCCCGGTGATCGAGGCGCTCGCGCGCGAGCTCGACCCGGAGCTGCTCGCGCAGGAGGCGGCGCTGTCCCAGATCCAGCGGGAGTTCTGCGACGTCGCGGTCGCGGCCTGCCGCGCCGCGTGGGGCTGAGGCCCCCTACCGCGGGGCGAGCACGAGGCGGCGCCGGATGAGGCGGAAGCGCGGCGACTCGGCGCCCGCTCGCAGCGCGGCGAGCAGCGCGTCCGGGGTGGCCGGGAGCGCGTCGGCGCGGCCCACGACGAGCACGGCCTCGAGCTCGCCGTCGGGCTCACCCGCGAAGAGCTGCTCGCGCGCGCCGGCGACGCGGAGCGCGCCGCCCTCCTCGAGCTGGACCTCGACGTCCCAGGGGCGCACCGCGCCGCCGCGCACGAGGTAGGCCCGGACCGCGATCGGGAGCGTCAGCCGGGCTTCGGTGCGCAGGACGAGATCCAGCCGCTCGCCGGGGGCGAGGCGCTGCTCGCCGGGGGGCGCCGCGACGCCGGCGCCGCGATCGCTCGCGGGCGCAGCGGCGGGGTGCGCGGGCGGGGCGTCGCCGGGCGCGAATGCGGCCGGCCGCAGCGCGAGGAACGAGAGCATGATCGCGCCGCCGGCCCAGGCCGAGGCGATCGCGTACGGCCGCACACGGGCGCCGAAGCCCGCCGGCGCAGGGGGCGCGCGCCGCGGGGCGCGGG
>CAYQYG010000640.1:0-3436 GCA_964421485.1 uncultured Polyangiaceae bacterium | reverse complement strand
AACGTCTCGACCATGTCCATCACCTGCACCGCGTGGTCGTACGTGTCGCGGAGGTGCAGGCGCGTCTCCTTGGAGATGAGCGGCGTCTCCTCGCGGAGCAGCGCGTTGATGAGGTCCCGCTGCGGCCAGATCGCGCGGCGCAGCGTCAGGAGCTCGCGCTTGACGTCGTGGATCGGGCGGGACATCGGGGTCCGCGCCAGCGTCACCGCGAGCTCGAGCTCCTCGATGCGCTCGCCCATGCGCTCGAGCACGGGGAAGAAGCCGTCGATGACCGCGTCGAGCAGCGAGTAGGCGAGGTAATCGGCGCCGCGCTCCCGGATCGCGCCGCGGCCCTTGCGGATGCGGTCCCGCACGCTCTCGATGACGTCCCAGTCCGCCTCCTCCTGGACCGTCAGCACGTACGTCGGGCCGAGCAGGATCGCGAGCTGCTCGGTGCGCAGGCAGCCGCTCTCGCCGATCTGCGCCATGCGGGCGATGATCAGGTGGTGGTCGGCGTACGCGTCGGCCTTGGGCCGCTGCGGGACGTTCACCATGTCCTCCAGCGCGAGCGGGTGGACCTTGAAGACCTCGCCCATGCGCTCGAAGGTCTCCTTGTGGCCGATCCCCCGGACGTCGACCCAGGTGATCGAGGGGCGGTCGTCGGTGAGGTACTCGACGCAGTGCTCGAGGTCCGGGATCTCCTTCTCGACGACGACCTTCGCGTCGTAGTCGATGACCACGATCTTCGGGCGCGCGGTGCTCTCGACGAGCAGCGTGCCCGGCGGCGAGGCGGGCGGCGGCTCGTGCGTCAGGCGCTGGCGGCGCCTCCGCTTCGGCGCCTTGCCGCCCTCGGCGGCGCGCGCCGGGCGCTCGATCGCGCTCGAGGGGAAGTCGCTCGTCCGGGAGGGCGGGCCGAAGCTCTGCCGGCCGCCGTCGTCCACCGTGGTGTCGAGATCGTCGACGGTCTCTTCGTGCTTCACGCGCCCATGCTAGCAGCCGCCGCGCCCGGCCCGGCGAGCGGTCAGGGCCCCACGATCGGCTCGAGGCAGCGCTCGCGGGCGTCGCGGAGCGCGGCGAGATCGACGTCGGCGATCACCTCGCCCGCGCGGCGGATCGAGAGCCGCGCCCCGCCGGTCGACCCGATCGCGGCGAAGGGGACCCGTCTCTCGGCCGCGAGGCGGGCGATCTCCGCGACGTCGCCGGGGCGCGCCGTGACGACGACCCGGCTCGGCGCCTCGCCGAACAGCGCGGCCGCGATCGGCTCCTCCTCGTCCGGCAGCGAGGCGCCGGCGCCGACCATCGCGGCGGGATCGTCGTGCGACGCGCAGCACTCGGCGAGCGCGATCGCGAGCCCGCCCTCGGAGACGTCGTGCGCGCTCCGGACGAGGCGCGGGCGCGCGCGGCAGAGGTCGAGCAGGAGGCCTTGCAGGCGCGCCTCGACCGCGAGGTCGATCGCGGGGGGCGGCCCCTTCACCTCGCCGGTGTGCAGCGAGACGAACTCGGAGCCGCCGAGCGGGCCGCCGCGGGCCGGGCCGAGGAGGATCACCGCGAGGCCGGCCTCGGGGAAGGCCGCGCGGAGCACGTCGCCGGGATCGCGGACGAGGCCGACGGCGGCGACCGTGGGGGTGGGCAGGATCGCGCGGCCGTCGGTCTCGTTGTAGAGCGAGACGTTGCCGCTCACGATCGGGATCGAGAGCGCATTGCACGCGGCGGCCATGCCGTCGATCGCGCGCGCGAATTGCCGCATGATCTCCGGGCGCTCGGGGTTGCCGAAGTTCAGGCAATCGGTGAGGCCGACGGCCTCGGCGCCGGCGCAGGCGAGGTTCCGCGAGACCTCGGCCACGGCCATCGCGGCGCCCTCGAATGGATCGAGCTCGCAGAGGCGGCCATTGCAATCGCTCGCGAAGGCTAGGATCTTCTCGACGCGGACGCCGTCCCTCTCGCACGGGACGCGGACCACGGCCGCGTCGCTCCCGGGGCGGATCTCGGTGCCGCCGCGGACGATGTGATCGTATTGCCGCCACACCCAACGGCGCGAGCCGAGGTTCGGGGAGCCGGCCATTCGAAGGAGCAGCTCGGACCACGGCGCGGGGCTCGGGGCGCAGGGCGCGCTCCCGGAGGGAGCGCGACCCGGGGCCCCCGATGTCGAACCAGGCGCGGGGATCGAGGCCGGATCGAACGCGCGCCGCGCCCCGAGCGAGGCGTCGTCGCGCTGCGGCCGGTCGTATTTCGGCGCGGCGTCGGTGAGCAGATCGACCGGGATGTCGCAGACGACCACCGGCGCCCGCGGGATCGGCGCGTCGGCGAGCGGATCGTAGCCGGGCGTCGCGCGCACGACCCAGCGGCCGGTGTCCGTGACCTTGCCGATGATCGCCGCGTCGAGCTCCCATTTGCGGCAGATCTCGAGCACGCGCGGCTCGCGGCCGGGCTTCGCGACGAGCAGCATGCGCTCCTGCGACTCGGACAGCAGCATCTCGTAGGGGCTGAGGCGCGCGGCGCGGCGCGGCACGAGGTCGAGGTCGAGGTCGAGGCCGCTCCCGCTCCGGCCCGCCATCTCGACCGACGACGACGTGAGCCCCGCCGCGCCCATGTCCTGGATGCCGACGAGCAGGTCCTCGGCGAAGATCTCGAGGCAGGCCTCGAGCAGGAGCTTCTCCATGAAGGGATCGCCGACCTGCACGGTCGGGCGCTGGCTCGGGCCGCCTTCGGAGAACTCGTCGGAGGCCATGGTCGCGCCGTGGATGCCGTCGCGGCCGGTCTTCGCGCCCACGTAGAGCACGTTGTTCCCCACGCCGCTGGCGCGGCCGTAGAAGATGCGATCGGTCCGCACGACGCCGCAGGTGAAGGCGTTCACGAGGATGTTGCCGTCGTAGGCGCGGTCGAAGGAGAGCTCGCCGCCGACCGTGGGCACGCCGATGCAGTTGCCGTAGCCGCCGACGCCGGCCACGACGCCGCGGAGCAGGGCGGGCGTGCGCGGGTGGTCCGGCCTCCCGAAGCGCAGCGAGTCGAGGTTCGCGATCGGCCGCGCCCCCATCGTGAACACGTCGCGCAGGATGCCGCCGACCCCCGTGGCCGCGCCCTGGTAGGGCTCGATGAACGACGGGTGGTTGTGCGACTCCATCTTGAAGACCGCCGCGAACCCGTCGCCGATGTCGACCACGCCCGCGTTCTCGCCGGGGCCCTGGATCACGCGGGGCCCCTTCGTCGGCAGGCGGGCGAGGTGGACGCGGGAGCTCTTGTAGGAGCAGTGCTCGCTCCACATCACGCTGAGCACGCCGAGCTCCGCGAACGTCGGCGCGCGGCCCAGGCGCCCGCGCGCGACCTCCCACTCCTCGGGCGAGAGCTTGTGCGCGCGGGCGAGCGCGAGGTCGACGTGCGGATCGCCGGGGAACGGGGAGGGGGCGGCCTCGGTCATCGCGGCGCTTGCTAGCGCACCCGGGCGGCCAGGGGAAGAGAG
>CAYQYG010000639.1:0-3438 GCA_964421485.1 uncultured Polyangiaceae bacterium | reverse complement strand
TCGGCGCGGCCGGACAGCTCGGGCAGAGCGGAGATCCGGACGACGCCACGAGCCGGCCGAACGCTCAGGTCTCGACGCGGCCCTCGAGGATCTGCCGCGGCCCCTCCGACAGGAGGAACGTCGCCTCCTCGTCCCCCATGCGCTCGAAGAGCAGCGCGATGCCCTGCCTCACGTCGGCCACGTCCTTCGCGGCGTGCGCGTCGCTGCACGCGGCCTGGTAATAGCCCTCGTCGAGCAGCTCCTCGGCGGCGCGGCGCGGCGCGCGGCCGTACTTGCCGGCGAGCGCGGCGACGTCGAGCAGGAGCACCGCGCCGCCGTCGAGCAGCGGATCGAGCACGCCGATGTCGCGGAACACCGGGTCGTAGCGCTCCGGGTGCGCGATCACGGGGCGGATCTTCCTCCGGCGCAGATCGAAGAAGCGGTGCGCGAGGCGGGCGGGGAAGCCGCGCGTCGGGAACTCGACGAGCGCGGCGCGGCCGCCGGGGTAAGGGAGGGCGCTGCCGTCGAGCAGGCGCTGGTAGACGATGTCGTCGAAGAAGTGCTCGGACGAGAGCGCCAGCTCCGGCAGGCCGGGGGCGCCCTCGAGGGCCGCGCGCGTGGCCTCGTAGGCGGCGCGCAGATCGCCGGCGGTGTTGTCGAACATGCCCGGCCGCATGTGCGGCGTGGCCACCACCTCGTCGAAGCCGGCCGCCCGCAGCGCGGTGAGCAGCGCGAGGCTGTCGGCCGGCGTCCGGGCGCCGTCGTCGACGCCCGCGACCCAGTGGCAATGGAGGTCGACGAAGCCGCGCATCGCGCGCGAGGTTAGCAAACTTGGCCGAGGCCCGCGGGGTTCGCGATCCTTCGCGTCGTGGGCGACGGCCCGCGCGGCCCTCTCTCTACTCTCTCTGCCCGCGCGCGCCTGGACCCCGGGAGGTTGTCCTTGTCCGACCTGGAGAGCTGCTCTCACGATCCCGCGCGTCCCCACCTCGTGGCCGGCGCAGGGCCCGCCCCGCAGGAAGGCCCCGCCTCCGAGCGGCGGCGCCGCCGCAGCGAGGACCCGATCACGGCGCTGCACTACCAGCTCGCGACGACGCGCGCGGAGGCGCGGTTCGACGCCGTCGTGCTCGTCGACGGCAGCGGCTGCCTGGTGGCCGGCGCGGGCGCGTGGCCCGCGTGCGAGGAGCTCGCCGCGTACGCGCCGCTGCTCGCCAACCCGGCCGCGATCGAGAGCGCCGCGGTCGGCACCCGCATCGCCGCCCTCGGCCCCGAGGTCGAGGTCCAGAGCCTCCAGGTCGACGGCGCCCTGGTGCTGCTCTGCGGCCGCGGCGGCGACCGCGGGCGCGGCGCCTCGATCGCCCGCGCCGCCGCCGGCTGCGCCCGCATCCTCCGCGCCGCGGCCTGATCGCCGCGCGCACAGGCCACCCGCGTTCGTGCTACAAGGCCGCGCCGTGAGAGCCCGGCCCTCCCACTCCGATCCCAGCGCCCGGCGCTCGCCCGGAGGCGCACACCACGGCCTCGCCGCGCTGCTCGAGACCCGCCGCGTCGTGCTCTGCGTCGGCTGCGGCGGCGTCGGCAAGACGACCACCTCCGCCGCGCTCGGCCTCGCCGCCGCGCGCCGGGGCAAGCGCGTCCTCTGCCTCACCATCGACCCCGCCCGCCGCCTCTCCCAGAGCCTCGGCCTCGAGGAGATGAAGACCGAGGCCCAGAAGATCGATCCGTCGCGCTTCGCAGAGGCCGGCCTCTCGGTCCCCGGGTCCATGACCGTGATGATGCTCGACACCAAGTCGACCTTCGACAGCCTGGTCGAGCAGCTCGCCCCGACGCCCGAGAAGCGCGATCAGATCCTCGGCAACGTCCTCTACAAGTACATCTCGACCTCCCTCGCCGGCACGCAGGAGTACATGGCGATGGAGAAGCTCTTCGCCGTGAAGGGCGACCCCGCGTACGACCTGATCGTGCTCGACACGCCCCCCACGGCGAACGCGCTCGATTTCCTCGACGCCCCGGAGCGCCTGGTCGGCGCGATCGACAGCGCCGCGACCCGCTGGTTCATCCAGGCGTTCCAGAGCTCCGGCAAGCTCTCGTTCAACCTGCTCGCCCGCTCGACCGCGGCGATCCTGAAGGGCATCGGCAAGCTCACCGGCAGCGGCTTCCTGGAGCAGATCGCCGCGTTCATCAGCGAGGTGAACGAGCTCTTCGGCGGCTGGAAGAAGCGCGCCGACGCGGTCTCCGCCGCCCTGCGCGGCCCCGAGGTGGCCTACGTGCTGGTCACGACCCCCGACCCGCTCTGCGTGCGCGAGGTCCTCTACTTCGCCGATCGCCTGCGCCAGCAGGACATGCGCCGCGACGCGTTCGTCGTGAACCGCGTGCACCCCGTCTACGGCGCCCTGCCCGCCCCCGCCGCGGTGGCCGCCGCGCTCCGCGACGTCGACATCCCGCTCGGCCCCGGCGCCGCCGAGCGCCTCCTGCTCGCCGCCGAGGACGAGAGCCGGATGGGGCGCCTCGATCACAAGCACCTCTCGGCGCTCGACGAGGCGCTGCGCGCCGAGCAGGGCGGCGGCAGCCTGCGCGTGGACGTCCCCGCCTTCCCGTACGACATCCACGACATCGCCGGCCTCGCCCGGATCTCCGACCTGCTCGCGCCCCTCGGCGCCGGCGCGCCGGCGCGATAGCCGCGCGATCCCGCCGCCTCAATCCGGCGGCGGCGGCTCCGAGAAGCAGTTGATCGTCGTGTCGATGCGGAAGTTCGACTCGCTCGTGTGCCGCTCGGCGAAGAAGAAATCGAGCGCGTAGGTCCCGCCGATCGAGATGCCGAGCTCGGCCGCGCGCGCGTCCAGATCCACCGTCGCCGACTCGGCGCCGTGCACGCCGCCGAGATCGATCGCGAGCTTGCCGTTGATGAACGTGAAGAGGTCGTCGTCGCCCGTGAACGTGAAGACCTCGCCGCCCTCGTACTTGAACTGCGTGCGCAGCTCGAGGGTGAAATGGTAATTGTGGACCCGGCCCTGGTTCCCGAAGCCCTGATCGTCGATGGGGAAGAAGGCGGAGCTCTCGTACGTGTAGACGCCGCTGCCGCCGTCGGCGAGCGTGATCGCGAGCGGGAGCGGCATGTTCACGCCGGGCGTGTCGCGATACCACTGGTCGAAGTATTGCTGCCCGTTCGTGGTCGGCGTGGTGGGGTTGCCGGCATAGACGGGCTTGCCGTCGGCGCCGAGGTCCGGGAGCACGATGCCCTTGTCGTCGCCGAGCACGCCCTCGAAATCGGGGTGGGTGTCCTGGAAGTCGCGGACGATGCCCTGGAGCACGCTGCCGCAGTTGCCCGCGCCGCCGGCGCCCGTGCTGCCGCCGCCCGAGCCGGTGCCGGTCGTGAACGTGGCGCCGCCGTAGCCGCCCGCGCCGGTCGTCGTGCCCGCGCCCGAGCCGCCCGTGCCGCTGCCGGCCCCCGCGCCGGCCGCGCCT
>CAYQYG010000638.1:0-3453 GCA_964421485.1 uncultured Polyangiaceae bacterium | reverse complement strand
AGGCGGGGAGGCAGGGAGGAGAGAGTCTTGAATTTCTGTCCTCCCCGCCTCCCCGCCTCCCTGTGAATCTCTCTCTTTCTGAATTTTCTGTCCTCCCCGCCTCCCCGCCTCCCTGTGAATCTCTCTCTTTCTGGAAGCTCCCTGGCCGAGGAGATGGGGGTAATGTGCCTGCCATGCGCGTCCTCGTCCTCGGCGGCACCCGCTTCATGGGCCATTTCCTCGTGTACCGGCTGCTCGCCGCAGGGCACCGCGTCACGCTCCTGAACCGCGGCAAGACCCCCGACGCGTTCGGCGACCGCGTCGGGCGCGTCCGCGCGGACCGGCGCACGGCCGACCTCGCCGAGGCGCTCGCGGGGCGCGAATTCGACGCCGCGGTCGACTTCACCGCCTACGGCGAGGCCGACGCGCGCGGCGCGATCCGCGCGCTCGCCGGGCGCGTCGGCCATTACGTGATGATCAGCACCGGGCAGGTCTACCTCGTCCGCGAGGACTGCCCGCGCCCCGCGCGCGAGCCCGACTACGACGGCCCGGTGATGCCCGAGCCCGCGGACCCGGACGACAAGGCCTCGTGGGACTACGGCATCGGCAAGCGCGCCTGCGAGGACGCGCTCGCCGAGGCCTGGGACGCGCAGCGCTTCCCCTCCACGCGGCTGCGCATCCCCATGGTGAACGGCCCGCGCGATCCGGACCGCCGGATCGAGCGCTACATCGCGCGCATGCTCGACGGCGGCCCGGTGATCGTGCCCGACGGCGGCACGCAGCGGGTGCGCCACGCCTTCGCCGTGGACGTCGCCGACGCGATCCTGAAGGTCCTCGTCTCGCCGCACAGCATCGGCCAGGCCTACAACTTCTGCCACCGCGAGGCGCCGACGCTGGCGGGGCTGCTCTCGATGATCGCCGAGGCCCTCGGGGCCTTCCCGCGCTTCGTCCCGGTGCCCTCGTCCGAGATCGTCGCGGCGGGCCTCGATCTGAGGGCGCTCTCGCCGTTCAGCAGCCGCTGGATGTCGCTGCTCGATCCGGGCCGCGCCGAGGGCGAGCTCGGGATCCACCACCGGCCGCTCGATCGGTGCATCGAGGAGGCGGTCACCTGCCTGCTCGCGCATCCGGCCGCGGAGCCGCCCCCGGGCTACGCGCGCCGGCCGGACGAGCTCGCGCTCGCGGCGCGCTTCGCCGGCGGGGGCGAGCCATGAGGGAGGCGCTGCACGAGCCCCGCACGCGCCACGTCCTCGCGGCGCTGGAGCATTTCCTCCGCACGCCGCTCGACGAGGCCCTCGCGCGCCACCGCGAGGTCGACCCCGCCGCGCAGGCGCTCGCGCTGTTCCACGACGTCGCCGCCTCGGTCCCCGCCTACCGCGCGCTGCTCCTCGAGCGCGGCGTCGATCCGGGCGCCGCGCAGGCGCCCGCGGATCTCGCCTCGATCCCGGTGATCACCAAGCAGGCCTACGCCCTCCGCTTCCCCCTCGCCGACCTCTGCCGCGCCGGCCAGCTCGAGTCCTGCGACATGATCGCCGCCTCCTCGGGATCGACGGGCCGCCCCACCTTCTGGCCCCGCGCCGTCACCGACGAGCTCCCCATCGCCCGCCGCTTCGAGCAGGTCTTCCACGACAGCTTCCAGGCCGATCGGCGCCGCACGCTCGCCGTGGTCTGCTTCGCGCTCGGCACCTGGGTCGGCGGCATGTTCACGGCCGCGTGCTGCCGCCACGTCGCCGCGCGCGGCTACCCGATCACGGTCATCACGCCCGGCGCGAACAAGGACGAGATCTTCCGCGTCGTCCTGGAGCTGGGCCCCGCGTTCGATCAGGTCGTCCTGCTCGGCTACCCGCCGTTCCTCAAGGACGTGATCGACGCCGGCCGCGCCCGCGGCGTCGACTGGGCGCCGCTCCGGATCAAGCTGGTCATGGCCGGCGAGGTCTTCAGCGAGGAGTGGCGGAGCCTCGTGCTCGAGCGCGCCGGATCCCGCGATCCGTGCCACGACGCGGCCTCGCTCTACGGCACCGCCGACGCGGGCGTGCTCGGCAACGAGACGCCGCTCAGCGTCTCGATCCGCCGCTTCCTCGCGGGGCGCCCGGACGCCGCCCGCGCCCTCTTCGGCGAGGACCGGCTCCCGACGCTGGTGCAGTACGACCCCTGCTCCCGCTACTTCGAGGCCGTGGACGGCGCGCTGATCTTCTCGGGCGACAGCGGCGTCCCGCTCGTCCGCTACTCGATCCTCGATCGCGGCGGGGTCCACCCGTACGCCGCGATGATGGATGCGCTCGCGTCCTTCGGCTTCGATCCGCGCGCCGAGCTCGCGGGCTCGCGCGGCGTCCGCGACCTGCCCTTCGTGCACGTCTTCGGCCGCTCGGATTTCACGGTCTCGTACTACGGCGCGAACATTTACCCCGAGAACGTCACCGTGGGCCTGGAGCGCCCCGAGGTGCGCGAGTGGGTGACCGGCAAGTTCGTGCTCGAGGTCCGGGAGGGCGACGATCACGACGCGTACCTGTCGGTGGTCGTCGAGCTCGCCCCCGGCGAGGCCGCGACCGACGCGCGCGCCGAGGCCGCGGCGGCGTCCATCGAGGCGGAGCTCCTGCGGCTCAACAGCGAGCTCCGGAGCTACGTCCCGCCGGAGCGGCGGACGCCGCGCGTCTCGCTCGCGCCGGCGGGCGATCCGGCGCACTTCCCGGCGGGCGTGAAGCACCGCTACACGCGCAAGCCCGGCGGCTGAGGGACCGCGCGCGCGGGGCAGCCCGGCTCGGCTCGGGACGCCCGCCCGCGATCGTTGCGATCCATCGCTGCCCGCCGCGCCCCCGAGCGATATGCTCGACCTCATGAGCTCCGCCGCAGAGAAGCTCCCGCCGCTCGGCGAAGCGACCCTCGCTGACCTCCTGGCGCTTCCAGACGAGGGGCACGGTCACGAGATCATCGACGGGGAGCTCGTCGAGAAAGAGACCTCCGCCGAGCACGGCGTTGCTCAATCGAGGATCGGACGCTTGCTCGGGCCCTTCGATCGCCGGCCCGGTGGGCGGCTGCCCGGCGGCTGGTGGTTCGCGACGGAGGTGCTGATCGACCTCGGCTCCAGGCAGCAGCTCCGCCCCGATGTGGCTGGGTGGCGTCGCGAGCGCATGCCCGAGCGGCCCACAGGCAGCGTCATCTCTGTCCGACCGGACTGGATTTGCGAGATCATCTCCGCATCGAGCGCGAGCAACGACACCGTCAAGAAGAAGCGCGCCTACCACAAGCAAGAGGTGCCTCACTACTGGCTGCTCGACCCCGTCCGTGAGACCTTGAGCGTGCTCCGATGGAGCCCGGATGGCTACATCGAGGTCCTCAGCGCGATGCGCGGCGAGAGGGTGAGGGCGGAGCCCTTCGACGCCATCGAGCTCCAGGTCGGCGTGTTCTTCGGCGACGATGAGGAGGAGCAGTAGGCGTCCGAGGCTCGCGGAGCTTCCGGACGATGCCTCCGAGGCTCGC
>CAYQYG010000637.1:0-3465 GCA_964421485.1 uncultured Polyangiaceae bacterium | reverse complement strand
AGGCGGGGAGATGGGGAGAACGGAAATTTCCGAGAAATCTCTCTCTTCTCTCCCTCCCCATCTCCCCGCCTCCCTGTGATTTTCTCTCTCTCTCCTGCCGGTGACAGCTTGTCAATTTGACCTGGCTCTGGACGAGGTGTCACAGCTTGTGACATGGTGGCGACATGGCCGACGAGCTGTCACAAGCGACCCCGGCGCCCGGCGCTGCCCGCCCGGTCGATGGAGGCGAGGCGCGCGCGGACGGAGAGAGGGCGCGGGCCGCTTCGCCGGACGCGCCGACCGTGCTCGTCGTGGACGACGAGCCCTCGAACCTGGCCTCGATCGAGAAGATCTTCCAGCGCGACGGCATGCGCGTGATCACGGCGGACGGCGCGAAGGCGGCGCTCGAGATCGCGCGCACGCACCGGGTCGAGGTGGTGCTCACCGACCTCATGATGCCCGGCACGAGCGGGCTGGAGCTGCTCCGCGCATTGAAGCAGCTCTCGCCGGACACCGAGGTCGTGATGATGACCGCGTACGGCACCGTCGAGACCGCGGTCCAGGCCATGCGCGAGGGCGCGTACGATTTCGTCGAGAAGCCGCTGAAGCGCATGACGATCGTGAAGACGGTGCGCAAGGCCGCCGAGCGGCAGTCGCTCGTCGCCGAGAACCGATCGCTCAGGCAGGAGATCAAGCTGCTCACGCGGCGCGAGATCGTCGGCTCGAGCCCCGCGCTCCGGCGGGTGCTCGACATCGCGGCGCAGGCGGCGCCCTCGAGCGCGACGGTGCTCGTGCTCGGGGAGAGCGGCACCGGCAAGGAGCTCCTGGCGCGGACCATCCACGAGCGGAGCCCGCGCGCGAAGGGGCCGTTCGTGGCCGTCAACTGCGCCGCGATCCCCGAGACCATCCTCGAGGCGGAGCTCTTCGGGCACGAGCGCGGGGCGTTCACCGGCGCGTTCGCGCGGCGCGACGGGCGGTTCGCGCGCGCCGCGGGCGGCACGCTCTTCCTCGACGAGATCGGCGAGCTCTCGCCGGCCGTGCAGGTGAAGCTGCTCCGCGTGCTCCAGGAGGGCGAGTACGAGCCGCTCGGCGGCGACCCCGTGCGCGCCGACGTGCGCGTCGTGGCCGCGACGAACAAGGACCTGCGCGCCGAGGTCGCCGCCGGCCGCTTCCGCGAGGACCTCTTCTACCGGCTCAACGTCATCGCGATCACCGCGCCGCCGCTGCGCTCGCGCCGGGAGGACATCCCGCTGCTCGTCGACCATTTCCTCGGCGTGTATTGCATGAAGAACAACCGCGGCCGCCTCGAGGCCCCGCGCGAGGTGCTGGCGCGCCTCTCCGATTACACCTGGCCGGGCAACGTGCGCGAGCTCGAGAACGTCATCGAGCGCGCCGTGGTGCTCTGCCGCGGCGATCGCCTCTCGATCGAGGATCTCCCCGACTTCATCCGCGAGGCGCCGGAGGCCGCGCCGAGCTCGCTCACGTTCTCCGTCGGCACCCCGCTCGACGAGGTGGAGCGGCGGCTGATCCGCGAGACCCTGCGGCACGCACGCGGCGACAAGTCCATCGCGGCGCAGCTCCTCGGCATCTCGACGAGGACCATCTACCGCAAGCTCGGGGAGCTGGAGTAGCCGCCGCTGCGCGGAGGTGGCACCCTGAGAGATCCATGATCCACGCCGTGATTTCCTGGTTGTCACTTTGGCAAGCGCGCCCGCTTCGGGCGACCCGGGAGCGTCATGATGTCGAAGGTGTCGATCCTGCGATGGCCGGGATACCGGCATCGCGCCGCGGATCGCCGGGCGATCAGGCGTTGACCGCTGGCACGAGCCTCGCTTAGAGACAGGAGGGCGCATGGGTTTCGACTCGAACCTGAAGCGGTACTTCCCGGCGGTCGTGTGCGTGCTGATCGCCCTCGCTGCCTATTTTCAGGCTTCGGGGATGGGGCAGCTCGTGGCGTCCACGGTCGCGGTGGAGGGCGCGGCTCCGCCGCCCGCGCCGGCCGCGCGGGGGCCCTCGCGCGCGGCCGTGGCGAACCAGGATCACGCCACCAGCGCGGCCGCGATCCTCTCGCGCAACCCGTTCGACTCGATCACCGGGCCGCTCGACGGCAAGCCCGTCGACGCCCTGCCGCCCCCGCCGCCCTCGCCCACGCAGGGCGACCCGTACGAGGATCCGCATTGCGACGGCACCAAGGTCATCCTGATCACCCAGTCCGAGGATCCGGAGTGGTCGTTCGCGGCGATCGCGGGCTCGGACAACAAGTCAATCCTGCGGAGGCAGGGCGACGAGGTGAACGGCCGCACCGTGTTCTACGTCGGCTGGGACCGCGTCTGGCTCATGTCGGGCGGCTCGCGCTGCCAGGCCGTGGTGGGCGGCAAGCCCCCGCCGGGCAAGACGGCCGCGAAGCCGGCGGCCGCGGCCCCGGAGGAGGCCGCGACGTCGGCCTCGAGCCGGCGCAAGAGCCGCAAGGTGCCGCCCGAGATCGCGGCGAAGATCCACAAGGTCAGCGAGACGGAGTTCAACGTCGAGCGCAGCGTGGTCGACCAGATCCTGGAGAACCAGGCGGAGCTCATGCGCAGCGCGCGCATCGTGCCGGAGAAGGAGGGCGACAAGGTCGTCGGGATCCGCATGTTCGGCATCCGGCCGGACTCGCTGCTCGGCACGCTCGGCCTCGAGAACGGCGATCGCCTGTCGAGCATCAACGGGTTCGAGATGTCGGACCCCCAGAAGGCGCTCGAGGCGTACGCGCGGCTCAAGTCGGCGGACCGCCTGACCGTGAGCATCAACCGCAAGGGCAAGCCGATGAACATCGACTTCAACATCAAGTGATCCTCGCGGAATGAAAGGGGCCTCGTGCGGGTCAATGGGTGAGGCATGGCACGGCTGATCGGCAATCTGAACGAGGGGAGCCTGCTCCGGCGCACGGTGATCACCGTCAGCACGCTCGTCGTCGGATCGGTGACGTTCGTCGCGCTCATGAGCCTGCTCCTCGTCTCGATCGCGAAGGCCGTCCTGCCGTCGCATGCGGCCGCGGAGGACGCGGCGGAGGCGAAGGACGACGAGGCCGCGGCCCAGGCCGACGGCGCCGCGCCGCCGAAGCCCGCGGCGGGGAAGCAGCGATCGAAGCGCATCCCGCGCACGCCCTCGGCCGAGGCGGAGCGCCCGGCCGAGTAGCCGCGCGCCCCATTACAACATTTCAATGATCGAGAGCACCCGAGCCCACGCGATGCCCATGAGAACCCACGTGCGTCCCCGCCGCCGCTTCTGGCGGCTCCTGCCCGCGCCCGCCCTGGCGCTCGCCATCGCGGCCCTCGCGTCGTCGGGCGATCGCGCCGAGGCCCAGCCGACCACGCGCGGCGCGCCCGTGATCCGCACGCCGGGCCAGAAGCTCGGGCTGCCCGGCGCGCAGCCGGGCGCTCCGCCCGCAGGCGGCGCGAGCAAGCCGGCCGCTCCGCCCGGCGCGCCGGCGGCCCCCGCGCCGCCGGC
>CAYQYG010000636.1:0-3492 GCA_964421485.1 uncultured Polyangiaceae bacterium | reverse complement strand
ACGAGCCAACGACGCGGATGAGCCCGTAGCGCGCGCAGATGAGCACCGCTCTAGGGCGAAGCCTGTCGCTTTTCGATCGCCTTGATGGCGGCTGCGGCGTCGACGGCGGCTCCGGGGCAGCGCGCGCAGTTGCGAAGGCCGAACGGGCCGCAGCTCGTCGTGCCGACGAGCTGCCTCAAGTAATGGATCGAGCGCGCGTCGCCGTGGTCGCGCGCGCGGGTGATGACCTCCTTGCTCGAGCATTTCGCGGACGTGCGTCGCAGATCGTAGGCGGCGAGCAGGGCAGGGGAGGCGAGCTTCCTGACCTCGGGGTCGGCGAGCAGCTTGTCGGCGCGGTCCTGAGGGAGCTTGCCGATCTTCTCGGCGGTGAGGATCTCGTAGAGCAGGTCCGGCCCCGCGCTCCCCATCCTGCGGGCCATCACGTCGAACGCGGCCCCGGCGACGTCGGGCGGGCCGCTCGCGGCGCGGAGGAGGAGCCGGTGCAGGTCCGGATCGCGGGCCTCGTCGGGCGCGAGCTCGAGCAGCTTGCGCGCGACCGCCACCGCCGCGACCGACCTCTCGGACGCGCGCGCGTGCGCCAGGAGCAAGGCCTTGAGGACCGCGCGATCCCCAGGGAAGCGCTCCGCGAGCGCGGCGAGCGCGGGGAGCCCCTTCGCGGCCGCCGCGTCGAGCTCCGCCTGCGAGGCGATCTGGGGTGTCTCGGGGGACGGCGCGCTCGCGGACGACGACGCCGGGGCCGCGACCTCGCTCGAGCCCGGTGCGGGCGCGACGCCGGGCGCCTCCAGCGCCGCCACGGACGCCCCGCTTCGGACCAGGACGGCGCCGCAGACGAGCGCCGTGATCGCCGTGAGCCCTGCGGTCGCGAAGAAAGCCGCCGCGGGCATGCGCGCGAGCGGGCCAGGCATGGCTGCCACGATCGCGCGGGCGAGGCCCGGGGCCCTCATCTGCGCCTGCGGGCCCGGCGCGTGCTGCGCCGGGGTGCCACCGGGGCCCCCGCGGGCCGGGCCGCGGCGCACGTCGAGCATCGTGGGATCGGTGCCGGCCGCGCGCACGTCCGGAGGCGTCTGCGCCCCGCCTCGATCTTCAGCGCCGGCCATGAGGCCCCGACTATATTTGCGGCGCAGGCCCACCGCAATCGGCGCCCCGAACCCGGGTGGACATTCGGGGCTCCCCGAGCCCGGGTGGACATTCGGGGCTCCGGGTCGCGCTCCGCGCGCACAAAAAAAGCCGCGGGAGGCGCTCGGCCTCCCGCGGCAAGGCACATCGGCGATCTCGATCAGCCGTACGTGTCGTCGCCGCCTGCCGGCTTGGGCGGCTTGGGCGGTGCCGGCGGCTTGGGCGGTGCCGGCGGCTTGGGCGGCGTCGCGGTCTCGACGGGCTTGGCCGTCGGCTTGGCGCTGGGCTCGGTCTTCGCGGTCGCGGTCGCCGGCGCGGCCGCGCTGGCCGTCGTCGTCGGGGCCGCGGTGGCCGTGGGCGCCGGCTCCGGAGCCTTCGCGGACGCCGCGTCGCTCGCGGTGGCCGTGGGCGCCGGCGCGGTCTCGGGCGGCTTGGCCGCGGTCTCGGGCGGCTTCGGCGGCTCCGGCGGCTTCACGGCGCCCGTCTGCGGTGTGGTGGGCGGATCCTTCTTCTCGTCCTCGCCCTTGCCCATGAAGAGCACGAGCGCGCCGATCAGCGCGGCCGCGATGATCACGAACATGACGATCTTGCCGGCCCCGCCGCCCTCTTCCTCCTGAGCGAGGGGCGGCGTGGCGGCGACGGGCTTCGCGGCCTGGGACTTGGGCTTGGCGCCCGCCCCTGCGGGCTTCTTCGCCTCGGCCTTCGGCTTCGGCTCGTCGGCCGCCTTGGCGGCCGCGGGCTTCTTGGCCTCCGGCTCGGGCTTCTTGGCCTCGGGCTCGGGCTTCTTGGCCTCGGGCTCGGGCTTCTTGGCCTCCGGCTCGGGCTTCTTGGCCTCGGGCTCGTCCTCCTTCGCCGCGGCGACGACGGGCGCGGCCGCCTCCGGCTCCTTCGCCTTCTCGGGCGCGGCCTTCGGCTCTTCCTTCTTAGGCTCCTCCTTCGGAGCCTCCGTCTTCTGCTCGATCGCGGGCAACGGCTCCTTGGTGGAGAGCTCGTCGAGCGATCCGCCGGCATCCGCGAGCGCTTGCTTCAAGAGCTCCGCGGCCTGCTTCATCATCGTCCGCTCCTCGGGGGGCGGCATCTCCTTGTCGGGGTTCGTCTCGGGGAAGAACGCGCCGCCGCCGTCCGCGGGCTTCTTCGCCTCGACCTTCGGCGCCGACGCGGGCGCGGGCTCCCCGGCCTTTGCCGCTCCACCGATGGACCCGAGCCCGAGCATCGTCGACGCGCGCTTCACGGCGGGCTTGCCTGCGGCGGGTGCTGCCGCGGGCGCGGCTGCGGGCGGGGTCGACACGGGCTTGGCCGGTGCGGCCTCGGGCTCCGGTTCGGGCTCGCTCGCGGCCGCGGCCGCGCTGCCTGCTTCGAATGCGGTGCCCGCCCCCGCCGTCTCGACCACGCGGGAGATCGTGGCCTTCGACTTGTCGTCGATCTTGATGAACTTGACGCCCATGCCCGACGGCAGGGTGTCGGTGGCCTGCGCGGGCTCGCGCTTCCACACGACCCTGCCGACGCCCGCGATGACCGCCTGCTCATCTTGCAGCCGGATCTCGAACTTCAGCAGCGTTCCCGGGGGAAATGGCGACGACGTCTTGATGAAGATGCCGCCGCGGCTCACGTCATGCGAATGGTGCTCGATGAACTCGTCGACGGTCGCGCTCTTGTAGCGGACCGTCATCAAAGGCACCTTCGCTCGCGGATCTTTACGTGTGTCCTGGGCCATCAGGGTCGAACTCCGAGCTTCTCGCCTCGTTCTTCAACAGCGGCCCGCATGTTAACCAAGGTTCGTGACGAAACCCAAAGGGTAACGCGAGGCGCTGCGCTTTCTCTCCGGATCCGTGCGCTGGCGGGGGCGGCTGAGCCACCGGGCGGGTCGCTGCGGCTGCCCCACGGGCGAGCGCGGCCACCCGCAGCCCGCCTTGTGATAGGGTCGCGCGGACTGGAGGATGCGCCCAGATGGCCGCCCGGGACCACTTTCGTGCGTACGCGCGGCGCCGCGTCGATCTCGGGGCGACGCTGAGGGACAGGCAGACCGCCGACGAGCAACCGGTCCGCGTCCGAGACCTCGGCATCGGCGGCGCGCGCGTCGAGCTCGCCGACGCCCGCGCGACCGCGCAGCGCGGCGCGCCCCGCGACGCCGACGGCTGGGCGAGCTCCCCGCCGCGCCCCGCCGCCGCGCTCGAGCCCGACGCCGCGGTGACGCTCGAGGTGACCGCGCCGACGCTCTGGGATCCGCTGCCGCTGCGCGGCACGATCGTGTGGGTCCGCCGCGCCGCCGCGGGCACGCCGGCGCGCGCCGGCGTCCGCTTCGAGCACCACGACGCCGCCGCCCTCTACGCCCTCCACCAGCTCCTCGGCGCCCACGCCTTTGAACTCTAGCGAGGG
>CAYQYG010000635.1:0-3493 GCA_964421485.1 uncultured Polyangiaceae bacterium | reverse complement strand
CCGCTGCCGCGCCGCGCGCGCTCGCGTCGCCCGCCGCGCGCAAGCGCGCGCGGGAGCTCGGCGTCGATCTCGCGGTGATCGCGGGGACCGGGCCGCACGGCGCCATTGCAATGGCGGACGTCGAGCGGGCCGCGGGCGCGAGGGCCGCCGCGGAGGGGGAACCGGCCGCGGCGGGGGCGGAGGGGAAGGAGGCGGAGCGCGCCCTCGCGATGCGCCGGGCGATCGCCGCGGCGATGGCGCGATCGAAGCGCGAGATACCCCATTACTACCTCGCCACCGACGTCGACATGAGCCGGGCCCAGGCGTGGCTCACGGCCGAGAACCTCCGGCGGCCCGTGAGCGAGCGGCTCCTCCTGGCGGTGCTCCAGCTCAAGGCCGTCGCGCTGGCGCTGCGCGAGGTGCCGGAGCTCAATGGCTTCTGGGTGGACGGCGCGCTCCGCCCGTCGGCGGCCGTGCACCTCGGCGTCGCGATCTCGCTGCGGAGGGGCGGGCTCGTCGCCCCCGCGATCCACGACGTCGACGGGAAGCCGCTCGGAGCATTGATGGCCGAGCTCGGCGACCTGACGCGCCGCGCGCGGGCGGGCACCCTGCGCAGCTCCGAGATGGCCGATCCGACGATCACGGTCACGAACCTCGGCGATCAGGGCGCCATGCTCGTCCACGGCGTCATCTATCCGCCGCAGGTGGCGCTGGTGGGGCTCGGCAAGGTGACGGAGCGGCCATGGGCGGCGGGCGGGATGCTCGGCGCGCGGCCGGTGCTCACCGCCACGCTCTCCGCCGATCACCGCGCGAGCGACGGTCATCGAGGGAGCCTGTTCCTCGATGCCCTCTCACGATGGTTGCAGGAGCCCGAGAAGCTATGAACGACCCTGTCCTCGACGCCGTGCGCCGCGTCCTCGCCGGGGTGGCGCCCGAGGCCGACCTCGACGCGCTGCCCCCCGACGCGAGCCTGCGCGACGAGCTCGATCTCGATTCGATGGATTTCTTGAGCTTCGTCATCGGCCTGCACAAGGTCCTCGGCGTCGAGATCCCGGAGGCCGACTACGGCAAGCTCTCGACGCTCGGGGGCTGCGTGGCCTACCTCGAGGCCAGGGTGAAGCGGGGCTCGTGACCCGGCCCGCGTCGATCACCTGCTCGTGCGCATCCCTCGACCTTGATCGGCGCCGAGCGCGTCCAGGAGGGCCGCGCCGACGGCGGCGGCGAAGGCGTCGAGCGTGCGGGGCTCCGTCCAGCGCTCGGCCTCGCGGGGGTCGAGGGCGTGGTGGGTCTCGATGAGGACCGAGGGCATCGGCGGGCGGCGCAGGACGAAGATCCGCTGGTCGGGGGTGTGGCGGTCGACGAAGACCCCGGGCTGGACGGGGTCGGGGTCGTAGAGCCCCGTGTACTCGGCCCCGCCATAAGGGAGCAGCCCGGACTCCGCCATTCTATTGGCGACGGCGCGGGCGAGCGCGAGGCGCTCTTCGCGCAATGGTGAAGCGGCCTCGTCGGACCATAGAACGGAGAAGCCGGGGGCGGAGAGGCTCATCGGGCAGGTCATCCCGGCCGCGACGGGGGCGCCGCCGGGGAGGGCAGGAGGGATGCCGGCGGGGCGGGGCTCCCAGCGCTCGAAGCGGCCGCGCACGTCGGAGTGCAGGCTGATGAAGGCGTCGGCGCCCCAGGCCTGCGCGTCGTCGATGCGGTCGCGGTACTCGACGCGATCCTCGCCCTCGCGGCTCAGGCGGACCTCGAAGGCGCCCGTGGCCTCGAGGCGGTCGGCGAGGGCGCGGGCGGCCTCGACCGTGAAGCGCTGCTCCTCGACGCAGAAGCAGGAGGTGTTGCCGGCGTTGCCGGCCGCGCCGTGGCCCGCGTCGAGGTAGATGCGGCGCGCGGCGAGGCCGGCAGGGAGGACGATCTCGGGCGGCGTGAGGCGCGCGCCGGGCTCGGGCCAGCCGCTCTTCGCGGCGTGGCGCGGGGGGTCGTGCGCGGGGCGCGGCGGGCGGTCGTGCGCGCCGTGCCGGCGCCACAGGCCCCCCGCGAGCGCGGTGAGGCCGGCGGCGGCGGCGAGCCCGAGCGCGAGCTGCCTGCGCGAGACCACCGCAGGATCCGTAGCGCAGGGGCGCGGCGGCGTCAGGATTCCGGCGAACCGGAGCGCCGCGCCGCACCCTCGTGATTCCCAAGGCGCCTCGTTCGCGGTACCTATCGCGCCGTGACGAACGTGCACGCCGTCGCCTCGCGCCCGGGGCCCGTCGAGGCCGCGATCCTCGCGGAGCTCGCGGCCGGGGATCCGGCCTTCACCGTGCGGCGGCGGCCCGCGCTCGAGGTGACGCTCCGCCTGCTCGAGGGCGGGGCGGGGCCGCCGCTCGTGCTGCTCCACGGGCGCGGCGCCGCGGCGACCTCGTGGTTCCCGCTGCTCCCGGCGCTCGGCCGGCGCCGGCGCGTGGTCGCGCTGGACCTGCCGGGCTTCGGGCACGCCTCGTCGGCGCCCTCCTCGCCGGGCGCGGGCTTCGAGGAGGGGCTGCGCTTCTTCGTCGAGCCCGTGGAGGAGCTCCTCGCGCGCCAGGGGCTCGGCGAGGCCGCGATCGCGGGGCACTCGCTCGGCGGGCTCGTCGCGGTCGAGCTCGCGCTGCGCGGCCGCGTGCGCCCGCCGAAGCTCGTGCTCATCGACGCCATGGGCCTCGGGCCGGCGATGACGTACCCGAGCCGGGCCTACTTCCGCGCAGGTCCCGAGCGGCTCGCGCGCCGCCTGGGGCGCGCCCTCTTCAGCCGCCTCACGCCGCCCGCCGGCACCGAGCTCGGCCGGCGCGCCGCCGCGCTGCACCACGAGCTCTGCGCGATCCCGAGCGGCCGCGCCGCGCCCGCGGCCGCGTTCGACGCGCTCTTCCCCATGCGCGGCCCCGTGCCCCACCGGCTCGACCGGCTCCGCGAGATCGAGGCCGAGGCGCTCGTGCTCTGGGGCGAGCAGGACGAGGTCTTCCCGTCCCCGACCGCGATCGCGGCCGCCGCGGCGCTCCGGCGCGCGGAGCTCCGCATCCTGCCGCTCGGGCATTCGCCGCACCTGGAAGACCCGGCGCGGGTCCTGTCGGAGGTGATCGAGTTCCTGGGGCGGTGAGGCGCACGGAGCAATGGTGTCTGCTCCCGGACGCGCCTCGGAGCGCCGGGAGAAGGCAAGGTCAGCGCGGCGCGGGGATCGCGCAGCCGAGGATCCGAGCCGGCGTCACGGACAGGGCAGGGTGCCGCCCAGGCACTGTTCGAGTAGGTACGCGGCGCCCAGGTCGGGGGTGGCGCACACCATATTTTCGACCGCGTACGCGTAGAGCTCGCACAGATAGCACAAGCATCCGGTGCTCTCCGCGAGCTCGCGCTGCCCGGCGCCCTGGGACTCGCACTCCACAGCATCCGTGACGCAGGCCATACCGCTGTCGTCCTGGAAGCCTCCTGTGCAATAGCTCACGATCGCGGCCGACGCCTCCTCGGACGTGCATGCCGCGGCCGCAGCGCCCCCTGTGGCGACCAC
>CAYQYG010000634.1:0-3539 GCA_964421485.1 uncultured Polyangiaceae bacterium | reverse complement strand
CGTAGTAGACCGCGGGCCCCGCCTCCGCCACCACGGCCCCGTAGAGCTGCCACGACACGACGAGGCCGAGCAGCGCCGACAGGGAGAACGCCGTGTACAGGATCTTCGCGCCGAGCGAGAGGGACCTGAGCCGCCCGGCCCCCGCCGTGAAATCCCTCACAAGCCGCCGCTCTTCAGCGCGGCGCCGATCACGAGCGCGCCGCGCTTGACGCCGAGCGCGACCGACCGCGACGAGATCGACGCGCCCGAGACGATGTCGATGTCCTTGCCCGCGACGATCGGATCGCTCGCCGTCTTGCCCTTGAACTGCGCCCGGAACCGCTCGCCGCGCACCTCCCCGCCGTACGCCTCGCGGTACTCGAGGATCTCGAGCCGCTCGACGGCGCCCGCCGCGGTGAACTGCACGGCGAAGTCGATCGGCTCGTGCATCCCCTTCTCCTCGTCCTTGATCGCGTAGCCGTCGCGCCGCCCGTCGGTCTCGGCGATGTACACGGTCCACTCGCGCTTCACCGGCGCGCCGAGCTTCTTCCCGATCTCGGCCGCGGTCGCGTCATCGAGCGCGATCTTCTTGTACGAGACCTTCTTCGAGCTCGAGAAGAAGCTCTTCAGGACCTCGGGCACGGTCCAGTACGTCGCCGCCAGCGCGGGCGCGGAGGCCAGCGCGGCGGAGAGCGCGGCCGCCGCCGCGGCGCGCGCAAGGGCAGGGGAACGGAAGGGGCGCATGACGACAGCCCGGAGCCTGTCACTATTGAAAATCAAAGTCAACAACATCGATTTCGCTGATATTCGCCGAGTTGAAGGGGGCTCAGTCGCGCACGCGGAGCTCGAGGTAGCGCTCGGCCTGCTCCACCCAGGCCTCGGGGCTCCGCCCCGCCGTCACGTGCGCGACCGCGTCGGCGGCGATCGCGGCGCAGTGGTCGAGGTTGCAATGCAGGAAGAGCGCCTGGCGCCCGAACGGGACGGCTCCCCGGGCCGCGGCCGCGCGCATGGCGCGGCGCCACGTGGCGAGCCAGCCTCGCCGGTAGAGCGGGTACACGTTCGGCACGAAGCGCTGCCGGACCTCGATGGGGGCCGCCCTCCGCGGCACGATGCGCGCCTCCGCGAGCTGATCGAGCAGCGCCTCGAGCCGCGCCCCGGACGCGAAATCGATCCCGCGCCCCCACGCGCCCTCGGGGATCTCGACGCAGAGGATCGTCTCGCCCGGCCGGCGGAGCGCGGGCGAGTAGTTCTGCAGCTCCGAGGCGCGGCCGAACCAGAAGCGCGCGTCGGGCGAGTAGTACGTCTCGCTCTCGCCGAGCCGCGCCGCGGGCAGCGCGAGGTACACGAGGTAGAGCCCGCGGAGCTCGAGCCCCGCGTCCGGGACCAGGTCGGCGAGGTCGCCGGCGAAGAGGACCGGCGGAGCGATCGCGCCCGCGCTCCCGGCCGCGAACGCGGCGCCGCGCTCGGGCCGCACGCCGAGCTCCTCGAGCCGCGCCTCGAGGTGCGCGACGAGCGACGACGTCCCGCCGGCCGGATAGACGAAGCGATCGAGCCGCTCGCCGGCCGCGAGGCGCGGGGCGCCGCGATCGAGGAGCGCCGCCGCGCGCGCCGCGGCGCTCCGGAAGAGCGCGAGCGGGTTCGTCGTGCTGATCCGCTTCTTCGCGACGGTCTGCGAGAGCTCGGCCGGATCGATCCCCCACACCTTCTCGGCGTACGGCCGGTAGAACGACGCGTACGCCGCGCGCCCGACGCGCTCGATCACGAAGCGCTCGAACCCGACGTCGGCGTCGGCCGCCGCGCGCTCGCGCTCCCAGCGGGAGAAGGCGATCCGTCGCCGCCGCGCGGCGAGCAGGCCGAGCCCCATCGCCGCGCCCGCGCGCGGCCCGAGCGCGCGGGCCATCGCGAGGGCGCCGGGCGGGTAGGGGACGTGGCGATCGCCGAGCACCAGCACGCCCCGGCGAGGCCGCGAGAGGAACGGCGCGCGCTCGTGGATCTCGCGGAAGAGCGGCTGATCGAGCGCGGCCGGGTGGAGCCTGTGCGAGCCGAGGTCGCACGGCACGCCGCGGAACGTCTCCGCGGCGGCGAGCCCGCCGGAGCGCGCCGCGCGCTCGATCAGCCGCACGCGGCGCCCGGCCCGCGCGAGCAGGAGCGCCGCGTACAGGCCGGAGATGCCCGCGCCGACGACGAGGTGCTCGGGCCCGGTGGGCGGGATCATGGCGCGCGCGGTCAGTACATGAAGCCCAGCCCGAGGTTCCACTGCGTCTGATCGAAGCCGAGCTTCCGGTTGCGGAGCTGGTAATCCATCTTGAGCACGATCTGCTGGATCGGCCTGTACGTGAGCCCGAACGTGTACTCCCGGACGCTGAACGACGGGTCCTCCGCGTACCCCTCGGGCACCTCGGCCTGCGTGCTGTACGCCTCGACGCGCGCGAACGGCAGGAGCTCGTGGCCGCCCGCGTCGAAGGGGCGGAGCGCGTCGAAGGCCCCCTCGACGTAGCCGCCGCGGATCACGGTGGGCACCGGGCTCGACGCGTCGGGGAAGTGGCGCGCGCCCGCCTCGTCGAAGGAGACCATCAGCGCGCGGGACTCGGGCAGGTGCCACTCGGCGACGACCGCGCGGGCCTCGATCCCGCTCCGCCGGAAGCGCGCGTCGGCCGCCCACCCGAGCACCGGCGCGCTCAGCTCCACGGCCACGCCGTCGCGCGTGAAGATGCGGTCTTCGGCGTTGCCGCCCGCGTCGCTCGCGTACGCGGAGGCGCCGATCACCACGCCGAGCAGCGGCTCGACCTCCACGCGCGCGACGCCGGCCCACGCGTTGGCGCGCGCGAACGCCCCGTTCTGCCGCCCGCCGCCGATGCCCCCCGCCCCGAAGCCCAGCGGGTCGAGGCCCGTCATCGCGTACGCCTCGTACCGCAGCCAGTCGAGGGGCTGGCCGAACGCGCCGATCCCGATCTCGCGCCACGTCGACGGGATGACCACCGTGTCGACCCTGGGCCGCACGACCCCGTGGAAGATCGGCGGCTCGTGCCACTGGTTGATGATCCCCATCGGCACGAGCACGAGCCCGGCGCGCAGCCCGAGCGCGGCGGCGCCGCCGGAGCCCCGGTCCACGAGGCGCCAGTCGATGTAGGCCTGCTCCAGCTCGACGGCGCCCGGGCAGCTCGAGCAGGACATGGAGTGCTCGACCTCGAGCTCGACGTACGAGCGGAACGCGGGCGTGAACTCGTGGGCGACGAAGATCACGAGCCGCGGGATGTCGGCGACCCACTCCCGCTCCCCGTCGCGCCCGGTCGTCGTGCCCCGCACCTGGACCTCGCCGTAGCCGCCGATCGCCGTGCTGGTGAGGCTCGCCGCCGCGCTCCGGAACCGCTGGTCCGTGAGGCCCCGGACGAGCTCGTGATCCGGCGCCGCGCCGGCGCCGAGCGCCACGACCGGCGCGGCCCTGGGCGGCGCGGCGTCCTCGGGGGCGAGCTCGATGGAGGGTCCGCCGTCCGCCGCGGGCGGCGCCGCGGCCGGCGCAGCGGACGCGGGTCGCGGGGAGGCCGCCGGCGCCGCGTCGG
>CAYQYG010000633.1:0-3572 GCA_964421485.1 uncultured Polyangiaceae bacterium | reverse complement strand
GGTGCTCGCCGGATCGCGCGCGGCGCTGGCCGCGATCCGCGCGGCCATCGGCGCGGAGGGCGCGCCGTGAGGGGCTCGACGCTCGACATCGCCGGAGTGAGGCGGCGCGCCGGCGCGATCCGCCCCGCGCGCCTGTGTTAGCCTCGGCCCCGCACGGAAAGGATCGCGGGATGAAGTGCGTCAAGTGCGACGGCGTCTTGCGCCGCGTCGATGTCGAGGACGTCGAGCTCGATCGGTGCGACGCGTGCTCCGGCATCTGGTTCGACTCGGGCGAGCTCCAGAAGATCCTCGGCAAGAAGAGCATCGACCGGCTCCGCAGCATGGCGGAGGCCAGCAAGGACGACGACGCCAGGCGGGCCACGTGCCCTCGCTGCAAGGGCGAGGGCAAGCTCGTGCAGGTCACCAGCTTGACGAGCGATATCCACATCGATACGTGCGCGGTGTGCGGGGGGCAGTGGCTGGACGGAGGCGAGCTCGAGATCCTGCGCGGCGAGGGGCCGCTGCGCGCCGTCGCCGATTTCTTCCGCCGCCTCGTCTCGTAGCCCGCGGCGCCGTATGCTCCGCGACATGGGCCTCCGCCACCTCGCGGCCGCCGGCGCCGCCTCCGCGCTGATCGCAATCAATGCGCCCGCGCGCGCCGATATCGTCGGGGACGCGGCGCGGCTCGCGCGGATGTGGTCGCTGGGGGGCGCGAAGACGCGTCAGCCCGCGACGATCTTCGCCGAGCACGGGCGCGCGCAGCTCGTCAGAATCGGCGAGGGCTCGACCCGACAGGAGGGGCCCGGGCGACCCGGAGCCCCGAGCGCGAGGCCAGGGTGCGTGACCGCGGCCTTCCTGGCGCCGCGCACGATCGATTTCGAGCTCGAGGTGGAGATCACGGGCTCGAACAACGACGCGCTCGACCGGCTCATGCGCCGGATCCAGCAGGCGACCGCGGGGCCGGGGGACGGAGATCGCATCCGGAGCGTCGCGGGCGCCGCGTCGATCACCCGCTGCGGCGCCGCGCGCGCGGAGCTCCAGCAGGTGATGCTGCACCTGATCTCGCCGCGTGCGGCCGTCGAGGTCGTCATCGCGGAGTCGGCGGACCCGCCGGGCAAGCTCGAGGAGGTCTTGCCGGAGCGGGCCTTCGGGCCGCTCGCGCCGCGGGGGGATCCGGGGCGGCCGGTGGAGCCGGGGCCGATCGCGGACCGCGTCGCGCGGGCCGAGCGGCGCGCGCGCTTGGACGGCGCGGCGCGGGTCGCGCGGGTCGACATGCGCGCGTCGGCCGAGGGGACGGGCGAGTTCGTGATGCGGCTGCCCGAGGGGTGCCACCGGATGGACGTGATGGCCGAGGTGCCGGCCGCGGTCCCGCGGCGCGCGACCGATCTGGACGCGGAGGCGCACGAGGCGGAGTCCGGGCGCGAGCTCGATCGCGATCGCGCGGACGCGCCGGACGCCCGCCTCGAGATCTGCCTCGGCGAGGTGACGTCGGTGGCGGTCCCGTTCGTCGGCGCCTCGGGCCCGGCGAGGGTCGTGCTCTCGGACGCGTTCTGGCCGATGCCGAGCGCCGTGCCCGCGCACTACGGCCCCCGCGCCCGCGCGGGCTTCGCGGCCGCGCTCCGCCGCAGGAACGCGCCCGCCCCGCGCGACGCGCCCATCGCCGTGGCGATGGGCGTGCAGGGCGATACGCCGGTCCCCGTCGCGGTCGAGCCGGGGCGCTGCTACTTCGCCGCGGTCGCGCTGGTCCGCGGCGACGCCCGCGCGCTCCGGTTGAGCGCCGAGATCGGCGACCGCGCGCTGCGCGACGACGCCACGTCCCGCGCGGAGGGCGCCGGCGTCGCCTTCTGCGCCGAGGCCGAGGAGGTCGCCGCGCTCCGCGTCGGCGCGCGCGGCAGCTCGCCCTGGTGGGCGCTCGCCGTCTGGCCGATGGATTAGAGCGGTGCTCATCTGCGCTGAGCACCGCTCCAGCGGGAGAGGGATTGCACGGAGGTGGGGTGGGCGGAGGGCGGAGGGCGAGAAGAGATCCGCCGCGCGCGCGTCCATGGATACCGCAGGCGACCACCCGTCGCGAGCGCGCGCTCGATCGACGCGCGTGAACGCGCGTGTCATACCTCGACGGCAGCGAGCGATTCCCGCCGGCGCCTGAGCCATCGGCTCGGCTGACGCGGCGGTGAGCCGCCGCCATGGGGGACCAATGCATCTCTTCGACAAGTGCCGGAGCTACACCCTCGCGCGCGAGGCCATCGCCGCCGGCTATTATCCATATTTCATTCCGATCGAGGGCTCGACGGACACCGAGGTGATCGTCGGGGGCGAGCGCAAGGTGATGATCGGGTCGAACAACTACCTCGGCCTGACCCATCACCCCAGGGTCGTGGAGGCCGCGCGCGCCGCGATCGTCCGCTACGGGACGGGGTGCACGGGCAGCCGCTTCCTGAACGGCAACCTCGACCTGCACGAGCGGCTCGAGGCGCGCCTCGCGCGCTTCGTCGGCAAGGAGGCCGCGCTCGTCTTCAGCACGGGTTATCAATGCAACCTCTCCGTCATCGACGCGCTCGTCGGCCGCAGCGATCGCGTGTACCTCGACAAGCTCGATCACGCGAGCATCGTGGACGGCGGGCGGATGACCTTCGGGGATGTCGTCCGGTTCAATCACGGCGACCTGGCCGGTCTGGAGCGCCTCCTCGGCGAGGGCGCCGCGCGCGGCGCCGCGGGCATGATCGTCGTCGACGGCGTCTTCAGCATGGAGGGGGAGATCGCGGATCTGCCGGCCCTCGTCCGGCTCGCGAAGGCGTACGGCGCGGCGCTCTGCGTCGACGACGCCCACGCGCTCGGCGTGCTGGGTCCGACCGGCGCGGGCACCGCCGAGCATTTCGGGCTGACCGACGAGGTCGACCTGATCGTCGGCACCTTCAGCAAATCGTTCGCGTCGATAGGCGGGTTCATCGCCGGGCCGGAGCCGGTCATCCATTACCTCCGGCACCACGCGCGCAGCCTGATCTTCAGCGCGAGCATCCCGCCGGCCTCGGCCGCTGCGGTGCTCGCCGCGCTGGACGTCATCGAGGGCGAGCCCGAGCGCCGCGAGCGCCTCCTCGCGATCGCGCGCCGCATGATCGACGGCCTCCGCTCGCTGGGGTTCGACGTCGGCGCCACCAGGACGCCGATCGTGCCCGTGATCGTCGGGGACGCCGCCCAGACCTTCGCGCTCTGGCGGGAGCTCTTCGACGCGGGCGTGTTCGTCAACGCGGTGGTCTCCCCGGCCGTCCGGGCGGACGCCTGCCGCATCCGCACGAGCTACATCGCGACCCACACGGACGCGCAGATCGATCAGTTGCTCGACACCTTCGCCCGGGTGGGGCGTCGCCTTGGCCTCGCCCGCTGACGGTCGCGCCGCTGGGCGTGGCGCGCCCGGGGCCGGAAGCCCCGGGGTGCCCCGCAGGGCGAGATCCTGTAGAACGCCATGGTCCCGGCCGAGCCCCGGGACCCCACAGCCCTTGCGCCCCGAACCCCAGGCGATCCGCCCGCCCGCTGTCCGAACGAGGTCCGCGCTCCCGCGCGCGCTGCCGCTCGTCGCGCTCGCCGCGGCGCTGGGG
>CAYQYG010000632.1:0-3577 GCA_964421485.1 uncultured Polyangiaceae bacterium | reverse complement strand
TCGTCACCGTCAGCCTCGACTCGTCCCGCATGCCCCGCGCCTAGAGCGGTGCTCAGCGCCCCGGCGGCGTGGGCCGCGGCCCCGCGCGGTGCTCCACGAGGATCCTCACGCGCGGCCCGATGCGCACCGTCAGCGGTCCCCGCCGCTCGTGCAGATCCCCGTCGCACACGTACCGGACCACCCCGCCGCGGGCCTCGAGCACCGCGTGATCGGTGACCCGCTCGAACGTGCGCTCGACGCCGATCGAGCGCCCGCGCCAGACCCGCGGCAAGCTCGCCACGTACCCCAGCGCGCTCGCGTGGATCCCGAGGAGGTGGAACCGGCCCGGCGCCTCCTCGAAGCGGTGGAAAGGCCGGAAGCCCAGCCCGATCTGGTCCACCGTCCCGGCGCCGATCGCGAGGTAGTCGCGCTCGGGGAAGCTCGACCCGTCCTCGAACGAGACGCGCCCCACCCACCGCGCCGCCACCGGCGTGTCGGCGCGGAGCAGCACCGCCGCGCTCGCGCGCGCGAGGACGCGCGCCGCCCACCGCGCGTCGCGCCGCGCGCTCCGGTTGTACTCGGCGATGAACCCGTGGATCGCCCCCGTCCCGAAGATGAAGCCGTAGTGATCACCCACGCGCATCACGTGCCGCTCCACCCACCTGAGCGGCTGCCGCGCCCGATCCGTGTACGTCGCGATCAGCCGCGCGAGCAGGCCGTCCGGCCGATCGCACGGCACCCCCACCGCGTTCGCCACCGTGTTCATCGTCCCGCCCCGCAGGAACGCGATCGGCGGGAGCGGCTCGTCCTCGTACACGTCGAGGAACCCCGTGAGCGTCACGTGGTTGGTCCCGTCGCCCCCCGAGATCCCGAGGACGTCGACGTCGAGGCGGCGGAAGTCCTCCGCGATCCGCGCCAGGTCCTCGCGCGTCCGCGCAGTGCGCACCACGCCGTGATCCCCGAGCGCGCGCGAGAGCCGCAGCGCGGCGCCCGGATCCGCCTGGTTCCGGCGGGACCGCGGGTTCACGACGACGCCGATCCCGCCCATCTTACTTGCGGCCCTTCGGCGTCTTCCAACGCGGCCCGAGGTGCACCTTCATCACGCCCGCGATGAGGCCGATGTGCGCGCAGTGGTCCGGCTTGTCGTCGCCCGTGTACCCGCGCACGTGGAAGTTGCCGCGGTCGTAGCGGTCGATCATGTCGAGCCCGAGCACGTCCTGCCGCTTCGCCCGCTTCGGCTTGCCCTTGAGCGCCTTGATCACGAAGTCGGCGACCTCCGTCGTCGAGGCGTAGCCCGGCGGGATGATCGACGAGTGGCTCATGAACATGAACGTCTTGCCCGCCGCCGCGCGCCGCGCGAACTCGATGAACGGCTCGATCTGCGCGACCTTCAGCGTCTTCGCCTGCTCGTCCGCGTAGCCCGCGTGGAGCGAGTCGAGCAGGATCAGCGCGTCGACCTTCTTCGCGATCGGCTGCCGCAGGATCTGCTCGATCGCCCCGTACCCCGCGCTCCACGACGAGAGCCCGAGCTTGCGCACGTGCGCGTTCTTCTTCCCCGTCTTCCGCGCGACCGCCGCCTCCACGCTCTCGATCAGCCGCTGGAACGTGTGCGGCGCCGCGAACGAGCTCGCGTACACCCCCGAGCCGATCCCGAGGTCGATCCCCACGAGCACGACGCCCGTCGACGCCTTCACGAACTCCTTGCGGATGGGCTCGTGGCCGTGGAAGTGCACGATCAGATCGAAGCCGCCGTTCTTCCTGATCCCGCCCTTCGCGGGCATGATCATCTGGCCCATCGACGGCTCGCGGGACCAGGTGTCGTAGGTCCCCCAGCCCGGGTCCGGCGTCATGCACGGGTTCACGCCCCCGCGCCGCTGCTTCGCAGGGCTCGAGCGGCTCCCCGTCGCACCCCTCCGCGGCGCCGGCGCAGCCGCGGGAGAGTCCGGCGCGGCCGCAGGCGCATCCGGAGCGGGCGGCGCGGGCGCGTCCGGAGGCGGCGCGGCAGGTGCGTCCGGAGGCGGCGCCGCGGGCGGGGTCTCCGCGTCCTGCGCGGCGACGGGCGCCGCGGCCAGCGACCACGTCACGCCGAGGAGCGCGAGCAGCGTCACCATCCGGCGCGGTTTCGAAGGGGCTCGCATAGGCGCGCGCTGTCTTTCCATGGATCATCTCCAAGGTCGAGCGCCGAGCGGGGCCGGAGGCCCTCGCCCTGGGCTGGATCACATCGGCGGCGCCTGCGCCCGGTGCGCCGCGGCCGCGCCCGCGTCCGCCGCCGCGAGGATCCGCTCCTCGGCCTGCGACGCGAGCTTCTCCACCGCCGACGCCGCGTCGGGAGGTGAGAGCGATCGCAGGTACTGGATGAACTGCGCCTCGAGGCCCGGGTTCACGCCGCTCAGCACGAGCACGATCGGGATCGCGGGCTTCTCGATCTCGGCGAGCTCGCCGGCGCGCGCCCGCCAGCGGCTGGCGCCCACGAGGAGGCGCAGCGCCCACTGCACCCCGAGGCCGACGAGGAGCCCCACCATCACCCCGAGCACGAAGAGATCGGCGTCGGCAGGCCGGAGGAGCGCCGCCCCGAGGCCGCCGAGCGCGGAGCCGATCACGATGCCCGGCTCGCCGCCGTTGTGCGCCGCCGCGGCCTTCAAGATCGCGGCCGCCTGCGTCCCCGGGCTGCCGGTGCGCGCCGCGTCGCGCAGCGGCACCAGCGTCGCGAGCCGCCGCATCGACGCGACCCGCACGCTGATGTAGCTGATGAGCAGGGCGATCACCGTCAGCGCGACGCCGATCGTCACGGCCGACCGCCGCGAGAGCAGCCCCTCGGGCAGCGGCTCCCGGATCATCGCGGTGTCCGCGCGGCTCTTGTCCCGCTCGGCCTGCGCCTTGAACTGCGCCTCCGCGTCGCGCGTCGCCTGCTGGATCTTGTCGGCGGAGATCTCGCCGACGATCTCGTACATCTTCCTCGTCGCCGCGAGCTGCGCCGGCTCGTCCTTCTCGGGCGGCGGCGTGAGCGCGGCCGCCTCCGCGATCGCCTTCCAGGCCGGCGCCGCGTCGGGCCGCACACCGAGCGCCGCCTCGGTGGGCTCGCGGCAGCCGGCGAGGATCTTCGCCTGCTTGTGCACAGGCTGCGCCGCGGCCCAGGTCAGCTTCTTCTCCGGCTCCTTCGGCTTCGGGGGCAGGCCGCGCCGCCGCGGCTCCTCCGGCTGCGGCGGCTCGTTGAGGCGCGCCGACTTCGCGAGCTTCTTGAAGAGATCGGTCTCGGTCACGAGGTTCTCGCCCGCGACCGCGCACGCCTTGCCCGCGGTGACCCGCACCGCCGACTCCTGCGCGGCCCGCTGGGCGGCCGGGTCCGGGACGAGCTTGCCCTCGACCGTGATCAGCCGGAACACCGCCGCCGCGATGCACAGGACGAGGATCGCAGACGCAATGAACGTCGCCCGAACCTCTTCCCGCCGGGTGTACTCGTTCATCCGATCCTCACGCGATCGCTCTCCCGGGTGTCTGGCCCATCGATAGTCCAGTTGCCCGACCGATACCATACCTCGCCCGGAACTTGCCCCCCCCAGGGGCGCTTCCGGTAAGGGTGCTCGACCCGTGTGGAGGC
>CAYQYG010000631.1:0-3616 GCA_964421485.1 uncultured Polyangiaceae bacterium | reverse complement strand
CGGCTCGCCCTTGCGCCTCCCGAGCACGCGGGTACGCTGAAGAAACCCGAGAGAGAGCCCCCACCCAAGCGCTCGTGGTTCCGAAAGCGGAAGCACTCTCGACAGAGGTCGCGGTCGCGGTCGCGGTCGCGGTCACGGTCACGGTCGCGGGCGCAGTCACGGTCGCGGTCGCGGTCACGGTCGCGGGCGCAGTCACGGTCACGGTCACGGTCACGGTCGCGGTCACGGTCACGGTCACGGTCGCGGTCACGGTCGCGGTCACGGTCGCGGTCGCGGTCACGGTCACGGTCACGGTCGCGGTCACGGTCGCGTTGAAGGACCTCTTCACGACGCGCCTCAGCGCTTTCCAGCCGACGGGCACCTATACCGTCCATGGACCCATGCTCGCCGCGAAGCAGAGCGCCATCGACGCGCTCCCCGGGGCGCTCAAGTCGAACCGGCCCAAGGCCGTGCTGCTCGCGGAGGCCGATATCCGCCATGATGGATTCGGCGCCGCGAGCCGGCAGCCCCACCCTGGACCTGTCAGGATGGATCGCCGTCGATCCACCGGGCGAACCTCGACGCTGGGCCACGCGCCGTCCGCGACCCGTTGGCCCGGCGCCCGGCGCGGAGTAGGCTCGCGGCATGGCCAGCGTCGCCCTGAAGCTGCCGGATCCGGAGCGGCGCCCGCGGCGGGCGTACGACCCGACGTTCTACCCGACCGAGGAGAAGGTGGGAGAAGACTCGCTCCAGCGGTTCATCCTCGAGCTCCTGCGCCCGCTGATCGAGCGCTGGTACGCGCAACTCGGCAAGCCGACCTTCGTCGGCGCGGATCAGTTCATCTACTACGAGCGCCGCCACCCCATGAAGGTCGTGGCCCCCGATATCTACGTCTTGCCGGGCGTGCCTCCCGGGCGACGCATCAAGAGCTGGAAGACGTGGAAGACGGGTATCGTCCCCAGCCTCGCCGTCGAGGTCGTCACCTCGGAGGACTACGAAAAAGACTACCGGGAGGCCCCCGAGCGCTACGCCGAGCTGGGCGTCGGTGAGCTGATCATCTTCGATCCAGATTTCGAGAGGGGCGAGGACCGCGTCCGCTGGCAGCGGTACCGCAAGCTCAAGCGGGGCTTCGCGCAGGTCGAGTCCACCGACGTGGACCGGATCCGCTCGCGCGTGCTCGGCTGCTTCCTGCGCGTCGTCGGCGAGGGCGAGGACGCGAGGGTGCGGCTCGGGACCGGGCCGGCGGGGGACGTCCTCGTCCCCACCGAGGCCGAGGCCGAGCGCGCCGCGAAGGAGGCGGCGCTCGCCGCGGCCGAGGCCGAGCGCGCCGCGAAGGAGGCGGCGCTGCGGCGGGTGGCGGAGCTCACCGCGCTGCTCGCGCGGCAGCCCGGGCCGAAGGGCTGACGCAGCACGAATTGTTGGTTGACAGTCGACCTCGTCCGTGACTGCCATCTATCCACCCCGCCCCACCCCTTCATGCCCTTCCACGCGCCCGAAGGCACCGAGCTCCTCGCGCACCTCGGCACGGGCGGCGTCTTCGACGTCGCGCTGGTCCGCGACGCCTGCGCCGATCCCTCGTCCACCGCGCGCCCGCTGATCTGCAAGCGCCTCACCACCCGGGCGGTCCGCGAGCGGGCCGGCCGGGCCGCGATCGTGCGGGAGGCCAGGGCGCTCTCGCTCGCGCGGCACCCTTCCCTGCCCGCGCTCGTCCGCGTGGGCACGGACGGGCACGGCCCGTTCCTCCTCGAGACGCGCGTCGAGGGCGTCTCGCTGCGCGGCCTGGTCGAGGGCTGGCGGGCGCGGAGGCGCAGGCCGCCGGCCACGCTCGTGGCGCACGTCGCGCGCGCGGCCGTCGAGGCGCTCGCCGAGCTGCAGGAGCTCCAGCGCGAGGGCGCCGACGAGCGCGGCCCGCTCGAGCTCGTGCACGGCGACCTGGATCCGGATCACGTCCTGCTCGGCCCCCTCGGCGGGATCGGCCTCGTCGATCTCGGCGCGGCGCGCTTCCGCGGCATGGAGCCGGAGCTCGAGACGGACGACCGCGGCACGCTGCCCTTCGTCGCGCCCGAGGTCGCCCGCGGCGAGGAGCCGCCCTCGATGCGGGCCGACGTCTACTCCATGGCGGCGGCGCTCGCCTGGCTCGCGACGGGCGAGCCGCTCACGCGGGCGCGCGACGAGGCCGCGGTGCTCGTCGAGATCGCCGAGCAGGGGCTCCTCCTCGCCCCGCTCCGCGCGGCCGAGGGGCTCTCGCCGCCCGAGCGCGCGGCCCTCGCGCGGGCCCTCTCCCGCGACCCGGCGGAGCGCTTCCCCACCGCGCGGGCGCTGCTCGAGGCTTTTGACGCCGGCCGGGAGGTGCAGCAAGGTGGCGCCCGATGAAGCCCGACAAGAGCCCCGAAGGCCTCGCGATCGACACGCTCGCCGTCCACGCGGGGCAGCCCCCGGATCCCGTGAGCGGCGCCGTCATGACGCCCATCGTGCTGGCGAGCACGTTCGCGCAGGAGAGCCCCGGCAAGCACAAGGGCTTCGAGTACTCGCGCAGCGGCAACCCGACGCGGAACGCCCTGGAGAGGTGCCTCGCGTCGCTCGAGGGCGGCGCCCACGGCTTCTGCTTCTCGAGCGGCCTCGGCGCGAGCACCACCCTCCTGCACACCCTGAAGCCCGGGGACCACGTCCTCTGCGGCGACGACGTCTACGGCGGCACGTTCCGGCTGCTCGACAAGGTGATGAAGCCGATGGGCGTCGCCTCGAGCTTCACGGACATGCGCGATCTCGACCGGGTCCGGTCGGCGATCCGGCCCGAGACGCGGCTCGTCTGGATCGAGACGCCGACCAACCCGATGCTGAAGGTCTTCGACATCGAGGGCATCGCGGCGATCGCCCGCGGGCGCGGCGCGGTCCTGGTCGTCGACAACACCTTCGCGACGCCGGTGCTCCAGCGGCCGCTCGCGCTCGGGGCGCACGTGGTCGTGCACTCGACCACGAAGTACCTGAACGGCCACTCGGACGTGGTCGGCGGCGCGATCATCACGTCGGAGCCCGCGCTGGCCGAGCGGCTCACCTTCCTGCAGAACGCGATGGGCGCGGTCCCGAGCCCGTTCGATTGCTACATGGTGCTGCGCGGCCTCAAGACCCTCGGCGTGCGCGTCCGGCAAGCGGGCGCGTCCGCGGCCTCGATCGCGGCGAAGCTCGAGGCGCACCCGGCCGTGGAGCGGGTCCACTACCCCGGGCTCGCGTCGCACCCGGATCGCGCGCTCGCGGACCGGCAGATGCGAGGGCCCGGCGCGATGATCTCGGTCGTGCTCGGCGGCGGGCTCGACGCGGCGGCCCGCTTCCTGGAGCGCCTCCAGATCTTCTCCTGCGCCGAGAGCCTCGGCGGCGTGGAGTCGCTCGCCGAGCACCCGGCGATCATGACCCACGCCTCGGTGCCCCCCGAGGCCCGCGCGGCGCTCGGCATCTCGGACGGCCTGGTCCGGCTCTCGATCGGCCTGGAGGCCGAGGCCGACCTCTGGGCCGACATCGCCCAGGCCCTGCCCTAGGGCGCGGGGGTTCGGGGGCGCAGCGCCGCTCGCCGGCGCGGAGCCCCCGACCGCGCAACCGGACGGTGCTGCCGTTTGATCGCAGGGACCAGAGTGCGATAGAA
>CAYQYG010000630.1:0-3659 GCA_964421485.1 uncultured Polyangiaceae bacterium | reverse complement strand
CCCCGGACCCCGAGCCGACGCGGGAGCCGCCGAGCGCTCGCCCGGCGCCGGCGAGGGCTGAAGATGGGCTCCATTTCTCGCGAGGAGGTCACCGACGAGGTCCTGATGATGCGGTTCCAGGGAGGAGACCGCGACGCCTTTGCCAGCCTCGTCCGGAGGCACAAGACTGCCATCTACAACTTCATCCTCCGCCAGGTCCGAGGCCCGTCCGTCGCCGAGGATCTAGTCCAGGACGTCTTCGTGAAGATCGTGCAGAGCGCATCCGACTTCAAGCATGAGGCCCGGTTCTCGACGTGGGCGTACGCCATCGCGCGCAACGTGTGCATCGATCACCTGCGGAAAATGTCGCTCCGGCGGCACCCGTCGCTCGACCAGGCGAGCGGCGAGGCCGGCGACGGGCCCACGCTGGGGGAGCGCACCGCCGACCCGACGCCGGGCGCGTCGGTGGAGCGGGTCGCGATGGGCGCCGAGGCCGGGCAGATCATCGCCCGCGCGGTCGAGCGGCTGCCGCCCGAGCAGCGCGAGGTCTTCCTGCTCCGGGAGCTCGGCAACGTGCCGTTCAAGGACATCGCGCAGATCACCGGCGTGCCGGAGAACACGGTGAAGAGCAGGATGCGCTACGCGCTGGAGCGCCTCCAGGAGGCCCTCTCCGACTACGAGGACTACGCCCGGGCCCTGCGCTGAGGGCGCAGAGAGCGAGCCGCTTATGGACTGCGAGAAGTTCGATCAGCACGTGATGGACGCGCTCTACGACGAGCTCGACGAGCTGACGCATGCGGCCATGAAGCGCCACATGGAGAGCTGCGCCCGCTGCGCGTCCGCGTGGAACGGGCTGCGCGCCACGCGCGACGTGGGGATCCTGCCGCTCGAGGAGCCGAGCGAGGAGCTCGAGGCGAGGATCCTCGAGGCCGTCGCAGTGGCGCAGAAAAAGACGCCGTGGCGGAGGAAGGCGCTCCGGGCGCTGGCCTGGGCGGGCAGCCACGCGATGCGGCCGCAGCTCGCGATGGCGGCGCTCTTCGTGCTGGTGATCGGCTCGAGCCTGCTGCTCCTGCGCGCGCGGCCGGGCACGGTCGGGGTCGCGCCGGTGCGCGTGACCGAGCGCGGGGTGCCGGCCCCGGAGCAACCGGATCCCGCCGCGGCGCCGGCCCCGGCCGAGGCGCCGCCCGCCGTGGCGCTCGGGACCGCGGCGGCCGCGGACACGCCCGAGGCGCGGCGCGACGAGGCCGGCGCGAAGGACGCGAAGGCGAAGGGCGCCGCCGACAAGCAGGAGGGGGCGGACGGCGCCGCCGCGGAGCTCAAGGAGGCGCAGGCGCTGAAGAAGAGCTCGGGCTGCGAGGCCGCGCTGGCGAAGCTCGACGAGATCGGCACGAAGTACCGGGGAAGCCCCGCGGCCCACGCGGCCATGTGGGAGGCGGCGCAGTGCTACAAGGCCGCAGGCGAGGAGGGGAAGGCCCGCGAGCTGCTCCTCGCGCTGCGCTCGGTCGACAGCTACAAGGCGCAGGCGGAGCAGGAGCTCGCCGACGACGCGGCGATGGCCGCGCAGCAGGCGCAGAACGCCGCGCCTCCAGCCGCCGCAGCGGCCGCCGCACCCAACGCAGCGCCCGCGGGCAAGCCGGCCGCCGCCGCGCCCGTGCGCGCCCGGGCATCACCGAAGGCCGCGCAGGCCGACGACGCCTACGGCGGCAACCAGGCGCCCGCGTCCGGCTTCTAGAGCGCGCGAGGGCGCGTGGCCCATTCGCACCGGATTCGACGCGACGCGCGGTTTCTCCTGTAGACTCGCCGCATGCGCCGGCGCCTCCTCGTGGCCCTCGTCCCCGCGGCTCCCCTCCTCCTCGCCTACCCCCTCGCCTGCTCGACCGAAGCCGCGCGGATCGGGCTCGTGATGCGCACGCCCGAAGGGCTGCTCGACGCGGCCACGAGCGTCGAGCTCGCGGTGTTCCCCGCAGGTCAGGCCAGGTGCGACGCGAGCGGACACGTGAGCGCGATCCCGGACGGCGAGGACACGCAGCGGTTCTACCTGGAGAGCAGCGGGTGCCCCGCCGGCGTCCGCTGGTGCAAGGACATCGAGCTCGACAAGGACGGGACCGACAAGATGTTCTCGGTCATCGCGCGGAACGCGGCGGGCACGCTCGCCGAGGGCTGCACGGTCGCGACGATCGATCAAGACCCGCTCGAGGTGACGATCAAGGTCCAGCGCTACAACCCGCCCCCGTGCTGCAACGACGGCGCGCTCCAGGCGGGCGAGCAGTGCGACTTCGGCGGGGTCGCGGCGACGACCTGCTCGGGCGAGCCGGGCGGCGAGTGCCTCGGCATCACGGCCGACGACGTCTGCGACTGCGACTGCCGCAGCAAGGAGATCCTGCTGTCGATCGACGACGACTCGGATCCGTTCCTCGCGAACGGGCCGCCCGGCTCGAAGGGGCAGCTCGCGATGATCTTCGCGCCCGGCAGCGCGAAGCTGGCGAACGCGCTGCGCGCGGTCTTCCACAGCACGAACCCCGACGACGCGAACGGCGGGGAGGACATCAACATCCGGTTCCTGTCGCAGGACCTCCACAGGATCACGGATCCGTACCCGCTCTCGCAGCAGCTCCGGCTCCCGCTGAGCTGCGCGGACGTGACGGTCGGCGGGCTGACGCGCTTCCAGCAGTCGCCGTCGATCGCGCAGATCGACACGGACCTGACCGGCGTGGTCTACGCGAGCCAGCAGCCCTCGGCGGGGGTGTTCGATATCTGGCTCGTGGTGCACGGGGCGGACGGCTGCAAGGAGGTGTGCGCGCTGAACGACACTGCCTGCCTCGCAGCAGACACGCCGGTGCGGCTCACCACGACGTCGGGCGCAGCGGATCCCGACATCGCGGGGGGTCCGCCGCACGCGTCGCTCACGGTGTGGACGCGCGACGGGCGGGTGTTCGGCCGGACGCGGACGAGCGCCGGCGAGCTGAACCCGGCGGCCGAGGAGCTGCCGATCGCGGACAACGGGACGCACCCGCGCGTGGCGGGGACGTCAGGGTCGTGGCTGGTCGTGTACCAGGGCAGCGGTGAGGGCGACCCGGACGGGATTTACAGGGCGACGGTGACCACGACGGGCGGAGTGACGACGCCGGTGCGGGTGAACACGAAGACGGATGGTTTGCAGGAGCAGCCCGACGTGGCGATGCTGCCGGACGGGAAGGCGATCGTGGTGTGGCGGAGCGATACGGACATTTTCTTCCAGCGGTTCGACGCGGCGGGGAACGCGGTGGCCGGGGATCAGGACGCGCCGCTCAACACGACGACGGAGGGGGAGCAGGCGAACCCGGCGGTGGCTTCGGCGGGGAACCTCGGCGATTTCTTCGCGGTGGCGTGGGAGCACAGCGCGACGGGGGAGATCTTCGCGCGGCTCGTGGGGGGGGCCGAGGGGTTCTCGTACAACAGCGTGACGGGGCAGAACGACGATTTTGCAGCGTCGCATCCGGGGGTTCCGGGGCAGCGGCGGCTGCCGGCGGTCGCGGTGGGGGGGGCGGGGTACGTGGCGATCGGGTGGCAGGACGATAGCCAGAACCATCCGGGGGTGTACGTGCGGCGGTTCCCGCTGCCTCCGGCGTTCTGAGCGGGGGGGCCAGGGCGCGTCGGCAAAACAGCGGACCGCCCCCAAACGTGGGGGGCGCGGCCGGCAA
>CAYQYG010000629.1:2484-3682 GCA_964421485.1 uncultured Polyangiaceae bacterium | reverse complement strand
GACCGTTTCCGCGACCGTTTCCGCGACCGTTTCCGTGACCGTTTCCGCGACCGTTTCCGCGACCGTTTCCGCGACCGTTTCCGCGACCGTTTCCGCGACCGCTTCCATTTCCGTGACCGTCACCGATTCCGCGATCGATTCCGATTCCGTGGCCGCTACCGATTCCGATTCCGAACCCGATTCCGATTCCGCGACCGTCTCCGCTGCCGCCACCGATTCCGACTCCGCGACCGTCTCCGCTGCCGCCACCGATTCCGTTTCCGTGGCCGCCTCGGGCGCCGCCTCCGCGCCGGGCGCGGGCTCGTCTTCCGGGTCCGCGGGCGCGCCGCCCGCCGTCAGCTCGATGTGGATCGGCGCCAGCGGGTCGGTCTGGTGGACCCGGATCAGCCGCAGCTTGCACATCTCCAGCACGGCCAGGAACGTGATCACGACATCGAAGCGCGGGATCGGACCACCCTTCGGCAGCCCGTCCAGCAGGAGATCCTCGAACCGCATCGCGCGGCGCACCGACAGCTTCTCCGTCAGCTCCACGATCCGATCGGTGATGCTGATCCGATCGAACACGACCTCGTGGTCGATCTTGACGTTCGTGCGCTTCAGCACCTTCTCGAACGCCTCGAGCAGGCTGAACACGTTCGTCGCCGCGAACGGCGCGGGGCCCTTCGGCACCTCGGCCTCGGTCATCCCGCGGGCGAACACGTCGCGCCCCAGGGTCCCGCGCTCGCCCAGCTCCGCCGCGGCCGCCTTGTACTTCTGGTACTCGAGCAGCCGCCGCACGAGCTCCGCCCGCGGATCCTCCTCCTCGCCGGGCATCCCGTCGTCGTCCTGACCCGCGGGCACGGTCGGCAGCAGCATCTTCGACTTGATGTGCACGAGCGTGGCCGCCATCACGAGGTACTCGCTCGCCAGATCGATCGCGAGCGAGCGCATCAGCTTCAGGTACTCGAGGTACTTCTCCGTGATGAAGCTGACGGGGATGTCGAGGATATCCAGCTCGTGCTGCTGGATCAGGTGCAGCAGCAGGTCGAGCGGGCCCTCGAAGCTCGGGAGCTGGATGACGTACTCGCCCTCGCGGGGTACCACCGGCTCGGGCTCGGGGCGGAGGGCGCCGGCAGGCGACCCGGAGCCCCGAACGTCAGACCGGGGCTCGGGGCGGAGGGCGCCGGCAGGCGACCCGGAGCCCCGAACGTCAGACCGG
>CAYQYG010000629.1:0-2384 GCA_964421485.1 uncultured Polyangiaceae bacterium | reverse complement strand
GAACGTCAGACCGGGGCTCGGGGCGGAGGGCGCCGGCAGGCGACCCGGAGCCCCGGAGCGGCGCCGGGGCCACGGCCGGCGCCGCGGGGGCAGGGGCCGGCTCGGCGCGCCCCCGCGCCCGCCCCCCTCGCCGCTTCGCCGCGCTGGCCTTGGAGTCGCTCACGCCGCGACCGTAGTCGCAAGGCGCCGGGCGGTCCACGCCAAGGACGGCGCGACCGCGCTGGTCGGGGCGCCCGACCACGCCCGCGAAAATTCCTGGCGTGGTGGTACACTCGGCCACGCAGATGAAGCAGTCCCCCGCGAAGAGCTGCCCCTCGTGCGGCGAGCGCTACGACGCGGACGTGCTCTTCTGCCCGCGGGACGGCACCCCGCTCGCGAGCGCCCACAGGAGCCCCTCGTTCTCCGGCGCCGAGGGGGATCCCTACGTCGGCATGGAGCTCGGCGGGCAGATCCGGATCCAGCACCTCATCGGGATCGGCTCCATGGGGCGCGTCTACCGCGCCTTCCAGGGCGGGATCGAGCGCGACGTCGCGGTGAAGATCCTGCACCGGGAGCTCAGCGGCAACGCGGAGCTGGTGGGCCGCTTCCACCGCGAGGCCAAGGTCGCGAGCCGCCTCGTGCACCCGAACGTCGTCCAGGTGCTGATGACCGGCAGCATCCCGGCGGGCCCCGATCCCAGGGTCGGCGGCGAGCTCTACCTCGTCATGGAGCACCTCGACGGCATCTCGCTCCTCTCCGCGCTGGCCGCGGCCGGCACCGCGGGCGAGGGGAACGCGCTGCCGCTGCCCCGCGCGCTGCACATCGCGCTCCAGATCTGCGACGCGGTCGGCGAGGCGCACGCGCAGGGGATCGTCCACCGCGACCTCAAGCCCGAGAACATCATGCTCGTCCGGCGCGGCGAGGACCCCGATTACGTGAAGGTGCTCGACTTCGGCATCGCGCGGCTCGACTGGGCCGACAGGTCGATGGCCACGCAGGCGGGGCTGATCTTCGGGACCGCGAAGTACATCTCGCCGGAGGGCGCCGAGGGGCAGCCGGTCGGGCCGCCGGCCGACGTGTACTCGATCGCGACGATGATCTACGAGTGCCTCGCGGGGCGCGCCCCGTTCGAGGGGGACTCGCCCGTCGCGCTGCTCGTCCAGCACACGCACGCGCCGCCGGCGGACCTGCTCAGCATCGCGCGCGCCAGCTACGTGCCCGCGCCGATCGCGCAGGTCGTGATGCAGAGCCTCTCGAAGAAGCCCGCGGAGCGGCCCCGCGACGCGCGCGCGCTCGGCCGCGAGCTCAGCCTGGCCGCGCGCGCGGGGGGCCTCGATCCCGACGAGATCGCCGCGCAGGCGAGCCTCGGGCGGGGCGCGGCGGTCGTGAAGCTCGCGTCGAAGGCGCGGACCCGGGCGCTCGATCTCTCGCCCGAGCTCGCGGCGCAGATCCGCGGGATCGCCGCGGCCACGCCGGCGCGCGAGGGCGCCCGGCCAGGGCCAGGCGAGCTCCCCGAGGGCGCGGCGCCGCGCGCGATCACCGGCGATCCGAGGGCGAGCGAGCCGCGCGCCCCGCTCGCCTCGACGCCGGAGGGCGCGGCCGGCGCGCAGCCCGCCCACCCGGGCGATGCGCCGCCGCGCCCGCCCCACCCCTCGTCGCCCGGCTCCGTGCGCGGCCCCGCCTCGGCGCGGCGCCGGGCGGAGCTCGACTTCGAGTGCGACCCGCTGGACGGCGCCCCCGAGCCGCAGCGGCAGAGCGGCGGCTTCGCCCCCGCAGGCGCCGCGGCCGGCGAGGAGGACCCGGAGGCCCGGATATCAAGCGGGGGTCCGGGGTGGAGGGCGGGCCGCGTGGAGGGCGATCCGGAGCCCCCGATGTCGAGCCGAGGCGCCGAGCTCGCGGGCCCCTCCACCATGCACGGCGTCGAGTCCAGCGCGCACCCGCGGCCCCGGCGCGCGCGGATCGCCCGCGCCACCGCGATCCTCGCGTGCGTCGCCGCGGCGGGGCTCGTCGTGGCGGTCGTCGGCATCCGGCAGACGGGCGGCCTCGGCGCGGCCGAGCCCGCCGACTCGCTCGAGGCGCAGCTCGATCGCGCGCGCGACTGCATGCGCCGCCACGCGTGGGACGCGCCGCCCGGCGAGAACGTCAAGGAGATCACCGATCGCGCGCTCGCCCGCTGGCCGTCGGACGCGCGCGTCGCCGAGCTGCGCCGCGAGGCCTCGGAGCGGATCGTCACCGACGCCCTCGGCCGCAAGTACGCCGGTGATCCCGCGAGCGCGATCCGCCTCGCGAGGCTCGCGCTCGAGCTCCAGCCCGCGCTCACCACCGCGCAGCACCTCGTCGCCGAGCTGGAGGGCGGCAGCGAGCGCGCCGCGCCCGCCGTGGCGCCCGCGGCCTCGGAGGCCGGG
>CAYQYG010000628.1:0-3728 GCA_964421485.1 uncultured Polyangiaceae bacterium | reverse complement strand
GCTCGTGCGAGATGTTCCGGTAGAACTCGGTCCGCGCCGCGTCGAGCTCGCGCAGCCGCGCGTTCGCGCGCGAGAGCTCCGCGACCTTCTCCTCGAGGTGCCCCACGATCCGCTGGCTCTGCTCCCGGAGCCGCTGCGATCGCAGCGATCCCGGCGCGAACTCGCGGACGCCCTTCAGGTACCCCGCGATGGTCGCCGAGAACGACCGCGCGTCGATCGGCTTCTGGAGGAACCCGTCGCACCCGACCGCGAGGCTCGTCTCCCGGTCCCCTTCCGCGGTGATCGCGACGATCGGCACGCCCGCGAGCGACGGCTCGCCGCGCAGCCGCAGCGTGACCTCGAACCCGTCGAGCCCCGGGATGTTGAGGTCCACCAGCACCAGATCCGGCTGGTCCGCGCAGGCGAGCCGGATGCCCTCGAGGCCGTCCGCGGCCTCGATGACCTCGTGGCCCGCGCCCTGGAGCAGCTTGCGGACGAGCAGGCGGTTCGCGGGGTCGTCCTCGATGTGGAGGATCTTCGGCATGCGGCGGGGTGCAAGTGTAGCCTTTCCGGTGGGTTGGGGGCGAGATCGCGGCGGCTCCGGCCCTCGAGGTCGTCCCCGCGTCCGCGTCCGCCTGCGCCTCCGCGCCCGTGTCCGCCTTCGCGCCCGCGGGCCGGAGCCGTGACCGTTGACGGAGCGGCGGCGCCCATCCATACGGGGATACCCTCATGAGGCTCTCGATCCGGCTCCTCGCGCCCGGCCTCGCCCTCGCGGCGTCGCTCGGCGGCTGCCAGTGCAGCTCCGGCCCGGCCCCCTCCCCCTCGGGCTCCGCGCAGGCCGCCGCCGCGAGCGCGACGCCGGCGCCCTCCGCGAGCGGGGCGCCCGCCGAGAGCGCCTCGGCCGCGCCCCCGCTGCGGGTCGTCGGCGCGTCGCAGATCCTCGTCGCGTACAAGGGGGCGGAGCTCGCGACGCCGGCGGTGACCCGATCGAAGGACGAGGCGAGGAAGCGCGCGCAGGAGGCGCTCGACGCGCTCATGGCCGGGAAGGGCTCCTTCGAGGACCTCGCGAAACAATACTCCGACGACCCGACCAAGGTCGTGGGCGGCGCGATGGGCAACTTCGAGCGCGGCGCCGTGCCGCCGGCGCTCGGGGACGCCGCCTTCGCGCTGGACATCGGCCAGACCTCGGGCGTCGTCGAGACCGCCCGCGGGTTTCACATCGTCCGGCGGACCCGATGAGCGACCCCGATCCCAAGCCTGCCCCCAAGACCACCAGGCCCGACGCATCCGAGCAGCCCGACGCGGCCGAGAAGCCCGGCGCATCCGGAGAGACCGCCGCGGGCCCGCCGCCCGCCGGCCTGCTCCGCCCGCTCCCCGCCGGCCCCGCCTACGGCCTCGCCGCGCTCAGCGGGCTCCTCTACTTCCTCGGCTTCCCCGGCGTCGACATCTGGCCGCTCTCGTTCATCGCGCTCGCGCCGCTCATCGTCGCCATGCGCCGCCAGACGCCGCGCCGCGCCGCAGGCCTCGGGTGGACCGCGGGGTTCGTCATGACGATGACGGGCTTCTACTGGCTGCTGGAGATGCTCAGGGTGTTCAGCGGCTTCCCGATACCGCTCTGCGCCCTGTTCATGGTGCTCCTCTGCGGGTACCAGGGCGGCCGCATCGCCCTCTGCGGCTGGCTCACCGGGCGCGCCGAGGCGCGCGGGTGGCCCGCGAGCGTCGCGTTCGCGCTCGCCTTCGTCGCGAGCGAGCTCGTCTTCCCGCTCCTCTTCCCCTGGTACTTCGGCTCCTCGGTCCACAACGCGCCGCTCATGATGCAGGTCGCCGACCTCGGCGGCCCCTACCTCGTCGGGCTCGTGCTCGTCGCCGCGAACCTCGCGATCGCCGAGCTCGCGCAGGCCCGCCTCGACGCGCGCCCGCTCGATCGCCGCCTCGTCGCGATCGGCGCCGCCGCGCCCGCGCTGGCCGCGATCTACGGCGCGATCCGGATCCACCAGGTCGACGGGCGCGCGCGGGTCGCCGAGGCGGTGAAGCTCGGTATCGTGCAGCCGAACCTCGCGCTCTTCGATCGGAAGAACGCGACCAAGATCCACCTCGACCGCACCAGGGAGCTCCGCGACAAGGGCGCCGACCTCGTGATCTGGAGCGAGGCGGGCGTGCCCAGGGCGTTCCGCGAGCAGGGCTACGAGGCGAGCGTGCAGCGGGACCTCACCCGCCACCTCGGCGTCCCGACCGTGATCGGCACCGTGCTCCACGGCGCCGCGAAGAAGAAGGGCGAGCGCGGCATGAGCTACAACACCGCGCTCATGGCCGGCGAGGGCGGCGAGATCCTCGGCCGCTACGACAAGCGGTACCTGCTCGCCTTCGGCGAGTACATCCCGTTCGGCGAGACCTTCCCGCAGCTCTACGACATCTCGCAGAACTCGGGGCGCTTCAGCCGCGGCACGTCGCTCGATCCGCTCCGCTGGAAGGACCACCGGATGTCGGTGATGATCTGCTACGAGGACATCCTGCCGGACTACGTGAACAAGCTCGTCGCGGCGGGTGATCCGGACCTGCTCGTCAACATGACGAACGACGCGTGGTTCGGCGACTCGACGGAGCCGTGGATCCACCTCGCGCTGGCGAAGATGCGCGCCGTCGAGCACCGCCGCTACCTCGTGCGCGCGACGAACAGCGGCGTGTCGGCGATCGTCGATCCGGTCGGCCGCGTCATCCTGCGCGGCGGCACGTTCCGCGAGGAGTCGCTGCTCGGCGAGGTCCGCTTCATGCGCGCGACCACGCTCTACGGCCTGATCCAGGACTACCCCTGGTACCTGGTCACGCTCGCCATCGCCGCGATGGCCTGGCGCTCCCGCCCCAGGAGCGGCCCGCTCGCCTAGCTAAAGCTTCAGCGCCTTCTTGAACCGCTTCGCGTCCGCGAACATGTCCACGTTCGTGAACACGTACGTCGCGTCGTCGTGCTTCGCGCCGCGGGCGATCTCCGCGAGGCGCTCGATCGCCGGGTCCTCGTAGCGCGACTTGTGGCCCGCGGGGCCGTGCAGCCGGTAATAGGCGACCTTCAGCTTCGACAGGCCGCTCGTCAGCGGATCGCGCGCGGCGAGCGCGCCGATCTCGCGCGTCAGCTCGTCGCACTCGTCGGGGTCCCAGCCCGGCGCGGGCTCGAAGACGACGCGCTCGAAGCGCTTCTTCACTCCGATCAGGAACTCGCGCAGGACGCCCTTGTTCGTGCGCGTCGGCGCGAACTCGGGCGGCGCGACGAACACCGCGCTCCTCGCCTCGAGCTCCTCCGCGACCACCTCGATGCTCTTCAGCGCGGTCTCGATCACCTTGCCGTCGCGGAAGCCCTCCTGACCGATCTCGCGGGGGCCGAGGAGGGCGAAGCGGAAGCCTTGCGGGGCCTCGCGGCGCCAGCGCCGGATCGTCCCCGGCCCGGGGAGCGAAACGTGCGTCTCCTGCACCTCCACGAACATGAACTCGCGGAAGTACCGCGTCGCTGGGACGGGGAAGCCGGCGCAGCCGACGGTTATCATCGCCGCCAACCCTAGCCCACCGCCGGCCGGGCGAGAAGCGACACAGTCGCATTTTTCCGAGCGCCGCCGCGCTTCCCCTCACACGAGCCCCTTCCGCTGAGACGCTCGCGTTTACCTGCGCCGCCGAGAATTTCTCGCTTCACCTCATCTCCCCGTCCTCTCCCGCCTCCCTGCCATGAAAATGCCCTCCACCAACCTCTCACCCGGCAGGAGGCC
>CAYQYG010000627.1:0-3756 GCA_964421485.1 uncultured Polyangiaceae bacterium | reverse complement strand
AGCCCCGGCCCGGCCGTCGCCGCCCGCGCGGCCGCGCGCCGCGCGCCGCCGAGCAGATCGCGCACGTCGGCGATCTCCTCGGCCGGGTGGATGCGGACGATCGACGCCGTCGGGCACGCCTTCACGCACGCGGGCCCGTCGAAGCCGCGGCACAGATCGCACTTCACCGCGACGTCCGCGTACCCGCCCGGCGCCGGCCGCGGCGCGCCCTCGGCCCGCGGGGCCATCTGGATGTTGTCCCACGGGCAGGCCCTCGCGCACGAGGCGCACCCCGTGCACAGCGCCTCGCGGATCACCACCTCGCCGGCCGCGTCCTTGCCGATCGCGCCCGTCGGGCAGCCGATCATGCACGAGGGGTCCTCGCAGTGCTGGCACGAGCTCGGCAGGAGCAGGCTCTGCGGCGGCCCCCGCTCCCCCCGCGCCTGCTCCAGCCGCGCCGCCACCCTGTCGCCCCGCCGCACGAGGCGCGAGACGCCGTCGTCGTGCGCCTCGGCGCAGGCCCACGCGCAGTGCCCGCAGCGCACGCAGGACTCGAGGTCGATCACGAGCAGCGACCGGGCCACCTGCAGCCGGTAGAGATCGCGGAAGACGTGCGCCGTGTGGCCCTTCGCCGCGCCCTCGACGATCGCCTGCTGCGCCTCGACCTGCTCGCCGGCGATGCGCCGGAGCCGCCCCGCGAGGTCCGGCCGCCGCCGCGCGAGCGCCGCGAAATCGCGCGCCGGGATCGAGAGCAGCGTCGACGGCCCGCTCGCGATCGCGCTCGCCTCGCGCGGCCGCGCCTCGCCGATCTCCACGTCGCCGAAGAAGTCCCCGCGCGTCAGGTACGCGCGCACGCGCAGCCGATCGCCCTCCTCGGTCTGGATCTGCACCATCCCGTCCGCGACCAGCCAGAGCTCGCTCGCGGGATCCCCCTCGCGGTAGATCGCCTGCCCGCGCTGGAAGCTCCGGTACTGCGCCGCGTCGAGCAGCGCGTCGACGTCCTCGGGCCCGAGGTCGCGCGTGAGCGCCAGCGTGCCGAGGAGGTCGCGCGTCGCGCTCCGCCGGAGCGCCCGCTCGAGCTTCTCCGCGAACTCCGCCTTGCCCGAGCGCACCGCCGCGCGCCGGAAGATGTGCACCGGGATCTCGGCGATCACGCTCGCCTCGAGCGCCGCCGCGGTCGCGCGCCGCGCCGCGCCCGCCGTCGCCTCCTCCCCGAACGCCCCGCCCGCCTCGGCCGCGCGCAGCTCGGTCTCGTGGTCGTCCCCGCGCCGCACCGCGCGCAGCCCCACCCGCCCCGAAGCCACCACGAAGAACGCGTCCCCCGCGTCCCCCGCCCGGTACACGACCTCGCCCCGCTCGAGCCGCCGCAGCGCCCCGGCCTCCGCGATCTCGCGCCGCGCCCGCGCGTCGAGCCCCCGCAGGACCGGCGCGTCGAAGATCGCCGCGGGCCAGGTCTCGCCGGCCGCGCGTCCGGGCTCCGCCTCCATCAGCGGATCTCCGCCTCCGCCCGCGCGATCTCCACCACCTCGATCCGCCCGAGCATCTCGTCGGTCACGAGCGGCCCGCTCGGCCGGAGCCCGCGGAGCGCCTGCTCCCGCTCGTACGCGGCGAACGCCCGCAAGAGGTACGGCGGGAACGCCCGGAAGAGCAGCCGCGCCTCGACCTGGAACGGCCCGCGCCCGCCCGCGTCGAGCTCGTACGTGTACCGGATCGGCACCCCCGGCGGCACCGAGCGCGTGTCCACGATCACGTCCGGCCCCTTCACGAGCCCGCGGCTCGCGTCGAGCGCGCCCACCGGGAAGTAGGTCTCCAGGAACGCGTTCATGCCCGACAGGTTCGACCGGCACGCGCCCGTGTCGAGGTCGTAGTCCCCGTCCTCGAACCGATCGGCGCGGTGCAGCCCCTGCCCGGGCCCCGGCTGGCAGGACCCGTCGGCCGCGATCACGCCGATGCACCGCACGCACCGCAGGAAGCCGTTCTGGAAGCTCACGAGCCCCCGCCCGCGGAACGACGTCCCCCCGAGCAGCGGCGGCGGGCTCCACTGCGGCGCGTCGATCCCGTCGCGCACGTCCGCCCCGAAGAGCCCCTCCGGACGGCCCTTGAAATCGAGCCGATCCGGCCTCGTCGTCACGCGCGCGAGCACCTTGTCGCGCAGGTCCTCGTCGTCGCGATCGACGCGCCCCACCTCGTACACGACGCGCCCGCCCCCGTCCTTCACGACGAGGTGCACCCAGATCTCCCGCTCCTGGCTGAACCCCGCCGGCACCCGGTGCCCGGCCCCCACGTTCTCGATCTCGACCGGCACCTCCAGCCTGCGCCCCGCGCGCCGCGCCGCGCCCAGCCCGAACCGGAACGTGTGCCGGAGCAGGAGGTCGCGCCGGCGCCGCGCCCCCGTCGGGATCCCGTGCGCGTCCACCGACGGCTCGCCGACGAGCGCCTCCGCGAACTCGTCCGACAGCGGCACGTCGACGCCCGAGAAGTAGTGCGTCGTCACGTCCGTCGCCCTCGCCGACCCGCCCGCCACGCGCCCCTTCGGCCACGCGCCCGGCGCCCGCGCCGAGAACCGCGTGCCCGGCGGGCACTCCGGATCGCCCCCCGCGTCGGGTCCACGCTCGGGGGCTTCGCGCGGCGGAGCCGCGCTGCGCCCCCGGACCCCCTCGGCAGGCTCGCACACGCCCGGGTACGTGCTCATGTGGCAGTCCTGGCAGCTCGCCGCCGCTCGCCCCGCGCGCTCCTCCTGCTTCGCCCACGCGGCCCACTCCGAGTACGCGTTGCGCAGCCGCTTGAAGTGCTCGCCCTTCGACGCCCCGAGGCTGTCGGTCCCGAAGAGCCGCACGTCGTGGCAGGCCCCGCAGAACTCGCTCGACCGCAGGTACGCCTTCGCGCTCGCCGACGGCCTCGCGTGCACCACGGGGTTCGGGGCGGAGGGCGCCGGAGGCGACCCGGAGCCCACGGGGGCGTCCGGATCGCCGTCGTCCGCGGAGATCGCCGCGCCGCCGGGCAGCAAGAGCTCCTCGGGCCGGAGGTCGTAGCCGCTGTTCGAGATGCCGAAGAGGCCGCGCGCGTCCTCGGGCCGCATCTGGAAGACCGCGCCCGTCACGAACGAGGTCCAGGTCGGGTTGCCCTGGTACCCGCGCCCCCCGCGCGCCCCGGCCGGGCCGTGCACCTCGTGGCAGAACGCGCACGAGATCCCCTCGAGCCCGCGCGCGGTGAGCAGGTCGCGCACCGGGCGCCGCGAGCGCGGATCGCCCCCCGCGCGGCCGTCCCAGGCCGGCATCGCGGCGTCCAGGTTCTCGGCCGGGGCGTGGCAGTTCACGCACCAGTGCTCGCCGCCCGAGCCCGTGATCGCGACGCCGCTCCCCCGGGCGCGGCACGCGCGCGACGGGTCCGCGATCCTGAGGATGCCCGCGCCGTTCGGGCAGTCGAGGTCGCGCCCGACCTGCTCCTCGATGAGGCTCTCGAGCCCGTTGAAGAGCGGGCTCCGCGCCGAGTGCGCCATCACCGATCGCCGCCACTCCGCGGCCTGCCGCGCGTGGCACGCTGCGCAGTCGTGCGCCGCCGTCTCCGAGGCCGCGAGCGGGCGCGCGGGCCTCACCGACGCCTTCGGCCCCGAGCTCGTCGGCGCCGGCCGGATGAGCGAGAGCGCCCCGAGCGCGACGAGCGCGCCGGCCGCGAGGGGCGCGATCCACGCGAGCGCGGCGCGCCCGGCGCCCTTGCCGCCGCCGCTGCCGTGTCCGCTGCCGTGTCCGTGTCCGCTGCCGTGTCCGTGTCCGCTGC
>CAYQYG010000626.1:0-3767 GCA_964421485.1 uncultured Polyangiaceae bacterium | reverse complement strand
ACACGGAATCGGACACGGAATCGGACACGGAATCGGACACGGAATCGGACACGGACGCGGACACGGACGCGGACACGGACGCGGACACGGACACGGCGGCGCTCGCGGACGCGGTCCCGGCCACCCCCCCCCGTGACCTCCCGACGACGGTCCAGCGCGCCCTCGTCGTCTCCAAGCTCCTCCTCAACGCCTTCGGCCCCAACACGCAATGCGCCTCGGTCACGGCCGGCGCGTACGCCCAGTGGTGCAAGGACGTCGGCTGGCTCGAGGGCGCGCTCGGCCTGCCGCCCGGCTCCCTGCGCGGCCGCGCCTCGGGCCAGTCCGGCGGCCGCGGCGCCAGCACCTCCGGCGAGGCCACCCGCCCCCCCATCGGCGACGACGAGCTCCGCGCCGGCCTCCAGACCCTCGAGGCCGACATGATCCACCGGATGGACCTCCGCGAGGTCCTGAAGGACCGGGAGCTCGCCGAGAAGATCACCCCCTCGATGGCCCTCGTCGAGCAGCTCCTCTGGGACAAGGGCAACCTCTCGGGCGAGGCGCTCGCGAACGCCAAGCGGCTCATCAAGAAATACATCGACGAGCTCGCGCGCGTCCTCAAGCTCCAGGTCCGCCAGGCGATCACGAAGACCAAGGACAGCTCGGTCCCGCCGCGCCGCATCTTCCGGAACCTCGACCTCAAGCGCACCGTCTGGAAGAACCTCACGAACTGGGACCCGGAGAAGCGGAAGCTCTACGTCGACCGGCTCTTCTACCTGAGCACCGCGAAGAAGAGCCTGCCGACGCGGCTCATCATCCTCGTCGACCAGTCGGGCTCCATGACGGACGCGATGGTCCAGACGACCATCCTGGCCTCGATCTTCGCCGGACTGCCGAACGTGGACGTGCGCCTGTTCGCGTACGACACGCGGTGCATCAACCTCACGCCCTGGGTCGACGATCCGGTGGAGGTCCTGCTCCGGACCAAGCTCGGCGGCGGGACGACGATGCGGGTCGCGCTCGACGAGGCGGCGCCGCACATCGAGTCGCCGCAGAACACGGCGATCGTCGTGATCAGCGATTTCTACGACTGGAGCGACTTCTTCAGCGTGCTCAGGCAATGGAAGGAGTCGGGGTGCCACCTCATCCCGGTCGGATCGCTCCAGTCGAGCGGGTACTTCTCGGTGAGCGCGGAGTACCGCGACAAGTTCAAGGAGCTCGGGACGCCGATCCTGCACGGGAGCCCGAAGAAGCTCATCGAGCAGATCAAGAAGCTGCTTTGAGGGCGCGCGGCGGCGCGCGCAGCCCGGGGCACGGGCGCGGACCTCCAAACACCTCTCGATGGACTGACCACCTGACGAACGGGGATGACGCGATGTCGAAGAGCACGGTAAAGGCCACCAGCGACACGAAGCTCCGCCTGCCGGCCGAGGAGAAGTACGCCGAGGAGCTCGAGTACCTCTCCGGCGTGGACCAGGGGAAGAAGCCCTTCGCGTGGCGGCTGTCCCCGCGCATGGTGCGGACCTTCGTCCTGGGCTCCTCGACGCAGGACAAGCTCGACCGGCCCATCCCGCAGAAGTTCTTCGGGGATCCCTCGCTCGTCGAGCGGGCGATCGTGACGCTGGCGTCGGACCGGGGCCTGCTGCTCATCGGGGATCCGGGGACCGGGAAGAGCTGGCTGGCGGAGCTCCTGGCGGCGGCGATCTGCGGGAACTCGACGCACGTGGTGCAGGGGACCGCGGGCACGACCGAGGACCACATCAAGTACTCGTGGAACGTCGCGATGGTCATCGCGTCGGGGCAGTCGCACGAGTCGATGATCCCCTCCCCCATCATGACCGCGATGAAGCGCGGCGAGATCGGGCGCTTCGAGGAGCTCACCCGGTGCGGGTCGGACGTGCAGGACGCGCTGATCTCGATCCTCTCCGAGAAGTACATCTCGATCCCGGAGCTCAAGACGGGCGACAACGTGGTGTTCGCGAAGCCGGGGTTCAGCATGATCGCGACCGCGAACAGCCGCGACCGCGGGGTGAACGACCTGTCGACGGCGCTCAAGCGGCGCTTCAACTTCGTGACGATCCCGATCGTGACGAACAAGAAGTCGGAGAAGGAGATCGTGCTCTTCCGGACGCGGGAGCTCATGGCGCGCAATGACATCCAGGTGGACCTGCCGCCGACGCTCCTCGACATCCTCTTGCAGACGTTCGCGGACCTGCGCGAGACGAGCGCGAACGCGGCGAGCGACGAGCAGCGGCTGGAGTCGTCGCTGTCGACGGCGGAGCAGATCGGCGTGCTCGAGGACGCGGTGCTGCACAGCCGGTTCTTCGGCGGGGACGCGCTGGAGCCGGGCACGATGGCGCGGTCGCTGGTGGGGACGCTGGTGCGGCGGGTGCCGGAGGACGTGTCGATCCTCAACAAGTTCTGGCACGCGGTGGTGGAGCCGGGCGCGAAGAAGCGGAAGGACAAGGCCTGGGAGTCCTTCAACGAGGGCGGGAAATCCGCATTGACGGATCTCGGCAAGTAAGGGGCCCTGGCGCGCGATGTCCTCGCCGAATGCGCTCCCGCTAGATCCCTCGCTCGCGGCCCTGCGCGAGCAGCTCATGGCCGCCGCGGCGGCGTTCACCGACGCGGCGCAGCCGCTCGGCGATCTCATGCGCGCCATGGTCGACGACGTCGAGCGGGCCGCGGCGGAGCCGCTCGAGATCTTCCCGGTGAAGCACCACTCGCCCGCGTCGGCGCTGCAGATCGTGCGGCGGCTCCGGGCGAGGCCGCCGCGGGTCATCTTCCTCGAGGGCTGCGAGGACATCGGCGCGGCGCTCACGGGCCTGGAGTTCTGCCGGTTCCCGGTGGCATTGCAGGCGTTCGCGCCCGAGGCGCCGGAGTTCCCCGCCGACTGGTCGCCGCTCAACCTGGTCATGCCATTGACCGAGTTCTCGGCCGAGTACCAGGCGATCGCGTATTGCCGGGAGCACCCCGAGACGGAGCTCGTGTTCGTCGATCGGTCGGCCGATCACGTGTTCCAGTGGGCGCCGCGCGACGGGGGGCCGCCGGGGCTCGCGGCCGAGGAGAGCGACGAGGACACGGCGGGCGGCGAGGGCGACGAGGAGGAGAAGGACACGGCGAACCTGCACGGGGGCGCCGTCGGGCTGCGCATCGGCGCGATGGAGCCGACGTTCGACGAGTTCCTGGAGTTCCTGCTCCGGAACGCGCGGGTGAAGCACTACAGCGAGTGGTGGTCGCAGTACGTCGAGGGGCCCACGATGGGCGCCGATTACGCGACGTACCGCCACGTGTTCTTCCTGGTGGCGAGCCTGCTCCGGCGGATCGGGATCCGGGCGAAGGACCGCAGCAGCGACGAGCAGCGCGAGCGCTACATGTGGGCGAAGATGCGGCGGCACCTGCGCGAGAAGAAGATCGCGCCCGGGGACGCATTGCACATCTGCGGGGCCGTGCACGCGGTGAGCCCCATCCCGGAGTTCGGGGTGCGCTCCGAGGTGGAGTGGGAGATCACGCCGCCGACGAAGACCAAATGGCTCTACGGCGTGGTGCCGTCGAGCTACGCCGCGATCGAGCGGCAGTTCGGCCTGCCCTCGGGGGACATCGCGATCGCGCAGCGGACCTGGGACAAGGGCTGCAAGGCGTTCAATATCGATCCGTTCAAGATCGAGCGGGCGGACAAGCAGTCGAGCGCGCCGAAGGGCGCCGCGGCGGTGCAGGCGCCGCCCGCGCCGAAGAAGAAGGGGGCGCCGAAGCCCGCGGCGCCGCCCGCGGCGGCCGCGGCGGCCGCGGCC
>CAYQYG010000625.1:0-3778 GCA_964421485.1 uncultured Polyangiaceae bacterium | reverse complement strand
GGCCGCGCCGGCCCGGCGGCGGCACCGGGCCGGCGCGCCGGCCGAGCAGCTCGGCTTGTCGCTGGACGATGGGCGCGGGGGGCGCGGCGCCGATGGCTGACCGGCGGCTGTTCGCGCTCCTCGGCCACCCGGTGCGGCACTCGGTCTCGCCGGTGATGCACTCGGCCGCGTTCCGCGCGCTCGACCTGCCCCACGTCTATAGCGCGTACGACGTGCCGACGGAGGCGGACCTCGCGCGCTTCGTGGGCGACCTCCGGAGCGGGCTGTTCGCGGGGGCGAACGTGACGCTCCCGCACAAGCAGCGCGTGCTCTCGATGGTCGACGACGTCGACGAGAGCGCGCGCGAGGTGGGCGCGGCGAACGTGCTCGTGCGGACGCCGGACCGGCGCGTGGTCGCGTACAACACCGACGTGCCGGCGCTCGCGGACGCGCTCGAGGGGCTGCTCGCGGGCGGGGCGCCGATGGTCACCCACGCACCGCGCGCGGTGCGCGAGGTGCCGCAGAGCATGCGGCACCGCGCGGTGATCCTCGGCGCGGGCGGCGCCGGGCTCGCGGCGACGGCCGCGTGCCGGCGGCTCGGCTTCACGCTGATCAGCGTCACGAGCCGCTCCTGGTCGAGCTCGCAGGCGATGCTCGAGGCGGCCGCGGGGGAGCGCGCCCGCGCCCTCGGCGCGCTCACGGCGCCGTGGCCGAAGAAGGCGGGCGGCGCGCCCAGCAGCCGGTCGTCGATGATGCTCCGGCTCAACTGGAGCGAGACGGCCGCGATCGCGGACCTCGTCGTGCAGGCGACGAGCGCGGGCATGCTGGGCGGCCCGCCGGGCGAGGACGCGGCGTCGATCGTGCCGTGGGACTCGCTCGGGTCGCACGCGCGGGCGTTCGACGTGGTCTACAACCCGCCGGTGACGCCGTTCCTCCGGCTCGCGCGCATGCGCGGGCTCCGGGCGATGGACGGGGTGAGCATGCTGGTGGGCCAGGCGGCGCGCTCGTTCACGCTGTGGACCGGGCTCGAGGCGCCGGTGGACGTCATGTGCGCGGCCGCGGAGGAGTCGCTCGAGAGGGCGGCGAGCGTCCGATGAGCGGCGCCCTGCGCCCCGAGCCCTCGCCCTGGCCGAGCGTCGACGTGGGGGGCGACGTCGCGCGCGCCCGGCGGGAGTGGCTGCACACGGGCGGCGCGGGCGCGTACTCGAGCTCGACGCTCGCGTGCACGCACACGCGGCGCTACCACGGCCTGCTCGTCGCGGCGCTCGATCCCCCGCGCGGGCGGCACGTGATGCTCTCGCACGTCGACGCCAGCCTGGAGCTGCCGGGGCCTCCGGCGCGGCGGGCGTCGCGGCAGCGCTGGGAGCTCGCGAGGCACCAGTTCCCCGGGGTCGATCCGGAGTCGGGCCCGCTCTACCTGGCGCGCTTCGACCAGGACCCCTTGCCGCGCTTCACGTACGACGTCGCGGGCGGCACGTTCGAGGTGACGCTCGGGCTCGTGCGCGGCGAGAACGCGCTCGTGCTCCGCTACGCATGGCGCGGCCCGCACCCGGTGATGGTCACGCTGCGGCCGCTGCTCGCGGTCCGGCACATCCACCAGCTCCTCCGCGAGAACGGCGGGATGTCGCAGCGGGTGGAGCTCCGGCCCGGCGAGCCGGGCGAGCGGCCGGCGGGCGAGGTGCGGGTGCAGCCGAGCCGCGCGCTGCCGCGCGTGTGCTTCCGCTACCAGGGGACGTTCGTCGGCTCGCCGGACTGGTGGCGGCGGTTCGAGTACCTCGCCGAGCGCGACCGCGGGCTCGATTTCCAGGAGGATCTCTGGACGCCGGGGCACTTCGAGGTGCTCGCGGACGCCGAGCCCGTGCACCTCGTGGCGGCGGTGGGCTCGCTGCCCGAGGGCGAGCCGGAGGCGCTGCTCGCGGCCGCGCGCGCGGCGCTGCTCGCCGAGGATCCGGGGCCCGCGCGGCCGCTCGTCGAGCGCCGGCTCTCGATCGCGGCCGAGGCGTTCCGCTGCGACGCCGCGCCGCGGCCGGGGATCATCGCCGGCTACCCGTGGTTCGAGGTCTGGGGCCGCGACGCGCTGGTCGCGCTGCCCGGGCTCTACCTCGCGCGGGGCAAGCTGGACGGCGCGGTGCGCGTCGCGCGCGAGCTGATCCACGGCATGGTGGACGGGCTCGTGATGCGCCGGGCCCCCGACGCGGGCGGCCCCGCGGAGCGCCACGACGCGGACGCGACGCTCTGGCTCTTCGAGGCGGCGCGCCTGCTCGCCGACGCGCTGGGGGACACGCACCCGTTCGTGACCGACGAGCTCCTGCTCGCGCTGCGCGACGCCTTCGAGGCGGCGCTGCGCGGGACCCGGGGCGGCGCCCACGTGACGGCCGACGGCCTGTTCGCGGCGGGGCGCGACGGCGACGCGCCGACGTGGATGGACGCGCGCGCCCGCGGCCGCGCGGTGACGCCGCGCGTGGGCTGCGCCGTGGAGCACTCGGCGCTCTGGGCGAAGGGCGCGGAGACGCTCGCGCGGCTCGCCCGCGCGGCCGGCGACCAGGAGCTCGCGGGGCGCGCCGCCGCCGCCGCGCGCGCGGCGCGCGAGGCCTTCCGGGCGCGGTTCTGGTGCGAGGAGACCGCCTACTGCTACGACGTGATCTCCGAGCAGCCCGACGGGGAGGGCGCCTTCCGCGACGCGTCGGTGCGGCCGAACGCCCTGATCGCGCTGGCCGTGGATCCGGAGTGCTTCACGCCCGAGCGCGCGACCCTGGTGCTCGATCGCGTGCGCCTCGAGCTCGTCACGCCGGCGGGCGTGCGCACGCTCTCGCCCGCCGATCCGGCGTACGTCCCGCGCTACCGCGGCGGCCCGGAGGCGCGCGACGCGGCCTACCACCAGGGCACGGTGTGGCCGTGGCTGCTCGGGTTCTACGTGCGCGCCGCGAAGCGCTCGTCGTCGCTCGGCGAGCACGTGGTGCCGCTCCTGCACCGGCTGGTCGCGTCGGCCGCCGGGAACGAGATCGCGCTCGGGCAGGTGCCCGAGGTGGCCGACGCCGAGCCGCCTCACCACCCGGGCGGCTGCTTCGCCCAGGCCTGGAGCGTGGCGGAGCTGCTCCGCGCGCTCGTCTGGGACCTCGCCGACCCGGCGCCGTGAGGGCGATCGCTCCCTCCCTCTCACGAGGCGCCCCCTCGAGGTCCGCGCTGGTATAACGTCGTCGCCCGTCCCCTCGGTGGAGCCCTTGTCCTCCTGGCCTCTGAAAGTCGTCCCTCTCCAGCCGCTGGCCTGCGCCGCCGTCCTCTGGCGCACGGCGGGCGTGCTGCGCGCGACGGTGATCGTGAAGGCCACGTTCTCGCTGGCGCACGGCCGCGACGCCTGGCCCATCACGCCGATCGACATCGTCCGCGAGGACCGCTACCGCGGCGGTGATCCCCGGCGCAGCGTGGAGGAGGCCTGCGAGACGGCGCCGTTCCTCCCCGGCGCCGGCGTGCTGCTCTCGGGCCACGCGTACGGCCCGGCGGGCCAGCCCGCGACCGCGGTCACGGCGCGGCTCACGATCTTCCGGGAGCGCCCGCTGCTCGAGAAGGCGGTGCACGTGTTCGGCGATCGCACGCCGGCCACCGCGACGAGCCCGCGGCCGTTCCAGCAGATGCCGCTGGTCTACGAGCGCGCGTACGGGGGCCCGGGCATCGCGGAGAACCCCGCGGGCGCCGGTGGGCCCGGATCCCCTGCGCTGCCCAACCTGATCGACCCGGCGGACCGGCGCCGGCCGGCGGGCTTCGGCGCGTTCGCGTCGGCCTGGGCCCCGCGCGCCGCCCT
>CAYQYG010000624.1:0-3832 GCA_964421485.1 uncultured Polyangiaceae bacterium | reverse complement strand
CGAATGGCAGCGCCCACCCCCGCGTGCGAGGCATGCCCGCCCGCCGGCGCGATCAGTCCGCCCACCGCGCCAATGATGAATCAATTTCGGAGAAGAACGGGGCCCGCGCGCTCTCGCGGGCCCCTCGCCCAGCCTACGCCGCGCCGAGCTGCCGCAGCACGAACTGGAGGATCCCCCCGTGCTGGTAGTAATCCACCTCGTTCGGCGTATCGATCCGCAGCTTCACGGTGAACGACTTCTTCGCCCCGTCCGCCGCCGTCGCCGTCACGGTGATCATCTTCCCGGGCGTGAGCCCCTCGGCGATGCCGCCGATGTCGTACGACTCCTGCCCGGTCAGCCCCAGCGTCTGCGCGTCCTCGCCGGCCGCGAACTCCAGCGGCAAGACGCCCATTCCGACGAGATTCGAACGGTGGATGCGCTCGAAGCTCTTCGCGATGACCGCGCGCACGCCGAGCAGCTTCGTGCCCTTCGCCGCCCAGTCGCGTGACGACCCCGTCCCGTACTCGGCGCCCGCGATCACCACGAGGGGGGTGCCCTCGGCCTTGTAGCGCATCGCCGCGTCGTAGATCGTCATCTTCTCGCCGTCGGGCAGGTGCACCGTGATCCCGCCCTCCTCCCCGGGGCGGAGCAGGTTCTTGAGGCGGATGTTCGCGAACGTGCCCCGCATCATCACCTCGTGATTGCCGCGGCGCGCGCCGTAGGAGTTGAAATCCTCGGGCTTCACCCCGTGCTCGATCAGGTACTTCGCCGCGGGGCTGCTCTTCGCGATGTTGCCGGCGGGTGAGATGTGGTCCGTCGTCACCGAATCGCCGAGCACGGCGAGCGCGCGCGCGCCCTGGATGTCCGTCGGCGCCTCGGGGTCCTTCGCGAGGCCCTCGAAGAACGGCGGGCGGCGCACGTAGGTCGACGTCTCGTCCCACTCGAAGGTCTGACCGCCGGGGACCTGGAGCGCGCGCCAGGCCTCGTCGCCGTCGAAGACGTTGCCGTACTCGTGGCGGAACTGCTCGGGCTTGACCGCGCGGCGGATCGCGTCCGTCACCTCGGCGGTGGTGGGCCAGACATCCTTGAGGAACACAGGCTCGCCGTTGCGATCGCAGCCGAGCGGCTCGTTGTAGAGATCCGCGTCGACGTCGCCGCGGAGCGCGTAGGCGACCACGAGCGGCGGGGAGGCGAGGAAGTTCATCCGGACGTGCTGGTTGATCCGGCCCTCGAAGTTGCGGTTGCCGGAGAGGACGGCGCCGACGACGAGGTCGTGGGTCTTCACGGTGTCGCCGATGACCTCGGGGAGCGGGCCGGAGTTGCCGATGCACGTCGTGCAGCCGTAGCCGACGATGTGGAAGCCGAGCGCCTCGAGGTAGGGGAGCAGGCCGGCCTCCTGGTAGTAGTCGAGGACGACCTTGGAGCCGGGGGCGAGCGAGGTCTTCACCCAGGGCTTCACCGTGAGGCCGCGCTCGACCGCTTTCTTCGCGAGCAGGCCGGCGGCGAGCATCACGGCGGGGTTCGAGGTGTTCGTGCAGGAGGTGATCGCGGCGATCACCACCGCGCCGTGGCGGAGGGTGTAGCTCGTGTCGCCCTGGGTGATCGCGGCGGGGCGCATCACGGCGTCGAGCGCGGGGGCGCGGGCCGCGGTGTGGCCGGTCTCCTCGTCGAGGAAGGCCTTCACGGCGGCGGGGTCGGCCGCGGCGAACTGCTTCTCGAGCATTCCGTGCAGGCCGGTCCGGAAGGCGCGCTTGGCGTCGCGCAGGCGGACCCGGTCCTGGGGGCGCTTGGGGCCGGCGATCGAGGGCTCCACGTCGCCGAGGTCGAGCGAGAGCGTGTCGCTGAAGACCGGGTCGGGGGTGGCGTCGGTGCGGAAGAGGCCCTGGGCCTTGTAGTAGGCCTCGACCAGGGCGCACTGGGCCTCGGAGCGGCCGGTGAAGCGGAGGTAGGCGATGGTCTCGGCGTCGACCGGGAAGAAGCCGATCGTGGCGCCGTACTCGGGGGCCATGTTCGCGATCGTGGCGCGGTCGGGGAGCGAGAGGGCGCTCAGGCCGGGGCCGTAGAACTCGACGAACTTGCCGACGACCTTCTTCGCCCGGAGCATCTGGGTGACGGTGAGGACGAGATCGGTCGCGGTGGCGCCCTCGGGGAGGCTGCCGGAGAGCTTGAAGCCCACGACCTCGGGGATCAGCATCGAGAGGGGCTGGCCGAGCATCGCGGCCTCGGCCTCGATGCCGCCCACGCCCCAGCCGACCACACCGAGGCCGTTGATCATCGTGGTGTGCGAGTCGGTGCCGACCAGCGTGTCGGGATAGACCACGCCGCCCTCGCCGCGCATGACGGAGCACGCGAGGTACTCGAGGTTGACCTGGTGGCAGATGCCCTGGTCCGGCGGGACGGCGCGGAAATTCTTGAACGCCTGCGCGCCCCAGCGGAGGAACGCGTAGCGCTCCCGGTTGCGCTCGAACTCGAGCGCGGCGTTGTCGCGCGCGGCCGCCGAGGTCGCGAAGCGATCGACCTGCACGGAGTGATCGATGACGAGGTCCGCCGGCTGGAGCGGGTTGATCTTCTGCGGGTCGCCGCCGAGCCTTGCGAGGGCCTCGCGCATCGCGGCGAGGTCGACGACGGCGGGGACGCCGGTGAAGTCCTGCAAGAGGACGCGCGCGGGGTGGAACGCGATCTCCTGGCTGGGGAGCGCCTTCGGATCCCAGCGGAGCACCGCCTCGACGTGCTCCTTCTTGACCACGCGGCCGTCCTCGTGGCGGAGGAGGTTCTCGAGCAGGATGCGCATCGAGAACGGGAGCCGCTCCAGGTTTGCGCCGGCCTGCGCGAGCGGGGCGAGCTGGTAATAGGTGAACGAATCGTCCTGCACCTTCAGGGTGCTCTTCGTGCTAAAGCTGTCGGCCATTGCAGCCCTCCAGAGCCCGCGGGGCTAGCGAGCGGGGGCTTTTGTAAGCGCGTGAGCGCCGGTAAGCTAGAGGGGATGTGCGCTCGATTCACCCTCGCCGTTCCGGACCTGGCGGCGCTCGCCCGGGCCCTGGCGGCCGGGTACGTCGCGCCGGCGCTCGAGGGGCTCTACCCGCCGTGCCGGGACGTGGCGCCCTCGGACGTCCACCCGCTGCTCGTCGCGCGGGCGGGGCGGCGCGAGCTCGTGCCGGCGACGTTCGGGATCGCGGCGCCGTGGCTGGGCCACGGGCGGCTCGTCAACGCGCGGTCGGAGAGCGCGCGGGTGAAGCCGGCCTTCCGGGGCGCGTTCGCGCGGCGGCGGTGCGTGGTGCCGGCGGACGGCTTCTACGAATGGCCCCGGGCGCAGGCCGGCGCGAGGGGGGCGCGCCGGCCGCTGTGGTTCGCGCCGAGGAGCGGGGGGCTCCTGCACCTCGCGGGGCTCTACGAGGTCGCGGAGGGACCCGCGGCCGGGGACGTCGCGCCGGCGTTCGTGGTGCTCACGACGGCGCCGAACGCGACCGTCGCGGCCGTGCACGACCGCATGCCCGCCATCCTCGACCCCGCGGACGTCGACGCCTGGCTGGACGTCGAGGGCGCGGCGCCCGCGCGCGTCGAGGCGCTGCTCAGGCCCGCGCCGCCGGGGCTGCTCGAGGGCAGGCCGGCGGCGCGGCGGGTGAGCGAGGAGACCGACGCGCAGGGGACGCTGCCGCTCTTCGGTCGCCCGCCGCGGTGATCAGCGCGAGGACTGGGGGCTCGAGCGACCGCCCTTGCGGCCGCCGGTCGTGATGCGGCCGGCGCTCCCGCCGCGGCCGCCGGTCGTCGCCTTGCCGCCGCGCGTGGCCTTGCCGCCGCGGGTCGTCGCGCCGGCGCGCCCGCCCTCGGCGCGGCCCTGCGTGGCCGCCTTCTT
>CAYQYG010000623.1:0-3836 GCA_964421485.1 uncultured Polyangiaceae bacterium | reverse complement strand
CGGCAGCGGGCGCGGGCGCGGGCGCGGCAGCGGGCGCGGGTGGGGGCGCGGCAGACTGGGCAGCGGCCGGGGAGGCGGCGCCGGCGAGGGCGGCGATCAGGAGGGGCGTGGGGCCGCAGGGGGCGAGCGGGGCGAAGCGCATGCGCATGGATAGTCGGTCCGTGGGGGGACGCTTCCGCTTTCTTTTCTGTGGCGTCAACCGTAGGTTGGGCGGCGCGCTGCTGCCTGCGGCGCGCCGGCCAGGTCATGCGGGGTCTGTACGCCATCATCGACACCGACGCGCTCTCGGGGCGAGGGATCGAGCCGGTCGCGTTCGCGGAGGCGATCCTGGGGGCGAGGCCGGCGGCCATCCAGCTCAGGGACAAGCGGGGAGGGGCGGGGAGGACGCTCGCGCTGCTGCGGGCGATCGGGCCGCTCGCGCGGCGGGCGGGGGTGCCGCTGTTCGCGAACGACCGGCCGGACCTGGCGGTGCTCGCGGGGTGCGAGGGGGTGCACGTGGGGCAGGAGGATCTGCCGGTCCCGGCCGTGCGGGAGCTCTGCGCGCGGACGAAGGCAGCGCTCAGGGTCGGGGTGTCGACGCACTCCCGGGGGCAGGTCGACGACGCGGTGACGCAGGCGATCGACTACGTGGCGATCGGGCCGATCTTTCCGACGTCGAGCAAGGAGCGGCCGGATGCGGTCGTGGGGCTCGAGGCGCTCGGGGCGCTCGCGGCCGTCGTGGGGCGGGCGCGGCCGGGGCTGCCGGTGGTGGCGATCGGGGGGATCTCGATCGAGACGGCGGCGGCCGTGGGGGCGCGGTGCGATTGCGCGGCGGTGATCGGGGCGCTCCTGCCGCGCGAGGGGGCGCGGGGGGCGGAGGCGCTCGAGGAGGCGGCGGAGCGGGCCAGGGCGCTGCACGCGGCGATCGTTGGTGCTGCAACGATCTCGGGCGCGGGGGCGGCGTGAGCTTGCTGGTGATCGCGGCGATGACGGCGGCAGTGGCCGCGTCGGTGGGGTACCTGGCCTCGCGGCGGAGAGGCGGCGAGGAGGAGGCGGCGAGAGGGGGCGAGGCGGCGAGGAAGCACGAGCCGGTGAAGAAGCAGGAGCCGGCGCGGAGCCCGTTCGAGGGGCTGCCGCTGAAGCTCGGGGACGTGGTGTCGGCAGGGGGCGAGGAGCGGTGGCTGGCAGGGGCGATCGTCGCGCGGGAGCGGGACGAGGTGGTGGCGGTGCTGTTCCTCGCGCCGGAAGGGGCGGCGCTGGGGGCAGTGGCGGTGTTCGCGCCGCCGCGGAAGGATATCTACTGGATGGCGCCGGCCGAGGTCGAGTCGCCCGCAGAGCCGCCGGCGACGCTCGAGATCGGAGGGGCGGCGATGCGGCGGCGGGGGAGGCTGCCGGTGGCGCTGGAGCGGCTGGGGCAAGGGGCGCCGCGCGTCGGCGAGGAGGGCGTGGTGGCGTCGTACGAGGGGGGGCCGAGCGAGGTGGCGATGGTGCTCGGCAGCGAGGGGAAGGTGTACGCGTGGGCGGGGCGGCGGATCGAGGACGGGGAGTACGAGCGGCTGGGCGAGGGCGGGGACGGCTGAGCGCCTCCCTCAGGGGGCGCTCGACCGAGCGCGGGTGCTCGTCCGGCGTCGTGGCGACGGTCCGCTCACGCACACCTCCCGGCCAGCGTCGCTACCCATCTCGAGCCCACAGATCGCGGACGGTGCCGTAGATGTCAGCGTTGTCGCTCACGACGAGGGCGTCGTCCTCGATCGGCAATGGCATCTGGGAGAGGCCCGTGAGCAGCTGGTGCACGGCGCCGGCGTCTTCCGCGAGGAGCTCGCTGCGGCAGTAGACCACGATCAGCTGGTGCTCGAAGCGGCGCGCGACCCGCCCTCGCAGGAACCCGCCGTAATCGGGCTCGTCGTCGAGGATATGCGCAAAGCCCGGGGGAGGGTTCGCCCTGTGTCCCCGCCTGGCATCGAAGAGCGTTCCATCGGGGTAGATCCAGAATACGAATTCGGGATCGGCGTGAGTGAAACGGCGCACCGCCTCGCGCCGGCCTCGGAAGGAGGGCGCGAGGAATTCGAAGATCGCCGCGGCCTGCTCCCGCGAGACCGAGCCGATCGTCACCATCGCTCACGTCGCAGATTCGCTCGACGCTGCTGGCCGGTGCGCCCCATCATGGCCGACATGATACGCGGGGCCGGCGGATCGCTGTCAAGGTCGGACCGGCCAGGGCGGCACGTCCCAGGCGTGCGTCGTGAGGCGGGCCCGGACCCTCATCGGCGGCCCTGCCGAGCGGAGCGAGGCTGGGCGGACCGCGGCAGCAGCGGCTGGTTGGGCTGTTGCAGGGGCGCCAGGACGGCTACGATACCGCGTACTCGGTGACCGCGCGCCGGGCCGGCGACTTGAACCCGAGCACGATGTGATCGCGGGGAACCCCGGCGGCGACCAGATCCGGCGCCACGCCCTGCTCGGTCTGGTCGTGCTGAATCCAGAGCTTCCCGTCGATCACTTCCACATGGATCAGCGTCGAGTGGACATGATGCTGCCCGTCCCACCCCACGACCACCACCAGATACCGGTCCCGCTCCCGGTCGAACACCGCCTCGAAGCGGAGCGTCGAATTCGGGCCAGGCCGCTGTTCCCACTGGCGAAGCACGGCGATGAGGGCGTCTCGGTATCGCTCTACGGCATCCATTGGACGATCACCTTTCTCGCGGGGTCGTACGAAACGAGCCGTCGGATCTGCCGCGCCAGGAGCAGCCGCGCGACACCCGACTCGAAGACCTCGATGCGCACGTCTTCGGTGACGGCGAGATAGAGCTCGCGCTCAGGGTCCGTCTCCGCCAGCACCTCGCGGTACACCACGAACTGCCCGACCGCGCCATGGAGGTCCGCCAGCTCCGACGGCCCGCTGAAGCTCTTGATCTCCACCGCGATGCGCCGAGGCCCCTTCTCGGCCGCGATCAGCCGCTCGGCGGCGAGATCGATGTAGATGTCGTCGCCCGCGTAGCGCAGATGCAATGGGTCGCCGGTGATGGTCCACCCGTCAGCGACGAGCGCAGCACACACGGCATCGTGGTCGCGATCATGGGCGGGCATGCGGCACCGATTCTAGCGCCGCCATGCGCCCCGTGTCCAGCGCGGCGGACCCGTCTCGAGTTGGACGCTCCGACCCGATCCCCCCCGAGGTCCAGCCGGCGCCGCATCCGGGAACGCTCGCCCTTCACCAGCCCGGCGAGGTCGTGCGTGTCCCGCTGGGCTTCGATGAGGACACGCTCGCGCGCATCGCCCGCGCTCTTCGGAGGTGCCCAATGGTCCCGTGATAGCGACGCCTTCCGGGTTCGGGCCATAACTTTCCAGATCTCCAAATCTTTCACAGGCTGAGATCGCCTGGGCCGCACCGGGCGTGCAGCGGCGGGCCCGTTCGCTTGAGTGACTGATCCCATCATCTCTCGCCTCCCCGCCTCCCCGCCTCCCTGTGAATCTCGCTCCTTCTCTCTCTGCTCTCTCCACTCTCCGCCCAACGCCCGGGGCTTCAGCCGCGGAGACGCGCGCGAAGCGCGCGGCACCGTCGGTCTGCAAGCCCTCGTTAGGCACCTGGCCCCGACAATCTACGCACTTGAGCGAGAGCCTCGTCCGCAGCCACGTTGTTGTTGAGCGCGCGATACTTCCTCGCCGCGCGCTGCATGTGCCGCACGGCTTCGGGCTTATCACCGACCTCAGCGAATACCAGTGCGAGGTTGTACGCTGCGTCTGCGCTCAGACCAGGATATTGCTCAGCGGCTTCCGATTCCACGCTGGAGTATAGACTCTGAGCATCTGCGTGCTCGTCAAGCCACCAATGGCACTGCGCCTCAGCCCGCGGCGGG
>CAYQYG010000622.1:0-3846 GCA_964421485.1 uncultured Polyangiaceae bacterium | reverse complement strand
GATCGGCGTACGTGGCGGGGCGAAGCTTCTCGGCGGGGTGGCCCATGACGCGCTCCCTCCTTCCTCCTGGGACACGGTCCCCCAAGTTCCTCCCTGGATCCAGATGGAGAATTTTAACGCAAGGGCGCAAAGACGCAGAGACGCAAACCAGAAATTTTCTCTGTATTTTTGAGCCCTTGCGCCCTTGCGTCTTTGCGTTGAAATCTCTCTTCTCGGGACGGAGATCCCGGCGCCGGCGGCCGAAGGATCCAGGGACGAGCTTGGGGGAAGCGACACTAGTAGCGCGATCCGGACCCGGGCGGCGCGTGATCCCGACCCCGACGATCCACGTCGCGGACCCGGATCCACCGGCGTTCCGGACCGCGGGATCCACCGGCGTTCCGGACCGCGGGATCCACGTCGGCGACCCCGAGGATCGGGGTGGCGGACCCCGATGCTCCACGTCGCTTCGTCACCGGGCCCGGGTCGTCCCCTGGGATGCGCAGCCTCCGCGACCCGACCGGATCCCCAGCCGAACGTTCAGTCTTCTCTTTCTGACCGAAGCACGCTAGCCGGTGAAATGGGCGTCTCGTTGCAATTTTGCGACCGGAACGCAGCCATGCCCGGGAGGATCCATGCAAAACAAGGTTGGTGACAATGCCCCCTCGGCCGAGGTGATGGCCGGCCTCGTCGAGCAGCTCCGCGCGATCGTGGAGCAGCTCAAGACGTTCGGCATCACGCTCTCCGCGGACGATCGCAAGCGCCTCCTGCACGCCCGCAGGGACGCGGACCCCATGGTCCAGCGCGTCCATGACCTCGCGGTCAAGTACAACCTCGACATCAAGGACATCCCCACTCGACGGGATGATGAACGACAGGGCGCTCCGCACCCGCATGCACCCGCTCGCCGACCTGTTCCGCGCGGGCGGCGTCATCGCCGACGACACCGAGGGCCAGGCGGAGTCCGAGATGTGGGAGGCGTTCCTCGCCTACTACGGCGTCCTCGCCAACATGGCCCAGCGCACCCCCGAGCTGGCCGTCGAGCTCGCCCCCGTGGTCGAGTTCATGGCCTCCGGCAAGCGCCGCCCCGCCAAGACCACCCCCCCGAAGTAGCCCCCCCGAAGAAGTAGCCCCCCGCTACTCCGCCTCCATGAACGGGTACCCCACCGTTCGGGGGGCATCGAAGGTCTCCTTCACCACCCGGGGCGACACCCAGCGCAGCAGGTTCAGCAGGCTCCCCGCCTTGTCGTTCGTCCCCGACCCCCGCGCCCCCCCGAACGGCTGCTGGCTCACCACCGCCCCGGTCGGCTTGTCGTTGATGTACAGGTTCCCCGCCGCGAACCGGAGCGCTCGCGATGCCGTCTCGAGGAACCCCCGATCGCGCGCGAAGATCGCCCCTGTCAGCCCGTACGGCGACGTCCGATCGCATCGCCCGAGCGCCGCCGCCTCCTCCCCGTCGGGGTACACCCACACCGTCAGCACCGGACCGAACAGCTCCTCGCGCATCAGCGCGTGATCCGGATCGCTCGTCTCGATCAGCGTCGGCTCCACGAACCACCCCACCTCGGACCGCGCCCCGCCTCCTGCCACCACCGAGCACGCCGCGTCTGCCCGCGCCCCCGCGATCCGATCCGACAGCCGCGCGTGTGCCCGCCCGTCGATCACGGCCCCCATGAAGTTGCGGAAATCCGCCACGTCGCCCACCCGGATCGCCCCGATGTGATCCACCAGCCGATCGCGGAGCCCTGGCCACAGCGACCGCGGCACGTACGCGCGCGACGCCGCCGAGCACTTCTGCCCCTGGTACTCGTACGCCCCACGCACCAGCGCCACGGCCAGCGCCTCCACGTCGGCGCTCCGGTGGGCGAACACGAAGTCCTTGCCGCCCGTCTCGCCCACCACGCGCGGGTAGCCCCGGTACCGCCCGATGTTCTCCCCGATCCGCCGCCACATCCCCTGGAAGATCGCCGTCGACCCTGTGAAGTGCAGCCCGGCGAAGCCCTCGTGATCGATGCATGCGTTCGCCACGACCTCGGGCGGCCCCATCACCAGGTTGATCACCCCGGCGGGCAGCCCTGCCTCGACCAGCAGCTCCATGATGAAGTGCGCCGAGTAGAGCGCGTTCGCCGACGGCTTCCACACCACCGTGTTGCCCATCAGCGCCGGCGCGCACGGCAGGTTCCCTGCGATCGCCGTGAAGTTGAACGGCGTCGCCGCGAACACGAACCCCTCGAGCGGCCGCGGCTCCGCCGCGTTCCACGCCCCGGCCGCGCTCCGCGGCTGCTCCGCCGCGATCTGCCGCGCGAACCACACGTTGAACCGCAGGAAATCCACGAGCTCGCACGCCGAGTCGATCTCGGCCTGGTACGCCGTCTTGCTCTGCCCGAGCATGGTCGCCGCGTTCAGCGTCGCCCGGAACCGCCCTGCCAAGAGCTCCGCAGCCTTCAGGAACACCGCCGCGCGCGCGGTCCAGGGCATCGCGGCCCACTCGCCTCGCGCCCGCTGCGCTGCCTCGATCGCCTGCGCCACGTGCGCTGCGCCCCCCTGGTGCGCCTGCGCGAGCAACAGGTCTCGGCGGTGCGGCGCCCGCACCTCCTGCAGATCGCCCGTCCGCACCTGCTCCCCGCCGATCACCATCGGGATGTCGATCGTCTCGCCCGACATGCGCGAGAGCTGCGCCTTGAGCTGCGCCCGCTCGGGTGCACCCGGGGCGTACGAGAGCACGGGCTCGTTGGAAGGAGGCGGGGGAGACACGATGGCGTCCAGCATGGCGCGCGAGTCTAGCAGCGGATCCGCGCCGTCCCGCCCGTGGCATCGCCCCTCATCCCCCCCGATGCGGACCCCTTGTCGTGAAGTGAAGGAATTTGCTGGATCTACCGGAAATCGTGATATGCACGTCGGGCTACGTCCGGGGCGAGAACTCGCGGCCGGCACGTGTGCACATCTCTACGTGGAGGACACTGCGATGAAGAAGATCCTGGGTTCGCTTCTCGTGCTTGGCACGCTCTCCGGCGCCCTGATGGGCTGCGGCTACGGCAGCATGGTGGCCATCGGCACGGACAAGGTCGTCATTCTCCGGAACGACGGCTTCCTGTTCGGCGCGCTCCGCAAGGCGTTCGTGTGCAAGGTCGCGGAGAACGGCCTCGCGTCCTGCGGCGACAACGAGAGCCCCTGAGACTGGATATCGCGCCGCCGCGGGCAGTCTAGGCGCCTGGCATGGCTGGAAGCTGGAGCGGCCCAGCGTCCAGCATTTTCATTTCCATCGTATCCCATCGCATGATCCGCGCACCGTCGTCTCTGATCGCGATGATCGCGATCGCGCTGCTCTCCTTGGCCAGCGCGTGTGATCGCGCCGCCCCCAGGCAGGAAGAGGAAGAGAAGCCGCGCGCCTACGGCGAGCCCGTCGGCGTGCAGATGTCCGCCTCGGCCGGCCTCCCCGCCTTCGAGCTCGCGCTCGCCGTGAGCCGCGACGTCGACGTCGCCCCGCTGGTGCCGCCGCTGAGCGGCGTCCTGCACGGGGCGATCAAGGCCTGTCCGGAGTTCGTCGCCGCGAGCGCCGGTGGTGGTGTAACGCAGCTTGCGTTCTCGGTCGAGGGCGGCAAGGTCCGGGGCGTGGCCACCACGGGGGAGCATCCGGATCCGTGCCTCGCATCGCGTCTCAACGACCAGGCGGTCGCCTTGCCCCAGGGGCAGGCTGCTCCCTCGGAGCTGCGCGTGCTCGTTCAGGTCCGCTTCGTCGCGAAGCCCGCCGATCCGGAGGCCCCTTGATCGCTCGCGTCCGTCGCGCGCCGCGCGCCGCGGCCGCCCTGCTCGCGCTCGCCGCGCTCGCGCCCGCCGCCGCCGCCGCTGCGCCGCCGCAAGCCGGGC
>CAYQYG010000621.1:0-3851 GCA_964421485.1 uncultured Polyangiaceae bacterium | reverse complement strand
GAAGAGCGATTATCGCTTGGGTGGTGAGGAAAAACGCCTGTTTCTGCAGCGCTATCAAGAGGCCGGGCAACTCGTCAACGTCGCGCCCGCCGCGCGCGACGTCGGGCCCCGCGCGCCCTCGACGTCGCGCGCCGCCTCGTCGTCGCGCGCCGCGTGGTCGACGGTCTCGCCGGGCAGCGCCGCCTCGCCGACGACCTGCGGGGCCATCTCGAGCGGCGGCGCGCCCGCGCCGGGCAGCGCCGCCGCGCGCGGCTCGAGCAGCCTGAGGCGCGCGAGGCTCGGGTGCGCGTACGGGAGCGCGAGCAGCCCGGCCAGGCACCCGGCGGTCACGGCGACCTTCCGCGAGAACGGCACCGCGGCCGCGATGCGATCGGCGTGCGGCGGGGCCGCGGGCTCGGTTCCGGCGTCCCCCGCGCCGTCGCGCGGGGCCTCCTCGAGGGCGGAGCGCATCATGTCCGCACTCTAGGCCGGGCGCCGCCGCCCCCCGAAGCTTTCGGCGGCGCCTCCCTGAAACTTGCCCGCCCCGCGCGCCTTTCGGAACGCTAGCGCGGCGTGCTCTTCAACACCCTGACCTACGCGAAGTTCTTCACCCTGGTCTTCGCCGCCTCGTGGCTGCTCTACCGCCACAAGCGGCTCCGGCTCGGGCTCCTGCTCGTCGCGAGCTACTTCTTCTACGCCGGGTGGAGCGTCAAGTACCTCCCCCTGCTCTTCTTCTGCTCGACGCTCGACTTCGCCCTGGGGATCGCGATCGAGGGCGCGCGCACGCCGCGGGCGAAGAAGGGCTGGCTCGCGCTCACGCTCGTGTCGAACATCGGGATCCTCGCCGTCTTCAAGTACTGGAATTTCGGCATGGAGACGCTCGGCTGGCTCGCGCACGCGACCGGCCTGCCGATCCCCACCTTCTACCTGCGGCTCGCGCTCCCGATCGGCATCTCGTTCTTCACGTTCATGTCGCTGAGCTACGTGATCGACGTCTACCGCGGCGAGATCCCCGCGTGCCGGAGCTACCTCCGCTACGCCACCTTCATCGCGTTCTTCCCGCACCTCGTCGCCGGCCCGATCGTGCGCGGCCGCGACCTGCTCCCCGCGCTGGACCGCGACGTCTCGCTCACCGCGGACGAGGGCGGCGAGGCGCTCTTCTACATCGCCGTCGGCCTCGTGAAGAAGGTCATCATCGGCGACTTCCTCGCGCTGAACCTCGTCGACCGCGTCTTCGCGGCCCCATCGAGCTACTCCGGCCTGGAGGCGCTCGCCGGCATCTACGGCTACGCCGTGCAGGTCTACTGCGACTTCTCCGGCTACACCGACATCGCGATCGGCTCCGCGCTCCTGCTCGGCTATCGCTTCCCGAAGAACTTCGACGCCCCGTTCCGCGCGACGAACCTCGTCGACTTCTGGCGGCGCTGGCACATCTCGCTCTCGTCGTGGCTGCGCGACTACGTCTACATCCCGCTCGGCGGCTCCCGCCACGGCCGCGGCAGGAAGTACCTCAACGTCTTCCTCACGATGGTCGTCTGCGGCATCTGGCACGGCGCCGCCTGGACCTTCGTGCTCTTCGGCATCATCCAGGGCGCCGCCGTCGCCGCGACGCACGCGCTCCGCGACGCGTTCGGCTCCTCCAGGGAGGGCGCCAAGGCGCCGTTCTGGAAGACGGCCATCCTGGTCGCGCTCACGTTCCACTTCACGGCCGCGACCTTCGTGTTCATCCGCGCCGAGTCGGTCCAGAAGGTGATCGACGTGTTCGCCCGCGTGGGGACGCTGACGACGTTCCACCCGAACCTCTCCGCGCCGGTGCTCGTGGCCCTCGCGGGCGGTCTGCTCGCGCAGTGGAGCCCGGCCGCGCTCTACACGCGCGCGAAGGAGGCGTTCATCCGCCTGCCCGCGCCCGCGCAGGGCTTCGTCCTCTTCGCGGTCTGCGCGGCCCTGCGCGAGGTCACCTCGGCCGAGGCCGTCCCATTCGTCTACTTCCAGTTCTGAGCGGCGCTCGCGGGCGCTGCGCGCGATCGAGCCGGCGTCGAGGGGTGCAGGGCGCCGGCCTCGTCACGCGCCGGCGCTCCCGTCACCGCCGCCTGTCTGGTCAGTCGTCGCTCCTCGAGAACCCCGCCCCCCGCAGCGCCTGCTCGGCCACGTGCAGGAAGTCCGTCTCGGTGATGATCCCGACCAGCTGCTCGTCCTCCCCGACGACCGGCAGGCAGCCGATCTTGCGCTCCATCATGATCGCGGCCGCCTCGTGCGCCGGCGTCGTCGGCCGCACCGTCTCCACGTTGCGGCTCATCACCTCCGCGACCGGCAGCGGCGCGCCCGGCACCGCCTTGCCGACCGCGCGGAGCACGTCGCGCTGCGAGACGACGCCCACGACGTGGTTCCCCTTGTCGACGACCGGGATGTGCCGGATCTCGGCCACGTTCATCTCGAACTCGGCGTTCCGGAGCGTATCGGTCTCCTTCAGGGAGATGACCGCGCTGCTCATGAAATCCTCGACCACGTGCTTGTTCTTGCGCTTCATGAAAGGGCTCCTGCCAGACGCACCGAGCAACAGGTGTTCCTGCCGCCCGCGACCGCCGGATCTTCGCGTCCCGGCCATGGATCGCGGCGCGCCGGGCCCTGCCGGGATGCAGGGCGTGCGCCGATGCGAAAGCGATGCGCTTAGCAGCTCCGCGCGCGCGAGGCGACCTCCGCGCGGGCGAGGGCCCCGCGGTGGCCTTCGACCACCGCCGCGGAGAGCGCCGCGAGCACGCGGTCGCGGATCCGGTCGTGGTAGGTGTCCACCGCGTCCTCGTCGCGCACGCCCTCGGTCCGGAGCAGCCCGCCCACGCAGAGCTGGTGGAGCGCGCGCGCCGCGTCCGCGCCGACCTCCGCCGCCTCGAGGGCCACCCGGCGCGGCACCGGGCCGCCGGCGGCCGCGACCACCTCGAGCAGCCGCCGCGCCTCGGCAGGGAGCGCCGAGAGCCGCGCCCCGAGCACCTCCGCCAGCGTCGGCGCCGAGAGCTCCGCCCCGTCCTGCGCGGGCGCGCTCGACGGCGGCGGACACCGGCGCGCCTCGCCGCCCCGCGAGGCCCTGACGGCGCGCGCGTAGCGCACGATCTCCTCGATCAGGAACGGGCTGCCCTCGGCCTCCGCCGCCACGATCGCGGCGTACGCCTCGGCGCCGGCGCCGCCGCGGCCCAGCCTGGAGAGCGCCAGGCTCGCCGCCTCCGCCGGCGGCAGCGGGCCCACCTCGATCGCGCGCGCCTCGCACGGCGGATCGGCGAGCAGCGCGCGCAGCAGCGGCGATCTCCCGGCCGCGTCGGTCGAGTACGAGGCGATGAAGAGCAGGCCCGGCGCGTCGGGCGGAGAGAGCAGGGCGCGGAGCAGCTCCGCGCTCTCGCGGTCGCCCCAGTGGAGATCGTCGATCGCGAGCAGGAGCGGCGCCGCCCGGGCGAGGCCGCGGAGCAGCGCTTTGAACGCGGCGAACGCACGGAGCCGCACCTGCGCCGCGCCGAACGAGCCCGGCTGGGCCCGGCCGCCGCCGTCGCTCCACGCGCGGGGGGCAGGCGAGGCCGCGCCGCGCTCCGCCCCGGGGGAGGCGAGCACGACCGCCTCGGCGACGGCGCGGACGCGCTCGAGCACCGGGAACAGGGCCGCCAGCTCGGCGATCCCGTCCGGCAGGAGCGCGGCGCACTCCGCGTCCGGGAGCTCGCGCAGGTGGCGCGTCAGCGCGTCGACCAGGCCGTCGAGCGCGCGGAAGGGCACCGACTCGCGCTCGTGGCAGCGGCTCGAGATCACCACGGCGGAGCGCCGCGGGGCGGCGGGGCGGCCCACCGACGAGGGCCACGGCTCCCGGCGCGGCGAGCGCACGGTGGCCGGCGCCT
>CAYQYG010000620.1:0-3865 GCA_964421485.1 uncultured Polyangiaceae bacterium | reverse complement strand
CGCGGCCTGCGGCTCGCCGCGCGCCGCGGGCCGCTGCGTCGCGCCCCCGCTCCTCGCCTGCGCGGGCCGCGCGGCCTGCGCCGCGAGCTTCGCCTCGGCCTCGAGCTTCGCGAGGTGATCGCGGTGATCCTTGAAGCCCCCCGGGTACACGTCCACGCGCCCCTCGCGCACCGACACGATCCGCGTCGTCACGCGCTCGAGGAAGCGCCGGTCGTGCGAGACGAGCACGACGGTCCCGTCGAACCCGGCGAGCGCCTCCTCGAGGATCTCCGCGGCCGGGATGTCGAGGTGGTTCGTGGGCTCGTCGAGGAAGAGCAGGTTGCGCGGCTCGAGCAGCAGCTTCGCGAGCGCGAGCCGGCTCCGCTCGCCGCCGGAGAAGCCCTGCACGCGGCGGAGCGCGTCGTCGCCGTAGAACCGGAACCGCGAGAGATACTGGCGCGCCGCGTCCGCGTTCATGTCCGGCCGCACGCCGCGGATCTCCTCGACCGCGGTCCTCCCCGGATCGAGCGAGCCGAGGTGCTGATCGAAATACCCCTCGCAGAGGTTCGTCCCGCGCTTGACCTCCCCCGCGTCGCCTTCGGCCCCCTGCCCCGCGAGCAGCCTGAGCAGCGTCGTCTTGCCCGATCCGTTCGGCCCCACCACGCCGACCCGATCGCCCCTGCGCAGCAGGAGATCCACGCCCGAGAACAGGCCGCGGCCGCCGCGCGACGCCGCGAGCCCGCGCGCGTCGAGGACGATGTCGCCGCTCCTCGGCGCGGGCGCGAAGCGGAAGCGCACCCGCTCCGCCGCGGCCCACACGTCCTCGGGCCGCTCCACCGCCTCGAGCTTCTCCAGCATCTTCCGCCGGCTCTGCGCCTGCTTCGTCTTCTGCCCGGCGATGTTCCTCCGGATGAAGTCCTCGGTCTTCGCGACGAACGCCTCCTGCCGCTCCGCGAGCTCCCGCTCGCGCGCCAGATCCTCCTCGCGCGCGACCGCGTAGTCCGAGTACCGGAGCGGATAGATCCGGAAGCTCCGCTGCCCGAGCTCCATCGTGATCGGGCAGACCGCGTCGAGGAACGCGCGGTCGTGCGACACGATCAGCATCGCGCTCCCGAGCCCCACGAGGTGCTGCTCCAGCCACGCGATGGTCTCGATGTCGAGGTGGTTCGTCGGCTCGTCGAGCAGGAGGAGATCCGGCTCGAGCGCGAGCACGACGCCGAGGTGCAGCCGCCCGCGCTCGCCGCCCGAGAGGCTCGCGACCGGCCGCTCCATGTCCGCGGGCGCGAACCCGAGGTGCCCCGCGATCACCTCCACGCGCCGCTCGAGGTCGTCCCCGCCCGCGACGTGGTACCGATCGGTCAGGTCGGAGAGCCGCGCGAGCGCCGCCTCGCTGCCGCTCGCGGCCGCGTGCTGGGCCTCGGTGAGCGCGTGCCGGAGCTCCAGCACCTCCGCGAACCCCGCGAGGAAGGCGTCCATCACCGACCCCTCCGCGCGGAGCTCGTGGGACTGCCGGCAGTACGCCACGCGCGCGCCGCGCTGGATCACCACGGATCCGGCGTCCGGCGCGAGCTCGCGCGAGGCGAGCCGGAGGAGCGTCGATTTCCCCGCGCCGTTCGGGGCCACGAGCGCCGCGCGCTCGCCCGGCTCGAGGGCGAACGTCACGCCCTGGAAGAGCTTCTCGGCGCCATACCCGAAGCCCAGATCGGCGACCTGCAGGACCGTCATCGCGGGCGAGTTCTAGCATGGGCGCGCCGCGCGCAAGCCGCGCTTCCACGCCCGCCCGGCCGTCAGCCCCCGCCGGCCGCCGCGCCCGCCGCCTTGATCGCCTTGCCCGGCTGCCCCGATTTGAATGCCGCCACCGCCTCCTGCACCCTCGAGAGGCGGCTCTTCACACCGTTCACCGTCGATTTCACGGCGTCGACCTCGGCCTCCTTGCCGGCGAGCTTGGCCACCGCGTCGATGGTCCCCAGCACGTCGCCCTTCGTGGCCGCGGCCGCCCCGTCCAGCACCGTGCGCACGCTGCTATCGGCCGGCGCCAGCTTCGCGAGCCCCTCGAGCGTCGCCGACGGGCTGCCGGTCGCCACGCCCTTCGCCACCTGCAACGCCGCCGTCAGATACCCCGCCTTCTCCTCGAGCTCGTCCAGCATCTTCTGCGGATCCGGCAGGTCCACCTTCACCCCGAAATCGTCCATCGTAGGCTGCGAATGGGTCTCCCTCCACCGCTTCGCCTGCCCCCTCGACTCGTCGATCTGCCCGCGGAGCTCGTCCAGCACGCCCGGCGCCATGTGGCTCGAGGCCATGGCCACCATTCCCAGGATCTCGGCCCGCCACGCCTTCGCGGTCGCGTGGTGCTCGGCGATGATCTGCAGCGCCACCTTCACGTCCTCTATCGTCTCGGAGGCCGGCCGGTTCCCGTCGAACCAGTCCGCCTTCTCCCCGGCCGAGACCTTCTCCTTCAGCACGAGCAGCGCGAACGCGTGCCGCTGCAAGCTGTCCGAGGACGCGTTCAGCGCCGTGAGCATGTTGACCAGGCCATAGAGCGCGAAATGGGCCCTGGTGATCGCCTCCGCGCTCGCTCCGGTGGCCTGCGCCGCCTCCGCCGCCATGCCGCCGTGCTGCCCGGGCGCCATGCCTGTCGTCCCCTCGATCCGCACCGCCTTGCCCGTCCCCTTGGTGACGATCTCGAGGTCGACGTTATAGTACTCGACGCCGTCCCCCGAGGCCTTGGCGGGCCGCATCACGATCCGCGCGGTGTGCCCCGCGTCCCGCAGCGCCGCGAGCGCCGGCAAGGCGTCCTGCTCGACCTTGTCGAGCGTCGCCAGCCACTGCGCCTGGTGCCCGTTCATGAACCCATACGCGAAGCTCGCGGTCTGGAACCCGTGCATCCTGGACCCGCTCTTGTAGATCCCGGTCTGCTGCGGCGCGACGAGGCCGGCGAGCGGCGAGCAGGAGGCGCAGGCGGCGAGGAGGACGAGGGAGGCGGCGAGCAGCGGGCGGCGGGCGGCGGGCATGGGCGCATCAAGCAAGGCGCCGGGCGCGGCGTCAATCTCTATGTTTGCGCCGGCCCCCGCGCGCACCGGAAGCCGACGAAATCGAAGCGGCTCGACACCGCCAGGCGGAACCGGTGGGCGGCCCGGACGCCGGCAGGGTAATCGATCGTCCACGACCCTCCGCGGAGTATTCGCGCCGCCCCCTCCGGCGGCCCTATCGGATCCGTGAGGGCGGAGGGCGTGGGGTCGTAAGGGCCCGACCAGTCCCAGCACCACTCCAGCACGTTGCCGGCCATGTCCATCAGGCCGAAGGGGGACGCGCCGTCCGGGTAGGAGCCCACCGGGCTCGGGCCGATGCGGCTGCCCTGGCCCTCGTCATTTCCCGGGCCGTTCCAGCAGAGCTGGCGGCCCGGCGGATCGTCGCCCCAGGGGTAGATCCTCCCGTCGGCGCCCCGGGCGGCGTGCTCCCACTCGGCCTCGGTGGGGAGGCGGTAGCCGTTCGTGCCGCGCAGCCAGATCACCGACTCACCGTCGAGCTGATAGGCGGGCGACAGGCCGTCGAGCGCGGACAGGCGATTGCAGAACTCCACCGCGCCGCGCCAGGTCACGTTGATGATAGGCAGGTCGTCGCCCTCGATGCGGCTCGGGTTCGCGCGCATCACGGACTCGTAGAGGCGCTGCGTCACGGGGGCGCGCGACATCTCGAACGGGGACAGGTGCACCTCGCGGCGGGGGCGCTCGTCGTCGGAGGCGCCGCGCTCACCCTCGTGGCTGCCCATCATGAAGCGACCGCCGGGGATCTTCACCATCGCCAGGCGCAGCACGGCGCCGGGCCGCGCCGGCGCCGAGGGCGGGCGCGTGGTCGGCCGCGGAGGCGCGGGGGCCGAGGGCAGGGG
>CAYQYG010000619.1:0-3870 GCA_964421485.1 uncultured Polyangiaceae bacterium | reverse complement strand
CGGGCGGCGGCGGCACGGGCGGCAGCGGCGGCGCCGGCGCCGGCACCTGCTCCGCCTCCGAGGCGTGCCCGAACGGCGAGGCGTGCATCTACGCCCAGGGCTCCTGCGCGCCGGAGGCGACGGGGAGCTGCGTGGCCGGGTTCACCTGCGACGGGCCCCCCACCGGCCCCGTCTGCGGCTGCGACGGCGAGGTCATTGAAGGCGAAATGGCCGAGTGCACGCAATGGGCGAACAGCGCCCCGTACGCCGACCCCGACCTCTGCGCGACCGGCACCTTCGCGTGCGGCCCCTCGATGATGTGCACCCGCCACGTCCAGGTGTGCGTCGAGACGATCCCGGGGGTCCCCGGCGGTGAGATCAGCTATCAATGCGTCCCGCTCTCCGACGTGCAGGGCACCTGCCAGCACGGGATCGCCGATTGCTCCTGCATGGATCTCTCGACGATCGGGGGCGCGAGCTGCTCGTCGGACGCCGACCACCAGGAGACGATCACCATAGCATTGCCCTGAGCGCCGGCCGCGGACGGCGCCGGCCGGGCCGCGATCGCGGTCGTGCCCGGCCGGCGCGCGGCGATCGCCGCGCCGGCTATTCCACGCGAGCGAAGGCCCGGCGCAGCCCGCCGAGCCAGCGCATCCTCCGCGGGCGCCACCGGCTTCCGCGGTTGACGGTGGCGGTCGCGAGCCTGCCGAGCGCGAGCAGCGCCGCGGCGCCCAGCGCGGCGGAGAGGAGCAGCACCCGGTTCGCGTCGATCGCCGGCTGCCATGTCACCGAGCCGCCGCGGATCACGTAGGCGCCCGCCGGCTTCGCCACGAGGCCGAAGCCGGCCCCCGCGCCCCGGTTCTTGTCGGGCTGCTCCCCACGACCTCCGCCGAGCCCGCCCCGCAGCGTCACCGCAGGGACCAGCGTGGTGCCGTCCCTCTCGACCGGCGGCCCGAAGACCCGGCCGGCCGACATGACATCCTGCGCGTGATTGAGGACCTCCTCGATCTCCATCGTCGTTCCCTCCTGTCGAGTGTGCGGGGCGACTCCCCGCCGTGGCTCACCTCGGACCGGGGGACCCAGGCCCGCACCGGGGCCCGCTCTCCAATGCTTGTGCGGACGCCGCGGACACGGCCGGCCCGCCGCGAGCGGCGCGCGGCCCGCGCCGCTCGCGGCGCTTTCCGCGGCGGCCGATCTCGGCTCTCATGGAGCCATGAGCACGATCCGCGCGCCGCGAAGCCTCCGGTCCTCCCCGCTCTCCCCCTGGCCGTCGCTCGCGATCGCGATCGCCGCGGCCGCGCTGTCGTGCGGGGGCGATGACGACGCCGGCGGCAGCGGCGGCGCGGCCGGCACCGGCGGGGGCACCGGGACCGGCGGCGTCATGGACCCGCCGCCCACCTGCACGGATCCGATCCAGCCCGCCGACACGTCCGCGCCCGACGCCGTCGTCGGCAGCGGCTCGCCGGGGAGCTGCGACGAGGCCGCGCTCGACGCGGCGCTGGCGGTGGGCGGCGTCGTCACGTTCGATTGCGGATCCGCGCCGGTCACGATCACCGTGACCTCGGAGAAGGCCATCGACAAGGACACCGTGATCGACGGCGGCGGCACCGTGACGCTGAGCGGCGGCGGCACGACCCGCATCCTGCGCCTCGCGAGCGCCTGGGACCAGACCACCCCGAAGCTCACCGTGCAGCGCCTCGGCTTCACCGGCGGCTTCACGACCGACGTCCCGAACACGACCGAGACGACCCAGGGCGGCGCGGCCATCTTCCGCGAGGGAGGATCGCTCCACGTCATCGATTGCCAGTTCACCGACAACCATTGTGCGGCCAGCGGGCAGGACGTCTCCGGCGGCGCGATCACCTCGCAGGGCGTGGGCGAGACGGTCATCGTCGGCAGCGTGTTCTCGGGCAACAGCGGCAGCAACGGCGGCGCGGTGGGCAACCTGGGCAACACGCTCGCGGTGGTGAACTCGACCTTCGACGGCAACGCGGCGACGGGCACGGACGGCAACCCGGGGAACGGCGGCAACGGCGGCGCCGTCGTGTTCGACGGCGCCGATACCACGATGACCCTCTGCGGCTCGGTGTTCACGGCCAACACGGCGGGCGCGCAGGGCGGCGCCGTGTTCCGCGTCGCTTACACGGACGAGCCGACCACGATCGACCGGTGCACGTTCGACGGGAACGCGGCCGACGCGGCCGTGGGGCTCGCCGGCGCGCTCTACCTCGAGCACACCGCCATCACGATGACGGCGACCACGATCTCCAACAACACGGCCCACTACGGCGGCGGCTTCTGGGTGGGGCAGTCGGCGATCGCGAACCTGACGAACGTGACGATAACGAGGAACAGCTCCGATCAGGGCGGCGGCCTCTGGTTCGCGAACGACGTGAGCGGCACCCTCCTGAATTGCACGATCGCCGACAACGAGTCCGGCTACGGCTCGGCGCTCTTCGGCGGCGCGAGCGCGGTCCACCTCGAGGGCTGCGTCGTGTCGAACAACGATTGCAAGGACGGCCCGTTCGCGGACGGCGGGACCAACCTCGGCCACGCGGGGGGCGAGGGCTGCGTGGCCGGCGCGATCACCGGCGATCCGCTGCTCGGGCCCCTGCAGGACAACGGGGGGCCGACGAGGACGATGATGCCCGGCCCGGGGAGCCCGGCCATCGGCCAGGGGACGACGTGCGCGGAGATGGACCAGCGCGGCGAGCCGCGGCCGAGCCCGTGCACGCTGGGCGCGGTGGAGGCCGATTGAGGGATAGGCCGATCCACCTCGCGCAGCGCGCTCATTCGAGCGAGCGCGCGGGAGGGATGCAGGGCCTCCCGCGCCCGCGCCGTCAGATCATGTCGTGGTCTCGTGACGGCGGAGGAATGCTGTCTCCGTCGCGCGCGGGCGGATCCTGGGGCCGCTGGCTCGCGGGCTCGGTGCGCCAGGTCGGGCGCGCCGACGGGCGGCGCGCGGGCAGCGGCGCCCCGTCGGGCCGGCTGCGCGCGGGGGAGGCCACGGGGCGCGAGGGCGACGGCGCCTCGAGGCTGCGCAGGTACCGCTCCAGGATCCGCGCGAGCACGGTCGCGTGAGGGCGCTGCATCATCGTGAAGTGGTCGCCGGGCGCGGCGTGGAGCGCGAACGGGCCGCGCGCGAGGTCCATCCAGGTCTGCTCGGCGTGGAGGTCCTCGGGGTCGCGGTCGCTCCGCGCGCGGACGTAGACGATCTCGGCGTCGATCGGGCGCGGCTCGTGGCCGGCGAGGGCGTTCCACGTGGCGACCGCGATCTCGGCGAGCCGGGCGTCCTCGCGCAGCCCGGTCGCGAGGTCGCGGTAGCCGGCGGCCGCGGGGCCTCCGGGCGCGCCGGCCCCGCGGAGCAGGTCCTCCACGGAGTCGACGCGCGCGCGCCGCCCGGGCCCGATCGACGGGGTGTCGATCATGACCAGGAGCTCCACCTCCTCGCCGCACGCGAGGAGCGCCTGCGCCATCTCGTACGCGATCGCGCCGCCGGCCGAGTGGCCGCCGAGCAGGTAAGGGCCCGCAGGCTGGAGCGCGCGGACCTCGTCGAGGTAGCGCGAGACCATGGCGTCGAGCTCGCGGAGGACGGGCTCGCCGGGCTCCATGCCCGACGCGCGGACGCCGTGCACGGAGATCGCCGGGCCGAGCGCGCGCGCGAGCGGGAGGTACGTGTAGACGGTGCCGCCGATCGGCTGCACGAGGAAGAGCGGCCGGGCGCCGGGCTCGCAGTTGCCGGCCGACAGCGGGACGAGGAGGCTCGCGGCGGCGGGCGCCGCGGGCGGCGCGGGCGCCGGGGTGATCACCTCGACCCCGACGTGCGGCCGGCTCGGGGGCGCGGCGCCGGCGGAGGGCCGGCTCGGGGGCGCGGCGCTGGCCGGGGGCGGC
>CAYQYG010000618.1:0-3880 GCA_964421485.1 uncultured Polyangiaceae bacterium | reverse complement strand
CGCGCTCGGCGCGATCGCTCCCGACCGCGCCGCCCGCGCCGCCGCCGCGATCGCGCCCTTCGATCCCGTCGCGTTCGGCGCGACCGCGCGCGCCGCCTCGGCCGCGGCCCGCGCCGAGCTCACGGCCCTCGAGCCGGGCCGCCGCCTCGCGCTCCCCGCGATGATCGCCGCCGGCGAGGTCGAGCCCCTGCTCGCCCTCGCCCGCTCCGCGATCGACGGCGCCGCCCAGCTCGACGCGATCGCCGCGCTCGGCCGCGCGGGCGGCGACAGCGCGCTCGCGTTGCTGAGCTCGCTGGCCTTTGATAAGAAGGCGAACGATCTCGCCGTGCGGAAGGCCGCCTACCGCGCCTATCGCAGAGCGAAGCGCCGCGCGGCCAGGGTCGCCCGGCAGAACGGAGCGCACGCATGAGCGCGGAGCTCGCACGCCCTGTCCACATCCGCTACGCCGCGAAGAGCGCCCTCGTCGCCGCGCCGATGGCGGAGCGCGTGCTGCTCGCGCTCGACGGCGGCCGCGGCGCCGTCGGCGTGCGCGGCAAGATCCGCGAGCCCGCGCTGTTCCGCGACGCGCTCATGACCGCCGCCGCGATCCTCGAGAGCGACCTCCGCTACAAGGGCCGCGATCGCACCGCCTACCTCGCCTACCTCATGAAGAAGGGCAAGAAGGCGAACGCCCAGATCTGGGAGGCCCAGAAGGCGTTCCTCGACAAGGCCCTCGCCGACGACACGAAGAGGACCGGCGCCCTCGATCCGGTCCTCACCGTGCACCCCGACGAGGTCTCGCTCGAGGTCTTCTCCCGCGACGAGAGCGCCTACGCCCGCCTCGCGTTCTCCAGCGATCTCTTCGAGGGCCGCGAGGCCGCGCACGGCACCACCTTCGCCGACCTCTCCCCGGAGCTCATCGCGGGCGTCGATCGCCTCCGCCCGTACACCGCCGTCGACCTCGACGCCGGCGCCTCGATCGCCGGCCGCGCCGGCGAGGACCGCCGCATTGAGGTCCCGTACACGTGGCTCCGCGGCTTCTTGCAGGTGCAATCCGCCGCCACCCTCCCCGCGGTCTCCTGCCACCTCTCGCCCGTCGACCTCTACAACGCGCTCTACGTGCTCCGCACGCGCAAGGCGAAGAACCCCCCGCGCGGCCTCCGCTTCGAGCTCGTCCCCGGCCAGCGCCCGCGCCTCGTGCTCGAGCCCTGGGAGATCGTGCTCGAGTCCCACGGCCCCGCGTTCAAGGGCACGCCGCGCGTCGTCCGCACCTTCGGCCGCCAGCGCCTGCTCGCGCTCGCCCGCGTCCTCCCCCACGTGCGCGGCGTCCGCGTCCAGCTCCGCGGCCCCGGCCTCCCGGTCTTCTGGGTGCTCGACCTCGGCCGCGCCACCCTGACCACCGCGCTCACCGGCTGGACCGAGAGCTCGTGGGCCAGCGCCGCGTCCTTCGACGCCCTCATGCCCTCGAGCGCCGAGGCCGAGGCCCAGCGCGCGCTCGCCCTCCTGCTCTCCGCCGAGCTCCGCGCCAAGGGCCCCCTCTCGCTCGCCGACCTCGCCGCCTCCGCCGGCGTCAAGCCCGAGGCCGCCCGCGCGGCCATGCAGCTCGAGTGCCTCCGGGGCCGCGCCCTCTTCGACGTCTCCCGCGAGGTCTACCGCCCCCGCGAGCTCTTCCCGGAGCCCGTGGACGAGGACCGCATCCGCTTCGGCTCCCCCCGCGAGGCGAAAGCGCATCGCCTGCTGGGCTCCGCCGGCACCCCTACCTTGACAGTGGGGGCTACGCCCGGCGAAGCCGGGCTACGCCCCCACACCCCCGGCACCGGCGAGGTCCGCCTCACCAAGATCCACGAGATCGCCGGGGAAGGCGTCGAGATCCACGGCGAGGTCGCCGACAAGGAAGCCCGCCGCGACTTCCCTCCCCGCTTCACGATGGACCTCGAGGGCCGCGTCTCGGACGCGTCGTGCACGTGCCCCACGTTCCGCCGCAGCGCGCTGCGCGAGGGCCCCTGCGAGCACATGATCGCGCTCCGCCTCGCCTACGCCCGCCGCCGCGCCGAGGAGGACGCCCTCCGCCAGACCGCCGAGGGCCGGACGCTCATCCGCGCCGAGACCCGCACCTACGTGCGCCGCGAGCCGACCGGCGCCGAGACCGTCTACCGCGTCTCCCTCGACGACCGCCTGGTCCACGTCCAGTGGGGCGCCCGCGCCGCCGCGCCCCGCCACCAGCGCATTTGGTTTGACACGGACCGCGAAGCGCGCGACGCGTATTTCACGAGGCTCTCGCAGCTCACGTCGGAGGGCTTCGTCGACACGGACGCCGCATCAGCCTGACGCCGTACGCGAGGGCGCCCCTCGCATTGCAACGCGAAGTGGAGGTGCAACGAAGTCAAGCTCTGAAATCATGCCGTGAGGAGAGGTTTTGAACGCACCAGCCTCCGCGCCTCGAGCGCAGGAGCGGCGCCGCGCCGCTCTGGAGGAACCGCTCGACATTCTCCGCAAGGTAGCCTGTTCTTGGTTCTCTTCGGCATAGCCGGCTCTACTACGCCGGGAGAGCTGAGACAACGTCACGACCGCCGTTTCTCCCGGCGTAGTAGAGCCGGCTATGCCGGAGAACCGGTGAGGCTACCGTGCCCCAAGAATAGATGGTGATGCGCTCAATACCTCTCTTGGCGACATGATCTCGAGCGGTGCTCAGCCGCGTGATGAGCACCGCTCTCGCCGCCGGGAGCACCCGAGAACGAGCCGTGACCGCGAAGATCGACACGACCGTCCAGGCCGCCGCACCCGTCGTCCTCCCCGTCTCGACGCCTCAGTCGACGTTCGGGGCTCCGGGTCGCGCTCCAAGCGGCGCGCCCTCGGCGCCCTCGGCCGAGCAGCGCCGCCGCGCCCGCGAGGAGCGCGCCGCCCGGTGGAAGTCCATCACCGAGGCCGGCGGCATCGACGCGTGGGTGAGCGCGCAGCTCGCCGCCAAGGGGCTCGCCGTCACCGGCGACCCCGCCTCGATGTCCGACAGGGAGCGCGGCCAGTACAAGGAGCGCAAGAAGGCCGAGGCCAAGGAGCGCCGCGCGCTCAGGAAGCTCGCGTGGGAGGCCTACCTCGAGACGCACGTCACGCACCTCGGCGCCGGCGTGCACTGGGAGGACGACGCCGGCCCTGACCGCTTCGACGCGCCGAACCGCGAGGAGCGCGCCCGCTTGATCGGCCTGCCCGCGCTCGAGACCGCCGACGCGCTCGCCGGCGCGCTCGAGGTCCCCGTCGCGAAGCTCCGCTGGCTCGCCTACCACCGCGAGGTCGACACAGGCAGCCACTACCGCCGCTGGCAGATCCCGAAGCGCGACGGCACCGCCCGCACGATCACCGCGCCCAAGCGCGATCTCAAGCGCGCTCAGCGCTGGGCCCTGCGCCACGTCTTCGATAAGCTCCCCGTGCACGGCGCCGCGCACGGCTTCCTCGCCGACCGATCCATCGTCACCAACGCCGTCGCGCACGCGGGCGCCGACGTCGTCGTGAAGGTCGACATCAAGGACTTCTTCCCGACGATCACCTGGCGAAGGGTGCGCGGCCTGCTCCGCAAGGCCGGCGTGGCCGAGGCCCCCGCGACCCTGATCGCGCTCCTCTCCACCGAGCCGCCGCGCGAGGTCGTCCAGTTCCGCGGCAAGACCCTCCACGTCGCGACCGGCCCGCGCGTCCTGCCGCAGGGCGCGCCGACCTCCCCCGCGATCACCAACGCGATCTGCCTCCGCCTCGATCGCCGGATGTCCGGCCTCGCCCGCAAGCTCGGCTTCCGCTACACGCGCTACGCCGACGATCTCACGCTGTCCTGGCGGGCCGGCGGGCCCCCCGCCGCGCCGCCCGCGGCCGCTGCGCCGGGCCCCGGGTCGCCCGGCGGCGCCCGGAGCCAGAG
>CAYQYG010000617.1:0-3929 GCA_964421485.1 uncultured Polyangiaceae bacterium | reverse complement strand
CGTCGGCCGCGCCCCCGCCGCCGGCGCCCCTCGCGGCGTCCGCGGCGCCCGCGGCGCCGGTCGCCGGACCTGCGGCGCGGCCCAAGGACGGCCCCTACGGGCGCTTCTTCGCGGCGCTGCGCGAGCTCGAGCAGGGCGAGCGCAAGGAGCACGTCCGGATCGCGTGGCTCGGCGACTCCCACGGCGCAGCCGATTTCTGGAGCGGCGCGCTGCGGACCGCGCTGCAGAAGCGGTTCGGGCGCGGCGGCCCCGGCTTCGTGCACGTGGGCTTCGAGGGGTACCGGCACGACGGGATGAAGATCGGGGTCGAGGGCAAGTGGAAGATGCGGCCCAGGGGGCCCGCGACCACGCTGGTGACCGGCGACGGCGTGTTCGGGCTCGGGGGCATCCTGTTCAGCGCGGACTCGGGCGGGACCCAGGCGAAGCTCACGCTCGCCGACGCGGGGCTGACGGGCAAGCTCCGGTGGGACATCTGCTACCGGCTGAACGGGCCGACGGATCAGGTGGGCATCGCGGTGACGGGCACGCCGTCGTTCACGGTGAAGGCCAGCGCGGAGGAGCCGCCCGGCGAGCTCCGTCACGCGACCGCGGGGAGTGATCCGGCCGCGACGCTGGCGGTGACGCCGACCGCGGGAGCGCCGGAGCTGTGCGGCGCGATCATCGAGACGGACCCCACGACGAGCCCCGGCGTGGTGCTCGACACGCTGGGCATCAACGGGGCGCGGCTCGGGACGCCGCTGGCCTGGAACGAGGCGAGCTGGGCCGCGGAGCTCGCGCGGCGCCCGCCGGCGCTCGTGATCCTCGAGTACGGGACGAACGAGTCGGGTGACTTCAACGCCGACGCCGCGATGTACGCGAAGCAGGTCGGCGAGGTCGTCGCGCGCGTGCGCAAGGTGAGCCCCGACGTCGACTGCCTGGCGCTCGCTCCCACCGATCGCCGCGACACGCCCGACCGCACGCCCGTCGTGCGGGACGCGATCCGCGAGGGCGCGAAGGCCGCCGGCTGCGGCTTCTGGGACACCTACGAGACGATGGGCGGCAAGGGCTCGATCGACGCGTGGAGCAAGGAGAGCCCGCCGCGAGCCGCGAAGGACGGCGTCCACCTGACGAGCCGCGGCTACCGCGAGCTCGGCGTGAAGCTCTTCGACGATCTGATGCGGATCTACAACCCCTAGCGCCCCGGTGTCCGCCCCATGCGCGGCGCCGCGCCCGCTCGCGGCGGACTCGGGGCGAGGAGCGCGTGGGCGTAATTCGGCTGAGCTGGCCCCATTTCTGCTTTTTCGGGCCCGAGCTGCGCGACCGTGAACGCGGCGCACGGGGCCGACGGGAGGACAGGTGCTGCAGGCCGGGGACATCGCGGGCGGCCGCTTTCGGCTCGTTCGCGCGATCGGGTCCGGGGGAATGGCGCGGGTGTGGTGGGCCCGGCACGAGCTGCTCGGGCGCGACGTGGCGCTCAAGCTGTCCCCGGCATCCGACGACGAGCAGGTCGTGGGGCGCTTCCTGCGCGAGGCGCGGATCATCGGGAAGTTCCAGCACAGGAACATCGTGAGCGTGGTGGACGCCGGGGTGCTCGAGGAGGAGGGGTACGTCTTCCTCGCGATGGAGCTCCTGCGGGGCGCGCCGTTCGCGGAGCGCCTGATCCCTGGCCGGCCGCTCGCCGCGGAGCACGTGGTGCCGATCCTCATCGATGTGTGCAGCGGGCTCGAGGCAGCGCACGCGGCGGGCGTGGTGCACCGCGATATCAAGCCGGAGAACATCTTCCTCGCGGTCGTGCCCGGCGAGGGCGTGGTGCCAAAGATCGTCGACTTCGGGGTCAGCCAGATCGAGGAGGGGCGGGACGCGCTGACGGTGGACGGGCAGATCCTCGGGACGCCGTCGTACATGGCGCCGGAGCAGGCGCGGGGGCGCGGTGGGATCGACGCGCGCGCCGATCTCTGGGCCATCGGTGTGATCCTGTACGAGGCGCTGTCCGGGCGGCAGCCGTTCAAGGCGGAGAATCCGTTCGCGGTGCTGCGGCGGATCGTGGAGCACGAGCCTGCGCCGCTGCCGCCCGAGATCGATCCCGCGTTGCGGGCGATCGTCGCGCGCTGCTTGCAGAAGGATCCGGCGCGCCGCTACGAGGACGCGGGAGCGCTGCGCGCGGACCTGGAGCGGGCGCTCGCGAGGTGCGCGGAGAGAGCCGCGGCGGTCGCGACGCAGGATCCGGAGCGCGGCTCGATCTGGGCACGGGCGGCGCACTCGATCGCGCGGTGGACATGCGGGACACCGGGTCGCTTCGAGGAGCCCTGCGCCCCGAACCGCTGGTGGCGGCGGTGGGCGGTGCTCGAGGGGTTGCAGCGCGGGAGGGCGCGGGGGCTCGAGTGGCTGCGTGACGCGGGCGTGATGCGGCGGCGGGGCGGCGAGGTGCTCCGCCTCGCCGCGGCGGCCGCGCTGGCCGCGGCGATCGCCGTCGGGGCGGCGGCCCGAAACGGCGATCCGCAGCCCGCAGCGGCGCGCGACGGCGGCCCGGTGGACGTGGGCGAGGTGAGCGGCCCGGCCCGCACGATTCGCATGGGCTCGGCCGAGAGCGGCGGCGCGGCGCGCGCCGACGGACACGCAGCCAGCAACGCGATCGCGACCGGCCTGAAAGAAAACGAAAGCGAAAGCGGAGGCGAAAGCGGAAACGCAAGTGAAAGCGGAAACGCAAGCGCAAACGGAGACGGAAGCGGAAACGGAGACGAGAGCGGCCGCACCGGCGTGGGCGGTGCGAGCGGACGCGAGGGGACGCCGCGCATCGTTCGAAGGCGCTGGGGCGGCGTGACCAGGCCGGGGTTCTGATGAGCGCCGCGGGCAGACCACCGCGCCGCTGGGCCGCTGCGGCCGCTGCGGCGCTCGCGCTGGCGGCCGCGGGGGACGCGAGCGGGGACGGCGAGGCGACGACGCGCGCGCTGCGGCTGCGCTTCGCCGAGGGCCGGGCGCTCGAGGCGGCGGGCCGGTGGGCGGACGCGCTCGCGCGCTTCGAGGCGATCGCGCGCGCGCGGCCGACGCCGGGGGTGCGCTTCCACGTGGCGCTCTGCCACGACCGGCTGGGGCGGCTGCGCCTGGCCGCGCGCGAGTATGCGGCCGCGATCGCGGCCGCGCGCGGGCGCGCGCCCGAGGTCGCGGACGAGGCGGCGCAGCGGCTCGCGGACCTCGACGCGCGGCTGCCGCGCGTGCTGATCGCGCTGGCCGGCGCGAGCGAGGGCGTGACGGTGCGGCTCGACGGGGAGGCGATCCCGGCGGGCGCGCCCGTGCCGGTGGATCCGGGGCCTCACGTCGCGGTGGCGATGCGCGACGGCGTGCCCGTCGCGGGCGCGGCGTTCTCGGCGAGCGAGCGCCGGACGAGGATCGTATCCCTCAGGATCTACCCCGCGACCACGCCCTCGCGGGAGAGCCCCGTCGCGCGCGCGACGGCGTCGCGGTAGGGGACGCGCGCGCGGCGCCCCCGGCCCGAGCGACCGGCGCCCCCGGCCGGGCGCCGCGGGCGCGCGGAGCTCAGGGAGCGAGGTCGTGGACGTAGGCGTCGAGGCCGTGGCCGCGCATCATCGCCTCGACGAGCGCGAGGGGGCGCGCGCTCGCGGGGTCGTCCCAGGGCGCGATCGCGCGGGCGATCACGATGCGCGCGGCGCGGTCCCGGAGCGCGGCGGCGAGCGGCGCGTCGCCCGCGAGGTGGTGGCCGTGGAGCGACGCGCGCGCGTAGAAGGCCTCCTCCGGCGTCGAGGCCGCGGCGATCGCGGCGCCGCGGACCGCGGGGTCGAGCAGCTCGGTCGCGGCCGCCGCGATCGCCGCCGTCGCGCGGCGCGCGAGATCGCGCTCGCCGCGACAGTCGGCGTCCTCCGCGGCGCGGCGGCCCGCGCGGCGCGCCACCGCGGCGATCCACGGCGCGAGCTCGCCTGCCGGCAGCGCGGCCC
>CAYQYG010000616.1:0-3966 GCA_964421485.1 uncultured Polyangiaceae bacterium | reverse complement strand
GCACCTTCACGATCGCCGCGGTCAGCGTCGTCTTGCCGTGGTCGATGTGGCCGATCGTCCCCACGTTCACGTGCGGCTTGGTACGAGTGAATTTCTCCTTGGCCATCGAGATGTCTCCTAATGTCCGCGTGTCCGCGTGTCCCGCGTATCCGCCCGGATGAAAGGTTCGCCGCTGCGCTTCTTGCTACGTTGCGGAGCCCACCATCGGGATTGAACCGACGACCTCGTCCTTACCAAGGACGTGCTCTACCGACTGAGCTAGGTGGGCAATGGAGCCTGCCTCGGGAGCGGGCGACCGGGTTCGAACCGGCGACGTTCAGCTTGGAAGGCTGACGCTCTACCAACTGAGCTACGCCCGCGGGCGCATCCGCGGAGGTGATGCCTCGCACAGACGCCTTGGCTGGCCCGCTTGTCGGAGCGGAACATCCGCTCCGGTGGAGGGTGATGGATTCGAACCATCGTAGGCAATTGCCGGCAGATTTACAGTCTGCTCCCTTTGGCCGCTCGGGCAACCCTCCATGTATTCCGCTTTTTCCGCTTCTCGCCTCTCGCCTCTCGCCTCTCTCGTTGTCCCCGCTCTGTTCCGCTCCGTGACCGTGACCGAGGCTCCCCAATATTCGAGCCCGCAAGCGATGAAAACCCCCTCTAACGTTCAGGTGTCTCCCAGGTATGCGGTGAGCCCGGCTGCTGTTGCACTGCCTGGGGCACCCGAGCTTTACCGTGGTTCTGCTGAGCTCTTCGTCCTGCTGGATCCTGATCCCGCCTCGTCCCGGAGCTGGCGAGGGGACTTGAACCCCTAACCCCCTGCTTACAAGGCAGGAGCTCTGCCGATTGAGCTACGCCAGCGACGTCCGCCCTGCCCCACGCCCCCCACGCCCCACGTGAGTGAGAGCTTGCTGACCTAGCGTCATGTCTCGAGACCGACCATCCTCACTGCTGCTTCTTCCCAGAGGCTGCTCCACTCCGGGGCCACGCTGTCCAGACCGATCAGGTCGGCAGCAGCGAGGGGGTGGTTCGCTGCTGCCCGAGATCGCACCGAAGACAGACGGGTCCCGCGAAGGGAGGCAGGCTCTTAGCCCCCTGCAAGAGACGTGTCAAGCGGGAGCGGATCGTTTCCTCGAGATCCCGCCGACATGGCCGGGAGACCAGGGGTTTCGCGAGCCCGGCGCGATCGCCGTGGGGCCATCGTCGCGGCGCGATCGTCGCGGCGCGGCGTGGATCGCTTGCGCTCGACGCTCGCCTCTTGCGATCCTCCCTCCGCGCCTTCGCGCGGGCCGCGGGCTCACGCTCGCGGAGAGGGGCGCGCCCTCCGGGCGCGACTTCGAGTAGAGGTTCGATCGCATGGACTGTCCGGCCTGCCACCAGCCAAACATCGACGGGGCGCGCTTCTGCGCCAAGTGCGGCGCGCTCCTTCCGGTCGCCACGGACGCGGGCGCCGATCCGCTGATCAACACGGTCGTCGGCGGGCGGTTCCGGATCGTCGGGGTGCTCGGCGAGGGCGGCATGGGCCGCGTCTACACCGGCGAGCAGCAGATGGGGACCTCGGTCCGCAAGGTCGCCATCAAGACGTTGCTCTCGCAGTTCGCGAGGGACCCGCAGGTCATCGCGCGCTTCATGCGCGAGGTCGGCACCGTCAGCGAGCTCGAGCACCCGAACACGATCAAGGTCTACGACTTCGGGCAGACCGCGACGGGCGAGCTGTACATCGCGATGGAGCTGCTCAGCGGGATCTCGCTGGAGGATGCGCTCGAGAAGGGCGGTCCGCTGCCGCCCGAGCGGGTCGACCGGATCATGGGGCAGGTCTGCGGCTCGCTCGAGGAGGCGCACCAGAAGGGGATCATCCACCGCGACCTGAAGCCCGCGAACATCTACCTGACGAAGCGGGCCGGCGAGGAGGACTACGTCAAGGTCCTCGACTTCGGCATCGCGAAGCGCGACGACCGGAACTCGAAGGCCGACCAGAAGCTGACGCAGCAGGGCACGGTGCTCGGGACGCCGCCGTACATGAGCCCCGAGCAGTTCAAGGGGAAGGAGCTCGACCCGCGCAGCGACATCTACTCGCTCGGCGTGGTGACGTACGAGATGCTCACCGGGCGGCTGCCCTTCGAGGCGGACACGCCCTGGGCGTGGGCGACGCAGCACATGACGTCGCAGCCGTTCCCGTTCGAGGCGACGCCGCTCTCGAGCTCGGTGCCGCCCAAGATGAAGGCGGCCGTGATGCGGGCGCTCAGCAAGAACGCCGACGAGCGGCCGCAGTCGGTGCGGGAGTTCTACGAGGAGCTCACGCTCGGCGCGGGGCCGCGGCTCTCGGTGCTCGGCTCGATGCCGCGCGGCTCGAGCGACGCGGGCGGGACGGCGATGATGCCGGCGCGCTCTGGCCAGACGCAGATCGGCGAGCCGCTCTTCCCCGGCGGGCCGCCCGCGGCCGCGGGCAAGACGATGCTCGATCAGCCGGCGCAGGCGCAGGCGCAGGGCGCACCGACCGGCAGCGGCCAGGCCCTCCCGACGCCCCCCGCGGCGCAGAGCCACAAGAAGGGGCCGGCGCCCATCATCGCCGCGGTCGCGGTGGTCGCGGTCATCGGGCTGGTCATCGGCGTCGTCGCCACCAGGAAGGGCAGCGGCGGGGAGGATCCGAAGCCGATCGCGCTGCCGGCCAGCGCCTCGGCCGTGGAGGTCGCGGCCGATCCGGTGCCGAACGGGTCGGCGCCGGTGGCCGGCACGACCGGCAAGCCCAACAAGCCCGACGCGCCGCCGAGCACGGGCGGCACCGCGACCACGGCGGCCACCGGGAAGACGCCGGCAGGCAGCGGCGCGGGCGAGGAGGAGTGCAGGGCCGCGATCAACCTGGCGGCCGGCGGCAACACCACGCTCGCGGTCAATCGCTACCGGAAATGCGACGGCCCGAGCAAGGGGGCCGCGCGATCCGCGATCGACGAGAGCGCGAAGCGCGCCGTCAACGCCCGCGGGTGCGCGGCGAAGCCCGACGCGAACGCAGCGGCTTCCATCGGCGCGACGAGCGCGTCGAACATGCTCAAGAGCAGGAGATGCCTCTGATGCCCGCGAGGAGCTCGCCCGGGCACGTCGACCTGCCACCCGTCTTCGTCTTTCCAGAACGGATCGGTCCCGGCTCCGTCCGCACCCGTGATCGAGCTGGCGTCAACGCGCAGGCGGCCTTTCCTGTTCCCGGCCCGCCTTGACGCCGGATTTCGGCGGGTGCTAGATCCGGCCCGTCGTTCTGAAGCTCACCTGAGCTCGCCCGGCCTGCCTTCCCGCCGGGGCGCTTGACTTTGGAACACCGGGGGAGAAGGTCGCTCACTGGAAATGGGCAGTAAAATCCGTTCGTTGGCCATGCGGATGACGTGGCCTGAGATCTGTCGCTCCGAGGAGCTGCTCGGGCGGTGGGTCGCGCTCGACAACGTGCGCTACGCGCAGGGGAGCTCGCAGCCCACGGAGGCCGACGTGGTCGACGCAGACGAGGATCTCGCGGACCTGTGCGCCAGGATGCGCGAGTCCGACCGGACCGCGTGCGCGATCCTCTTCGTGGAGGACGAGGCGGTCACGCTTCCGAATGCCCGTCGCGCCGCGTCCCCGATCCCGCCCCGCGCCGCTCATCACTGACGCGCACAGGCCGCCCCGGCCGATCCGGACGCGAGGCGGAGGCGCTCCGCCTCGACTATCTGAGGATCGGCTTGAGCACCGTCTTGCCGTCCTTGGTGACGACCTCGTAGTCGACCGACCTCGCCGGGTTGGAGGCGCGGAGCTTGACGGCCTGCGCGCGGAGGCTCTCCGCGAGCCGTTCGTACGTGACGCCGGCCGTCGATTCGTTCGCGGCACGCTTGGCCTCGACGTACTTCGAGTAGATCTGGCGGAGCCGCTGCTCGGGGATGTCGTCGGGGCGCGCGCCGGGCGACGACGGGGCCGTGGGGCGCGCGGGCGCGGGCGCCGGCGCCGGCGGGCGGGCAGGCG
>CAYQYG010000615.1:0-3978 GCA_964421485.1 uncultured Polyangiaceae bacterium | reverse complement strand
GACGGCGGCGCGGGCGGCGCCGGCGCCGCCGCCGGCCCCTCGCTCGCCTTCAGCGCCAGGTGGGGCAGCGGCCTCGGCGAGCTCGGCCGCGACCGCCCCTCCGAGGGCAACCCCGAGGCGCCCATGAGCCTCGCCGTCGACGGCAAGGGCCGCGTCCTGGTCCTCGATCAGGTGAACCGCCGCGTCGTCCGCTACGGCCCCGACGGCAAGCCCGAGCGCGCGATCGGCGACAGCCTCCGCACCGCCCAGGATCTCGCCTCGGCGGACGACGGCACCCTCGCCGTCCTCGATCGCTTCACCGACAAGTCCGTCGCCCTCTACGACGACTCGGGCCGCCTCGTCGGCAACCTCCCCCTCGCCGGCGAGGGCATCGCCGATCCGGGCGACATCACCGGCGTCTTCGTCGACGACAAGGACGTCTACGTCGAGCGCCAGCACGGGCCGCTCGTCAAGGTCGGCGACACCTCGGGCAACCCCGCCGAGGCGCGGACCGAGATCCCCGGCCGCCCGAGCCGCGACGGCCTCTCGTACCTCAGCGCCGGCATCGTCGACCGCCAGGCGGGCCGCGCCTTCGTCTCCTCGATCGAGCGCGCCACGAAGCAGCACCGCTTCACGCGCGAGCTCCGCCTCGAGGCCGAGATCCTCGCGATCGTCCTGCTCGACACCGACCGGAGCGGCACCATCTACTTCGGCACCATGCTCTCGGAGGGGCAGGACCGCGAGTCGATCCAGCTCGTCTGCCTGGAGCCCTTGAGGGGACAGCCCATCGGCACCGCCACGCTGCCCGTCAGCGCGATGCCGGAGGAGACATTCCGCGACCTCGCCGTGCTCGACGACGGCGGCGTCGTCTACGCGCTCCGCTCCGAGGCGGGGATCACCTACCAGACCTACGACTGCCAGTGATCCCCGGCCGCGGGCCGCGGTGAAGATTCACCAGCCGGCCCTGCGGATCGCCTTGTACTTCGCCGCGGCCGTGCGCGACCCATAGACGCAGCCGTACGAGCAGCCCTTGCACTCGTACGAGTACATCGAGCCCCACGCGTCGCCCGACGCGTAGATGAAGATGTGGCCCGCGCCGTTCTCGTTGTAGACCATCGCGTCGCCGCGCAGGATCGAGTCGCGCGAGATCGTCGACCAGCTGCTGCTGCTCCCCACGAACGTCGCCGTGCTGTACGGGTGCGAGTCGACGGTCAGATCGTCGTTGCTGCTCGGCACTTGCCAGACCTTGGCCGCGAAGCCCGAGCAGTCGCCGCCGTAGCTGCCGCTGTGCGAGCAGTTCGGGCAGCTCCCCGAGCACGACCCCGCGTTCGACGACGTCGGCCCCTCGGGCCGGAACCGGCCGTGGCCCCACCAGTACGAGAAGCCCATGCCGGCCTTCGCCCTGTCGATCGCCTGGTCGCGCACGCTGCCGGACCCGCCGCCGTCGCCGCCGCCCGCCGCCGCGGCCTGCAGGTACTTCCCGGAGCTCCAGCCGACGTTGCCGTTGTGGTTCACCTTGTACCACCCGTTCTGCGGGTTCGGATCCACCACCGTCACGATCGACCCCTCGGGCATGGTCTCGATGATCGAGTGGCTGGTCGACGGCCCCGTGCGCAGGTTGAGGTCCGCCGTCGTCTCGAGGCTCGTGCCCGCGGGCTGCACGCCGGTGGTCGCGCCGTCGGCGACGACCTCGAGGTACTGGCCGTAGCTCCACCCGACCGTCCCGTTGTGCTCGATCTTGTAGAAGCCGTTCTGCGGGACGCCGGTGACCGCCTTCACGAGCGACCCCTCGGGCAAGACGCGGATCACCGACTTGCTCGTCGAGGGCCCGGTGCGGAAGTTGAGGTTCGCGGTCGTCCGCAGCGTCGACCCCGCGGCCACCTCCTGGGTGAGCGCGAAGTTCGTGTCCTCCGGCGCGCCCTGCAGATCCTCGGAGTCGACGGGATCGCTGGTCGCCGAGCACGCGCCCGTGGCACCGAGCGCGCCGGCGATGACGAGGAGGAGCCCAGCGGCGGTGAGGGAATTGCGGCGATGGGCGCTCGTGTTCATGAATGCCTCTCCTGCGTGAGGTGATCGGTCACCGCGGCCTGGAGCAAATGTGATGCCGCCGCCGCGCGCGGCGCGCCGGCGGTCGATCGGCCCGGATTCACGTGCAAATCCGCGGAGCTCGAGGCGCAGGGGAATCGATGATGGACGGCTTTTTGTCCATGGGGTGATTCCCCGATGCACCAGGGCCGCCTCGCGTCCCGCGCCGGATCCGCGTCCGGCGCGACGCTCCGCGTCACCGCTGGCATGGGGGTGGCGGCCGCCACCCCTCTCCGCCGATCCGCCACCCCCGCGCGCCGAAATCCTCTGTGATTTCAATGCCCGATCCCTGGTCTGCCGTGTGCCAGGGGATTCTCCCCGGCGACTGCCCCGAACTTCTGCGCGCTCCCCGTAACTCCTTCCTGAGGAGGTCCGGTATGCGGCCGAGGCCACCTCGCCCGGATGGTCCGGGCGGTCAGGGGAGAGGAGCCGGAATGCAATCCAATGACGACGCAGAGAAGGAGGATCCGATGATCATCGAGACGGGCGGCGAAGGGGGAAGGCGTGGCTCGGGTGGGCCGGGAGCCGGCGGGAGGTCCGGGGTGGATCGATCGCCGGCGTGGTCCTGTCCCGGCGTGGGGACGGAGCCGCGGGGTGAAGGCCCCTTCCACGCGGATCAGATCAGGCCGGGCGAGCCCTACGAGCTCTCGGACGGGCGCGTGGTTCATTGCCTGCCGACCGGCGGGACCGGCTCGGGACCGAACCAGCTCGGCGCCTCGGTGGTCGGCTGGGATCCCGCGGTGCAGCAGGTCGGCGTGGACACCGGCTACACGCCGAGGCCCGGCGTGCTGAGGGCGCCCGACGTGGCCGTCGGCAACGTGCCGAGCGCCCCCGGCTGGGTCCCCGGCGCGCCGGACCTGGCGATCGAGTACGCCGACGTCGGTCAGGACGAGGACGCGCTCTCGAGGAAGATCTGCGACCTGCTGGAAGGCGGCGCGAAGCTCGTATGGGTGGTCCGCCTGATGGGCGCGCGCCGCGTCGAGGTGCACCGGCGCGGCGAGCCGGTGCAGGTGGCCATTCCGGGCGAGCGCCTGTCGGCGCCCGGCATCCTCCGGAACCCGGTCCTCGTGGAGTCGCTCTACGATCGCGGGCACGCGGAGCAGGCGACGCTGACCAACCTGCTCCAGCGCCGCGGCTACGCGAGCCTCGAGGCCGTGCGGTCCGAGGAGGCGCGGGTCGCGCTGCGCCGGGTGCTGGCGCGCCGCGGCCTCGCGCTGAGCCACGCCGAGGAGGCCCGGATCGACGCCTGCGCCGACAGGTCCATGCTCGAGCAGTGGATCGGCGAGGCCGCCGTCGCGGCGACCGCGGCGGACGCCCTCCACTAGCACCGGCGGCGCAGAGGTCCGGCCGTCCTCGGCCGGACCTCTGCGCCCCGGCGCCCTCGAGCGCGGTTGCCCCCCCGGCGCCGACGTGCCACCGAGGGCGCGGCGCCGAGGGCGCCGAGGTGCACACGGATGACCCCCGCGCTCAGGGCGACGGCGATCGCCCACCCGAACATCGCGCTCGCGAAGTACTGGGGCAAGCGCCCCCACGGCCACAACCTGCCCGCGGTGCCGAGCCTCTCGCTCACGCTCGCGGGCCTCGCGACGACCACCACGGTCGCGTTCGACGCCGCGCTCGAGGAGGACTCCCTCGCGCTCGGCGGCGCGCGCGCGCCGGCCGCGGCCACCCGGCGGGTCGCCGGGCTGCTCGACCGCGTCCGGGCGGCCTCGGGCCGGCGCGAGCGGGCGCGCGTCGAGAGCGCGAACGACTTCCCGACGGCCGCCGGGCTCGCCTCGAGCGCCTCGGCGTTCGCGGCGCTCGCGCTCGCGGCGAGCGCGGCCGCCGGCCTGCCCACCGGCGCGGCCGCGGTGAGCGATCTGGCGCGGCGCGCGAGCGTCTCGGCGTCGCTCTCGGTGCTCGGCGGCTTCGTTG
>CAYQYG010000614.1:0-3980 GCA_964421485.1 uncultured Polyangiaceae bacterium | reverse complement strand
GCTCGCGGGGGCGTGCGCGCGCGTGGACGTGGGCGCGCGCGTGGACGTGGGCGGCGTCGCCGGCTTCCCTGCCGGGGCGCCGCGCTCCGACGCGTGGCCCTGGCGGCGGCGCGCGGACGTGGGGCCCGGCGCCGCGGCCGCGGCGGGTGCGCGCTCGATGCGGAGCTGGAGCACGCCCGCGTGGCGCGCCCCGCGCACGACGTACTCCTTGCCGCCGATCGACACGCGCCTGCGCGCCGACCTGCCCTCGTCGCCGGGCACGGCGTCGGCCATCGGCGAGCCCTCGACGATCGCCTCGATGTGCGGCGTCGTGAGCGCGTTGCGCGAGACATAGCGGTACGCGCCGCCCATCTTGGCCGACACGGCCTTGTCGGAGCACAGCACGATCTCCTCGATGTTGTCGCGATCGAGGAGCTTCAGGATCTGGTCGAGCTGGGACAAGGCGGGCCCATCATAGAGCGGTTCGCGCGCCCGTCGCCACCCCGAGCGCGCCGGGGTACTTGCGATCCGGCCCGCCCGACCCGAGATAGCCTCCCGACCGCTGCGGCTCGCGCGGGCGCGCCGATCACGCCTGCCTCGAACCGCGCGGCGAAGGGGGGATCATGAAGCCACACCCGCGCGCGCTCGCGCTGCTGCTCGCGGCCCTCGCGCCCGCCGCCCTGTCCGGCTGCCTCGGCGCCGCGGCCGCAGGCGCCGCGGTCGGCGTCGGCACCTACGCGTACGTCAAGGGGGACCTCAACGCCACGGTCCAGGCCCCGCTCGACAAGACGTGGGAGGCCACGAACGACGCGCTCGCCGACCTCGGCCTCATCGTGAAGGAGCGCACGATCGACGCCTTCGCGGGCCGCATCGAGGCCTCCCAGGTCGAGGGCGGCGACGTGCGCATCCGCCTGGAGCCCGCGGGCCCGAAGGCCACGAAGGTGAACATCCGCGTGGGGACATTCGGCGACGAGGGCCGCTCGCGGGCGATCCTCGAGGAGATCCAGGAGCGCCTGTCGCCTGCGTGAGCGCAGGGGCCGCGCCCGTGTCCGCCTCCGCGCCCGCGCCCGTGTCCGCCTCCGCCGCCGCGCCCGTGTCCGTGGACGCCCCCGGAGGGCAGGTGTAGACGTTGGCGGATGGCTCGGACGCCCCGTCGTGCCCCTGGCGCATTGCTCCTCGCGTCCGCGTCCGCGATCGCGATCGCGACGGCTGCCTGCGGCGGGCCCGGCCTCCCTTCGCCCGTCACGGTGCCTCGGGACCCCACGCCCCTCACCAAGTGCCAGGTCGCCGCGAGCCAGTCGAGCCCGCTCGTGACCGAGTGGCCCGCGAGCGAGAAGGCGCGCCTCGAGGGCCTCGTCTCGCAGGGCGGCGTGGCGGTCCGCTACTCCGGCTGCGAGATGCAGGTCCTGGACGCGTGCAAGCTCGAGGGCAACTACACCTTCCAGCGCACCACGCTCTCGACCGACACGATCGAGATCCGGAGCGCCGACGAGCTCTTCGCCAAGCTGCCGCTCGGCGCGGCCTCGCTGGAGGGCGAGCTGGGCCGCTCGGGCCGGCTCGCGATCCGCACCACCGTGGCCGGTCAGCTCGTGTTCCGGGGCGATCCGATGCGCCTGCCCGCGGGCGGGGTATGCGCCGGCGCGACGCACGTGATCACCGCCATCAGCGTGGGTACGTTCCGGATGCTCTCGGGCGGCGCGGTGACGGCGGGCGGCGGCGCCTCCGTGGCCGGCGCCGGCACCGGCGGCCAGGTCTCCCGCTCCGAGCAGACGCTCAAGGAGGCCGGCGCCCCCGAGCGCTGCGCCGAGTCGACCGACGGCGCCGCGCACCCCGATTGCAGCTCGCCCATCCAGGTGTTCCTCGCGCCGCTCCCCGAGCAGGCTGCCGCCCCCGCGATGCCCCCGCCCCCCGGAGCGCCCCCGGCGGCGTCGCCCGAGGCCCCGCCGCCGCCCCAGGCCGGGGCGCCGTCCCAGCCCCGGAACGGGATCTACGTTCGATTGCCTGCGGCCCCCGAGGCGGGGCCCTGGACGCTGCAGGACAAGGGCGGCGCCGCGCTCTGCCAGCTCCCGTGCGCGATATGGCTGGACCGTGAGAAGAAGTATTACCTGGCCCGCCACGGCGACGGCTCGCGGATCGAGCTCCCCGCGCGAGAGCGCCTCCCCGGCATCGAGGCCGACGTGGAGATGCTGCCGCCGCGCGGCTCGAAGCTCGTCGGCATCCTGGGCATGTCGGCGGGCGGCGTCCTGGTGATCACCGGAATGGTGCTCTTCCTCAACGACGCCCTGGACGACGCGGGCCCTGCGCCCGGCCTGCTCACCTCGCTCGGCGGTTTCGCGCTGGCCGGCGGCGGGCTCGCGTACACGCTCTGGAGCCGGGGGGATTACAAGCCCGTGTACAAGAGCGCTGTGCGCGATGCGGGCCCTGTCGTGCGGATCGGGCTTGGCGGGGTCACCGGGTCGTTCTGACGGGGGGATCGCGGCTCAGCCGGTGGGGGTCGCCGAGGACCCCGGGGCGGGCGCCCCTTCGGGCGCGGAGGGCGCCGGGGCGGGCGCCGCCTTGGGCGCCGGGGCGGGCGCCTCCTTCGATCTGCGGGTGGTCGCGCGCTTCCTGCGCTCGTAGGCGCTGGTCGCCTCGCGCACGATCTCCGGCTGATTGCGGAACACGAACCGCGCCGCGGCCCGCACGAGCCCCATCTGAGCGAGCAGGTATCCGGCGAGCTTGTTGCGCAGCGCGAGCGCGTCCCGCGTCTTCGAGGAGCTCACCTCCGGCTGCGCCGGCCGCTCCCGCAGCGCGGCGGCGAGCTCCCCGGCCTCGTCGATGAGGGCTGCCTCGAAGCCCCCGAGCCCGTCGAGCTCCTGGCGATAGCGATCCGCGAGGTGCGCGTAATCGTCGAGCGCGCTCGCGAGCGCGTCGTTCGTCGCCGGATCGTCCGCGTGCGCGGCGTCCAGCCTGGCGAGCATGTCATCCTTCTCGTCCTGGACGCCGTCGTCGAAGTACCACGCCAGCACCGCCTGGATCTCGCCGAGGACGATCTCGGCCCTCGCCTTGGGGCTCTCCACGCGCTTGTCGACCGTGACCAGATATCGGGTCTGCGCCTCCTGGGTCGCGCGCTGGAGCGAGAGGCACGGGCCGGCGGTGTTGAACCAGGGGCGCATGGCGCCGCGACCATGCCACAGCACGGCCCGCTCCGCAGCGCGAAATCCCGGAGGACCGTCACGTTGCCGCGGCGACGTGCCGCCCCGCGGCGCCCGGCCCTCACGCCCCGGCCGCTCTCACTGCGCCATTCGGCGCATCAGCTCCAGCGCGAAGCAGCTCCGCTCGTCCCGCTCCCCGCAGGCCCGCCCGTGCAGCTCCGCCGCCTCCGTCGCCTCCCATCCCGCCCGCTCCGCCAGCAATGCCGCGCTCCGGCACGCCGCCGGCCGCCCCTCGTCGCATAGCCACGCCGAGTAATGGGCCGCCACGTCGGGCCCGCGCGCCAGCCCGTGCCCGATACCGATCACCTCGAGCACCGCCAGCGTGAATACACCGCGCCGGATCGATTGCCGCAGCGCGGCCACCGCATCGTCGACGTCGCCGAGCACCACCGCGATCGCGCGCCCCCCGCCCCGGTAGGCCGTCCCCGGCGCCGCGGCCGAGACCACCCCGTCGCCCACGCCCATATCGATCCGGCCTGCCGGCAGCGCCCCCGGCGCGGGCGGATCCCCCGGGGCCGCGAGCTCCAGCGCCCAGCGCTCCACGCGCCTCAACGCCATGAGATCGACGACCAGCGCCAGCGCCACGAATGCGGCCGCGGCGACCAGCAGCACCACCGGCCCCCGCGGCGGCACCGCGTCCCCCGCGGCCGCCGCGGGCCAGTCGAGCACTGCCAGCCCCGTCGTCGCCCCGAGGATCCCGGCCGCCGTCCCGACCAGCGCCCGCGCGTCGGCCCGCGCCACCACCGACCCCCGCCGCGCCCGCCCCGCCCGCCGCAGGATCGCGATCGCCAGCGCCGCCGCCGGGAT
>CAYQYG010000613.1:0-3983 GCA_964421485.1 uncultured Polyangiaceae bacterium | reverse complement strand
CCGAGCGTAGGTGCGCGAAGCCCCCTGCGTTGGGCCGGGGCCCTGCCCCGCTAGCGCTGTTCGCGCGGTCGCGCGAGCGTGGGGGCGCACGCGATGTGCTTGCGACCTGCCCGCCGCTCGAGATAGCGATGAGAGAGGCCGCGCCGCACCCGATGCAGATCACGATCGTCGCCAGCGGCAGCGGAGGGAACGCGACGCTCTTCTCCTCGGGCGGCGCGTGCATCCTGATCGACGCCGGCGTCGGCCCCCGCGTGGTGCGCGCCTGCGTCGAGTCGCTCGACGGCGCTCCGCCTGCGGCCGCCGCGCGATCGCTCCGCGCGAGCACGCGGCGCAGGGCGCCCGAGCCGCCCGGCCCGTGGTCCCCCGGCGCGGTCGTGATCACGCACGCCCACTCCGATCACGCCGGCAACGCGCCCCGCTACAGCGGCCGCCCCCGCATCCCGGTCCACGCGACCGAGGCCACGGCGCGCGCCGTCCCGCTCGGCGATCGCGATCGCGTCCACGTCTTCGGCCCGCGCGAGCCCTTCGCGATCGGCCCCTTCACCATCTCGCCGTGCCCCCTCCCGCACGACGCCGCGCAGGTCGCGCTCGTCATCTCGGACGGCGCGCGCAGCGCCGCGATCGTCACCGACCTCGGCGAGGTCCCGCCCGGCCTCGTCGAGCACGTCGCCGGCTGCGACGTGCTGCTCGTCGAGTCCAACCACGACGAGCGCATGCTCGAGGAGGGCCCGTACCCCGCGCACCTCAAGCGCCGGATCCGGAGCGCCCGCGGGCACCTCTCCAACGTCCAGACCCACGCCCTGCTCTCGTCGCTCCGCCGCGCGGGCGCCGCCTTCCCGCACACCGTCGTGCTCATGCACCTCTCCGAGGTCAACAACCGCCCCGAGATCGCGCTCGAGGTCGCGGCCGACGCGCTCGCCTCGGCCCCGCGCCCCGTCCGCCTGCTCGCCGCGCCCCCCCGGGGCCCGCTGCGTATCGACGCCGCCGCGCCGCGCCCGGAGCCCCGCGCCCCGCGCCCTTCCGCCGGCGCGACGCTCGGGGCGCCGGGACGCGCTCCACGTGGCGCGCCCTCCGCCCCGAACGCCGGCTCCGGCCTCCAGCTCCCCCTCTTCCCGTCGATCTGACCCCCCGCGTTCGCGACGAATTGAACCTCACCACCCGGCGCGGATGCCCTATGCTGCCGCTCGTCGGTGAGGGGCGCTCCAGCGCAGGTGCAGGATGGGTTTCAAGCGCGGTGACGTGATCGATGATCGCTACGAGGTGCAGGGCACGCTCGGCGAGGGCGCGCAGGGCGCCGTCTATCTTGCGACCGACCTCCTGCTCGGCTCCCGGGTCGCGATCAAGTGCCTGCACCCCGACGTCGCCTCGGAGCCCGGCTTCAAGACGCGCTTCCTCCGCGAGGCGCGCTCCATGGGCGCGCTGAGCGGCACCAGCGCCGCGCAGGTCTTCGGCTTCGGCAAGACCGACGGCGGCGGCATGTACATCGTCATGGAGCTCGTCGAGGGCGTCGACCTGGAGCGCTACCTCCGCGACATCGAGGCGAAGGGCGGCCGCATCGCCGTCGCCCGCCTCCGCGAGCTCATCGAGCCCATCGTCGCGACGCTCGAGGCCGCGCACACCCTCGGCATCGTCCACCGCGATCTCAAGCCCGGCAACATCATGGTCCTCGGCACCGTCGGCCGCGGCCCCGTGCGCCTGCTCGATTTCGGCCTCGCGAAGGACCTCAAGGCCGATCCCCTCACGCTGGAGGGCGTGGTCGCCGGCTCCCCCTCGTACATCGCCCCCGAGGTCTGGCGCGGCAAGCCCGACAGCCTCGATCACCGGATCGACGTGTACTCGCTCGGCGCGATCCTCTTCCGCGCCCTCGCCGGCGTTCCCCCCTTCGACTCCCGCCGCCCCCTCTTCGAGTTCATCCTCGCCGTCACCCAGGGCGATCGCCCGAGCCTCCGCGCGCACCGCCCCGGCCTCCCCGACCGCATCGACGCCTGGGTCCAGCGCGCCCTCGCCGTCAAGCCCGACGCCCGCTTCCAGAGCGCCCGCGAGCTCTGGGACGCGTTCCTCACCAGCGCCGAATAGATCCGCGCCCGTTTCCGTTTCCGCGCCCGTTTCCGCGTCCGCGCCCGTTTCCGCGCCCGCGCCCGTTTCCGCGCCCGCGCCCGCTTCCGCGCCCGCGCCCGCGCTCTCCGTCAGAGCCCCTCGATCTTCACCTTCTGCCCCGCGACCACTCCGTGGCTCCGCGCCCAGCCCGCGTTCAGCTCGAGCACGTACGTCGACGGGCACCCCACCTCGAATGTCGAATCATTCATCGTCGGCGTGTTCTCCTCGATCCCGACGATCGTCCCGTCGCTGTCAATGAACAGCATATCGAGCGGGATGCACGTGTTGTGCATCCAGAACGTGTGGTTCACCCGCTCCTTGAACTTGAAGATCATGCCCTCGTTCTCGGGCATGCTCTTCCGGAACATCAGCCCTCGCGCCCGCTCCTCCTCGCGCTCGGCGATCTCCACCGTCACGTCGGGCGCCTTCGCCTCCAGGAAGGTCACCTTCCCGCTCCTGAGCGCCGGTCGGCCGGTGGGATCCGCCGGGCACCTCGGATCCGGCCCCTTGCTCACCAGCTTCCGCGCCGGCGTCGCCGGGGTCGGCTTGATGCAGCGCCCCGCTTCTGCCGGCGCCGCCGGCGCCTCCGGCGGAGGCCCCCACCCCGGCGCGTCGGTCCCCCCCACCGTGCTCCGCGGCGGCGGCGCGGGCTCCTCGATCCGGGGCTCGCACGCGGCGAGCCCCATCCCGACCAGCGCGGCGGCGAGCACGAGGCGACCCGATCGCATGCCCCCCCTCCTACCACGATCGCGCCCTGCCGCGCCCTGTCCTTGACCGCCGCCCGCCGCCGCGCCAACAGGAGCAGCCGTGAAGAACCTGACCGTCCTGACCCTCGCGCTCACCGTCGCCGCCTGCCAGTCGAGCCCCCCCGAGCCCACCGGCGAGGCCGACAGCAAGCCCACGCCCGCTGCCCAGAACAAGCCCACCGCCGCCCAGAAGCCCCCGACCCCCCCGCAGGCTCCCAAGCGCAAGGTCGCGGCCCGCCCCGTCGCCGAGGTCAAGCCCAGCCCCGACGACCCCGTGGCCGGCAAGTGGACCCTCGAGGACGCCACCAAGGGCCTCCCGGCCGGCAAGACGCTCAAGGCCGCGATCGAGACCGACCTCGGCACGCTCACCTGCAAGCTCTTCGACGACAAGGCCCCCATCACCGTCGCGAACTTCGTCGGCCTCGCCCGCGGCATTCGCCCCTGGAAGACCCCCGAGGGCAAGTGGGAGAAGATCCCCGCCTATGACGGCACCATCTTCCACCGCATCATCAAGGGCTTCATGATCCAGGGCGGCGACGCCAAGAAGAACGGCTCCGGCGAGGCCGGCTATGTCATCCCCGACGAGGTCTGGGAGGACGCCAACCACGACCGCGCGGGCCTGCTCTGCATGGCGAACCGCGGCAAGAACACGAACTCCGCCCAGTTCTTCATCACCGACGCCGCCGCCTATCACCTCGACAACGGCTACACGATCTTCGGCGAGTGCGGCCCCGAGGAGCTGGTCCACAAGCTCGCGAGCGTCGAGGTGAAGGGCGAGCGCCCGGTGAGCCCGCCGGTCATCAAGAAGGTGACGATCACCCGCGACCCCTGAGCGCGAGCTGCTGCACCCTGCCAGACCTGCGGCTGGGCATCCTTGTGTGGGACCGATCGCATTTGCGGTCCGGAGGCGTCGCGGCATGGCGATATAGACGATCGTGGTTGCATCTCCGGCGATAGAGCCTCTCCGCTTACTGAACACGCCGGTCCCTCGCGACGCCGCCGCGAGCCCCTCCGGAGGGGTGGTCCGACCTGGAGGAACCGGACCTCGCCGGGGTGGCGACCGGGGGCGCCGACACGAGCTCGGCCGCGCTCGCGCCGTGAAGACCCGTGATCTGGCCGGAGGATCGCGATCCGGGCGCC
>CAYQYG010000612.1:0-3986 GCA_964421485.1 uncultured Polyangiaceae bacterium | reverse complement strand
CCGCGCGCGGCCGCGGGCAAGGGCGCGGCGTCCAAGGCCGCGAAGCCGGCGCGCGCGCGCCGCACCGCGAGCTGAGCCCCCGCGAACCGATGCACGCTGCAGCGGAGGTGCTCGTGATCGGCGGTGGCCTCGCGGGCTGCGAGGCCGCGTTCCAGCTGGCGGAGCGCGGCGTGCGCGCGCGCCTCGTCGAGATGAAGCCGCACCGGCGGACGCCCGCGCAGGCGAGCGACCGCCTCGCGGAGCTCGTCTGCTCGAACTCGCTGCGCGGCGCCGCGCTGAGCAACGCGGTCGGCCTGCTCAAGGAGGAGCTCCGGCGCGCCGGCTCGCTCGTCCTGCGCTGCGCGGACCGCGCCGCCGTGCCGGCCGGCGGCGCCCTCGCGGTCGATCGCGACCGCTTCGCCGAGGAGGTCACGCGCGCGATCGAGGCGCACCCGCGGATCGAGGTCGAGCGCCGCGAGGTGACCGAGCTCCCCGCGGAGCGCCCCCTGATCCTCGCGACCGGCCCGCTCACGACCGACGCGCTCGCCGCGAGCCTGGCCGCCCTGATCGGCGCGGAGCACCTCGCCTACTACGATGCGATCGCGCCCATCGTCAGCGCGGACTCGATCGACTGGTCCCGCGTCTGGAAGCAGTCGCGGTGGGGCAAGGGCGCGTCCCCCGGCGCGGCCGGTCCCCACGCCGATCCGCCCGGCGACGCGCCCGACACGCGCGACACGCCCGAGCGCGCCGCGCTCGCCGACGGCGACGCCCTCGGCGACGAGGCGTACGTCAACTGCCCCTTCGACGAGGCGCAGTACCGCGCCTTCGTGCGCGCGCTCGTGGACGCCGAGAAGGTCCCGGCCCGGGACTTCGAGGAGCCGCGGTACTTCGAGGGCTGCCTGCCCTGCGAGGTGATGGCCGAGCGCGGCGAGCAGACCCTGGCGTTCGGGCCCATGAAGCCCGTCGGCCTCGTCGACCCGCGCACCGGCCGCCGGCCGTACGCGGTCGTGCAGCTCCGCCCCGAGGATCAGGCCGCGACCGCGTACAACCTCGTCGGCTTCCAGACGCGCATGAAGCACGGCGAGCAGCTCCGGGTCTTCCGGATGATCCCCGGCCTCGAGGAGGCGGAGCTCCTGCGCATGGGCTCGGTGCACCGGAACACCTTCGTCGACGCCCCCGAGCTGCTCGGCCCCGGCATGGAGCTCCGCGCCGCGCCGGGCGTGCACCTCGCCGGCCAGATCTCCGGCGTCGAGGGCTACGTCGAGAGCGCGGCCGGCGGCCTGCTCTGCGCGGTCCTGCTCGCGCAGCGCCTCCGCGGCGAGCCTCACCGCCCGCCGCCGCCCACCACGGCGCTGGGCGGCATCCTCACGCACCTGTCGCGGCGCCAGCCGTCGTATCAGCCCTCGAACATCACCTGGGCGCACCTGCCCCCGCTCGAGGGCGCCGGCCGCCGGCTGAAGAAGCGGGCGCGCTACGAGGTGATGGCCGAGCGCGCGCTCCGCGATCTCGACACCTGGCTCGCCTCCCGCCCGTGAGCGCGCCGCGAGCGCGCGCCGCGCCGCGGGCGCGATCGCCCTTGATGGCCGGGCCGGTTCCGTGTTCCAAATGTCGGCCGCGCGCCCGCATTGGGCCGGCGGAGGCAGCGAGATGGCAGGCAAGAAGGACCACAGCGTCCAGGTGATCAAGAGCGGCTACCGGTGGGTCGCCAGCGAGCTCTCCGGCAACATCACGATCTCGCGCGACGGCAGCGTGATCGGCAAGGCCGTGTGGCAAGACGACCAGATGGTCCACTGCACCGCCCCGATGCCCGACGAGGTGGTCCTCACGCTCGAGAAGATGCTCAAGGAGCAGATCGACAACAACTGGGGCGAGTAGGCGCCCTCCCTCAGCCCAGGTTCGACATTTGGGGCTCCGGGTCGCCTGGCGGCGCCCTCCGCCCCAAACCCCGGACCGGCGCGCGCAGCCTGCGGCGCGCCGCGAGCGCCGCGAGCGCGAGCCCGGCGAGCCCCAGCCCGGCGAGGCGGCCCGTCCAGCGCGAGGGCGGCTCATCCAGGAGCACGGGCGGCCCGCCCGACGGGCAGGCGTCGTCGGCGTTCACGGAGACGCGGGCGCGCAGCCAGTTGTCGACGGGCTCCTGCCTTGCGGCCGGGATCAGGACGAGGTCGGTGTCGAGCGCCTCGCGCGGCAGGTCCGCCTCGAGCCGGGTGAGCCACACGTCCCGCGGGTGCAGCCCGATCATCGCGACGGCCAGGTCGTCGAGCCCGCCGCAGGCGAAGAGGCGCGCGTCGATGCGGTCCGGGGCCACCTCGCCGCAGCTCGGATCCGACAGCGGTACGCCGGGCGGGCACGGGCTCGCCACGACCTCCGTGCTGCCCGCGAGCTCCGGGAAATTCATCGCGCACGCGCTGTCGCTCGCCTCGCCGTTCGCGAGCCCCTGCTGCACGTACGCCGCCGCGATCGTGTCGACGGGCGTCAGCGAGCCCGTCGAGGTGTACGTCACCCCGCCCAGCGCGTTCGGGCTGAACACCGGCGAGAGCAGCGAGCCGCGCTGCGCGTACGGCGTGAGCCAGGCCCGCCCGCCGGCCGCGGCGAGCGTCTGCTGGCGCAGCGTCCCGTAGTTCGACTCCTGCACCGTGAAGTCCCACGAGATGAGGTCGAGCGGCACGGCGACGCCCGGGAAATCCCTCGTCGCGAGCCGCGCCTCGCTGATCGTGAAGAGCGTGATCGCCACCTGCGGCCCGGTGCCGGCGGCCACCATCCGGAGCGGCAGGGTCGGGCTCGCGCCGGGGGTCACCACGCGCACCGGCTTCATCTCCTGCACCTCCTTGCCGGGTTGCAGGCGCAGCGCGATGAAATCGAAGCCCTCGGCGACGTACGCGTCGATGACCGGCTGCGTCGACGCGTCGATCGCGAACCCATGCTGCGTGAGCCAGTCGTTGAGCGCGCCCGGCACGTCGGTGGCGAGCGTGACCGTGTCGTAAGGTCCGACGGTGCCGCGGTGGAGCACGGTCACGCCGCTGCCGTCGCCGGCCTCGGCCCCGAGCGCGTCCGCCGACGCGCCGCAGCCGAGCCCGCCGCCGCCGCAGCTCACGAAGGGGTTCGTGATCCGCACCGAGGTCGCCGCGTCGAGCGTCTCGAACCACGCGTCCGAGGCGATCTGGATCACGGCGCCCGCCTTGACCGGCAGCACCCACGCGAACTCGGTGGGGTCGCCCGCGTACTGGATCTGGTCCCAGAGCACGGTCTGCACGGGGGAGACCGAGAGGGCCATCCGGTGTCCGTTCACGACCGTGGTCTCGGTCTGGGACGGGAAGCAGCCGCCGCAGGCCGAGGCCTCGCGGATCGGCGCGAGCGAGGCGGCGCTGACGATGGGCGCGAGCGCGAGCGCGGTGATCAAGCGAAGTCTCATTCCGAACCTCCGTCGCACGTCACTCAGAGGGATGAGCTTACAGGGATGCGGGCCGCGCGGGGAGAGGCCTGCTCCGGGGTCTGCTCGTCAGGATGGAAGCAGCCGCCGCAGGCGCGGGCGTCGCCGGCCGCGAGCGACAGGGCGAGCGCCGCCGCCGCGGCGAGCCAGGGCAAGCCGATGGTCCGGTTCATCGATTCTCCTGGGCCGCCGAGGTCCTCCGCGCGGCGGCAAGAAGTAAGCGAAAGCCAAGCAAGGAGACGCCGGCGGATCGGCGTCGTGCGGGAGGCGAGAGGGTGCGGCCCGCGCGGAGCCGACGTCAAGCAAGACGAATGCCCACAAGAGCTGCCGGCGGCGTGGCAGCGGGGTGGGCTATTCAGAGCAGGCACGAAATGAGAGATCCTCGTCGCGAGGGCCGGGGCGGCGGGCGGGGTGATCGCGGTCCGCGCGGGCGAGGACCCTGATCGGCGTGTCGTGGTCCTCTGGGCGGGCTTCAGGGGGGCTGTCGGGGGCGGGGCCGAGGGGGCGCGAGGAGCAAGGCGTCAGCGGCCCCGACGGCTCGTGGATGATTCCATGCCGGGTGTCCCGGGGGGTGGGTCAG
>CAYQYG010000611.1:0-4001 GCA_964421485.1 uncultured Polyangiaceae bacterium | reverse complement strand
AGCGCGAGCGCGAGCTCGATGAAGCGCTCCACGTCGAGCACGAACGTGAGCCGATCGCCGTGCGTGACGACGCCGGCGATGCCGCGCAGGTCCCCGTCACCCCCGACGGGCGGCGCGGGCCTGAGGTCGCCCGTGACCCGGAAGACCTCGGTCACGGCGTCGACGACGAGGCCCACCCGGTGCGTCCCGGCGTCCACGAGGATCCATTTCGTGCTCCGGGTCGCCTCGACCTCGGGCAGCCCGAAGCGCGTGCGCAGCAGGATCACCGGGACCACGAACTCGCGGTGCGCGGCGACCCCCGCGACCTCCGGCGGCGTGTGCGGGAGCACCGTGATCTCGATCGGGTTCACGATCTCCCGGACCCGCGCGATGTCGACGGCGTAGTGGACGTCCCCCACCAGGAAGCCGACGAGGCTCCGCTGCGGTTCGGGACGGTTGCGCTCTGGGTTCAGCGGCATCTCTGGCTCTCTCCGCCCCCGGGCGGGGGGCCCCCTCGCTAGGACCCGAGGATCGCCTGCAGGTCGAGGAGGATGATCACCTGCGGCTGCTCCGCCGCCCCTCCGGCCTCCTCGGCGTGGACGGCCGCGCCCTGGCCGGGCCGGGCGATCCCGGTGATGTGGCCCGCCACGTCGCCCCCGAGCGCCGTGGTCGCGTGCTCGATCTCGGCGTCGGCGAGGCGATAGACCTGCTGCACCTCGTCGACGTAGAGGCCGATCAGCTCGCCCCCGTTCGCCTCCACGAGCAGGATCCGCGTGCGCCGCGTCGGAGCGCCCTCGTGGAGGCGCATCCTGCGCCGCAGATCGATCACCGTGACGAGCTGCCCTCGCACGCTCACGATCCCCATCGTGGCGTCGGGCGCGCGGGGCACCGGGGTGAGCGGCGGCGGCTCCTTGATCTCGCGGATCACCGACACGGGCGCCGCGTAGGTCTCGCCTGCGAGCGTGAACGCGAGGTACTCGGTGAGCCGCCCGCTCACCGAGCGCACGTTCCGCCGGGCGAGCCGGCCCTTCAGGTTCTGCGACCTCCTCGTCAGGTCAGCCATGTGCCCCCTTCGGCTCGGCGCGCGACCTGTCGCCGCCCTCCAGGATCTCGGAGATGAGCGCGGGCGCGTCCAGCACGAGCGCGATCCGCTGGTCGCCGAGCTCGGTCGCCCCCGCGAAGCCGCGCACCGAGGAGAGCGACCGCCCGAGCGCCTTGATGACCACGTCGTCCTGGCCGAGCAGGTTGCTCACCACGAGCCCGAGCCGCTTCGATCCGACGGACGCGACCACGATGTACTTGCGCTTGCCGATGCCCTGCAGGCCGAGCGTCGGCCGGGCTTCGAGCCGCCGCGCGCCGGTCGCCCCGCCGCGCAGCCCGCCGGCCGAGCGCGGGCCGCCGAGCAGCCCGGCGATCCGCGCGCTGAGCTCCTCCTCCTCGTCCAGCCCGAAGAGGCGGGAGAGGTAGCAGAGCTGCAGGGTGCTGTTCCGCAGCGTGATCATCTCGCGCCCGTCGATCTTGCGGACCGTCGCCTCGTCGAGCGCCACGGCCTCCTGCACGTTCGCGAGCGGGATCGCGAAGAGCCGGTCGGCGACGCGGACGATCAGCGCGCGGATGATCGCCAGCGTGATCGGCAGCGTGACCGTCATCTTCGTGCCGATGCCGGGGTCGCTGGAGACGTCGATCACGCCGCCGAGCTTGCCGATGTTCGTCTTCACGACGTCCATCCCCACGCCGCGCCCGGAGATCTCGCTGACGTCGGCCTTGGTGGTCACGCCGGGCACGAAGATGAGGCTCACCGCTTCGCGGTAGCTCATGCTCCGCGCCTCCTCCGCGCTGAGCACGCCGCGGCGCTGCGCGACGTCGATCAACTTGTCGGCGTCGATCCCCCGGCCGTCGTCCTCGATCTCGATGACGACGTGGTTGCCCTTCTGGAACGCGTTCAGCGCGATCGTGCCGACCGCGGGCTTGCCCACCGCCTCGCGCTCCGCCTTGGGCTCGAGCCCGTGATCGATCGCGTTGCGGATCATGTGCATCAGCGGATCGCTGAGCTCCTCGACGATCAGCTTGTCGACCTCGGTCTCGGCGCCGGCGATGACCAGGTTCACGAGCTTGTCGGCCTCCCGGCTGATCTGCCGGACGACCCGCGCCAGCCGCTCGAAGACCTGCCCGAGCGGGACCATGCGGACCTCGAGGATGCCCTTCCGGATGTCGTCGAGGTGGTGGTCGAACGTCCGCTGGAGCCGGTGCAGATCGTTCAGGGTCATCTCGCGCTCGGACGGGCTCGCGCGCAGCCGCTCCACGATCCTGCCCAGCGACGAGCGCACGAGCGCGAGCTCGCCGACGATGTTCATCAGCCGGTCGAGCTTGTGGATGTCGACGCGGACCGTCTGGGCCACCGAGCGGATCGAGCCGACGTCGGCGCGCTTGCCGCTCCGCGAGCTCGCCGGCTGCATCATCGCGCCGGTGTCGATGGTCGCCCTCGATCCGGGCGGCGCGGGCATGCTCCCCCTCCGCGACGCGGGCTGCTCGGCCTGCGGCGGCGTGGGGGCGCTCGTCTGGCGCCGCGGGATCTCCTCGACCTCGGCGCCCGTGTCGGCGAGCGCCCGCCGGAGCTCGTCGAGCGGCGCGCGCGAGGCCATCAGGATGTCGAGCTCGATCGAGTCCGCGTCGGCCCCGGCCCCCGTCGGCAGGTACGTGATGATCTCGCCGAAGGGCTTCGCGTTGACCTTGAGGTCGTCGAGCGCCTGGTCGATCGTCGCGAGCTGGAACTGCACCCGCAGCCGGAACAGGGTGAGGCCGCCCTGGATGTTGGTCCGGAGCCGGTGCTCCTCGTACTCGGTCAGGACCGCGAGCAGCCCCGGATCGAGCTCGTACTGGCCGACCGCGTTCTGCGGCGCGGGCTGCCCGGTCCCCTGGCGCAGCGCGCGGAGGAGGTCGTCGACCTCGGGCATCGCGACGTCGCGCCCGTCCTTCTCGTTCAGGAGGATGCTCCCGTAGAGCTCGACGCTCTTGAAGAGCACGTCGAGCACGAGCGGGGTGATCTCGACGCGCCCGAGCCGGAGGTTGTCGAGCAGCTCCTCGAGCTCGTGCGAGAGCGTCGCCATCCGGTTCGCGCCGAACAGGCCGGCCAGCCCCTTCAGCGTGTGGACCGCGCGGAAGATGTCGTTGATGAGGTCGGGGTCGATCTTGTTGGCGCGGACCGCCGCGTCGAGGGCGAGCAGGTCGCGCCCGAGCCCCTCGATGATCTCCTGCGCCTCCGAGAAGAACTCCTCGCGCGCGCGATCGCCGGGGTCGGCCATCAGCGGCGCACCTCTCCGCCGGGGGCTCCGGGCGCGCGCGCCGTGGGCGGCGCGGAGCCCGCGTCGACCCGCCGCCTGGCCAGCACCGCGCCCACCGCGCCCCGGAGCGCCTCGGGCGTGAACGGCTTGGGCAGGAAGCTGTCGGCGCCGAGCTGGAGGCCCCGCTCGACGTCGCGCTCGCCGGCCTGCGTCGAGATGATCAGCACCGCGAGGCGCCGGTAGCGCTCGCTCTGCCGCACGAAGCGGATGAGCTCCAGCCCGTTGATGTCCGGCATGTTGATGTCGGTGATCATCAGGTCGAACTCCCCGCGCGGCAGGAGCCGGAGCGCGTCCAGCCCGCCCACCGCCTCGACCACCTCGACCTCGGCCGGCAGCCCCGGCCCCTGCTCCTCGAGCGCCGAGCGAACGTAGGCCCGCATTGCCGACGAGTCCTCGACGATCAGGATGCGCGCCATGTTTCGCGGCAGCGTAACGGAAATCGGCCCCCCCACAAATCGTCAACGAGCGCCTCCTCGGGCGCGCGCTTTCCGCGGGCGCGCCGCGGCTGTACGCTCGGCGCGATGACCGCACCCGTGAGGCCGCCGCCTCCCCCGGCCCCTCCCCCGGCCCCACCGTCCGGCCGCGCCGGGGGCCCCATCGCCACGGATCCACCCCGCATCACGGAGCAGGACGGCCGCAGCGAGCTGCGTGCACTCGGGCTGACATCCTCTGACACGGTGG
>CAYQYG010000610.1:0-4128 GCA_964421485.1 uncultured Polyangiaceae bacterium | reverse complement strand
CCGGCGGCTGGGCGAGCGGCGGCCGGCCTTCGACCCGGCCGCCGCCGGGGCCGAAGACGACGTGGATCACCTTGTCGGAGTCGCCGGGGGCGGGACGGTCCTTCTTGCTCATCGCAGCGTCGAGGGCTTTCCCGAGGGGCTCGTCCCTGCGAGCCCGCAGCGCGCCGTGCGGGCCGTCATCGACGAGACCTCCCTTCCCGTTCTCCACGTCCCGTGGGGCGTCAAGTAGCATCGCGCCCTCCGCGCCGGAGCACCACCGCGCTCACGTCGATCGTGAGCGATACGACCTGGTTGCGGCCCCGTGGCGGCTCCTCGATCGGGGCGCCGGGGCGCGCTCCAGGCGGCGCCCCCTGCGCCCCGAGCGCCGCGGCGCCTGCCGCCGCGTCGAAGCTCACCTCTGCCCGCAGCGTCCCGATCGGTCCTCCTGCCCGCGCGGACGCCTCCCGCCGCGCGAGCCGCAGCGCCCGCAGGCGCATGTGCGGATCGAGCGTCGCCACGCGCGCCAGGGCCTCGATCCCCGCGTCGTCCCCCGGCCCGAGCCTCACGCTCGTCGAGCCGTGGTAGACGAGCTCGCCGCCCTCGAGCCCCGCGCGACCCTCGCTGATCACGTCCGCGTCGTCGAAGAGCTCCCGCAGCCGTCCATCGGACGCCGCCACGAGCTCCAGCCGCCGCCTGCGGACGAGCGGCGCCGCGCGCGCCTTCGCGAGCCCCGGACCCCTCCTGCGCCCTTCGTCGTCCATCGCGCCGCGATCGTGGCATCGCGCGCCTGCGCGCTTCCAAGTTGCCTGCGCGTTCGCGAACAAACTTGCGAGCGCGCGCTCAGTGTGCGGTGGCGGCGGCCGGCGCCCGGAGCCCCGAAGTTGGCCGGGCCCCGCGCCGCTTGCGACGATGCGCACAGGTCGCGCTCTCCGGAGGGCGCGCGATCGCAGCGCAGAGAGAGCGAGGATCGATCATGAGCTACCAGGGCAAGGAGCGCCGCAGGCACCGGGTCTTCATCACCCGCAACACCGAGTACCACTTCCGCGACGACATCTGCGTCGCCATCCGCGACCGCCAGGCCAAGCGCTTCCGCGGCGCGCACATCGCGCTGAACCTCAAGCTCCAGGGCGCCGTGAAGGTCGGCCGGAACGGCCTCGCCCTCCCGGATCGCGAGGAGCCCCGCGTCGGCGCCTCGATCTATTTCACCCGCGAGGACCCCGAGGGCCGCGAGCACCAGATCGTCACGAGCCGCGTCGAGCGCATCGACCGCCCCGAGAAGGCCGTCGTGATGCAGTATCCCCCCGATCTCCGCCGCTAGCCGAGGTTGCAGAAGCCCTCGTAGTCGATGTAGCCGGTGATGGTCGGCGACTCGCCGCAGGCGGGGCAGCCCTTGTCCCGCCGCAGCTTGAGCTCGCCGAACTTCATCTTCAGCGAGTCGTACGTGAGCAGCCGCCCGATGAGCGGCGCGCCCTTGCCCAGCAGCAGCTTGATCGCCTCGGTCGCCTGGATGACCCCGACGAGGCCCGGCAGGATCCCGAGCACGCCCGCCTCCTGGCAGCTCGGCGCGAGGTGCGGCGGCGGCGGCTCCGGGTAGAGGCACCGGTAGCAGGGCCCGACGCCCGGCACGAACGTCGTCACCTGCCCCTCGAAGCGGAAAATCGAGCCGTGCACGACCGGCTTCTTCATGAACACCGACGCGTCGTTCACGAGGTAGCGCGTGGGGAAGTTGTCGCAGCCGTCCACGATCACGTCGAAGCCCTCGAAGATCCGCTCGACGTTGGAGCTGTCCAGCCGCTCCTGGAACTTCACGACCAACACGTCCGGGTTGAGGTCCCGGATCGCCGCCTCGGCGCTCTCGACTTTGGGCTGACCCACGCGCGAGGTCGCGTGGAGGATCTGCCGCTGCAGGTTCGACGCGTCGACCACGTCCGCGTCCACGAGCCCGAGCGTCCCGACGCCTGCGGCCGCCAGGTACAGCGCCGCCGGGCTCCCCAGCCCGCCCGCGCCCAGGAGCAGCACCTTCGCGCCGAGCAGCTTCGCCTGCCCCTCCTCGCCGACCTCGGGCAGGAGGATGTGCCGCGAGTACCGGTCGCGCTGCGCGTCCGTGAGCTGCGGCGGCTGCTCGATCGGGTAGCCCAGGTCCTTCCACCGCACGAAGCCCGGGTTCGCGCTCTCGACCCGCGTGTACCCGAGCTCCTGCAGCGTCTTCGCCGCGAACGCGGAGCGCACCCCGCCCGCGCAGTAGGCCACGATCGGCGCCGACCTGTCCGGCACCTTCTGCTCGACCTGCATCTCCAGGAACGCGCGCGGGATCGACACCGCGCCGGGGATGTAGCCCGCCCGGTACTCCTCCTTCTCGCGGACGTCGAGGAGCACCATCGGCTCCTTCTCCTCCAGGCGGCGCTTCACCTCCGCGAGCGGCACCTCCCGGATGGACTTCCGGATGTCGGCGATGAGGTCGGCGTACGTGGTGGCCATCTTGGTCCGAGGTCTTACCAGCTTGGGGTCACCGGGGTAGCGACCATCGGGAGCCCGGCCGGGCCGGGCTACTTGCTCGGCGGGAGCAGCTCGGGCCTGGTCCGCAGCGAGGCCAGCGACTCCTCCTTCTGCATCCCGCCCTCGCACTGGATCCGGGCCACGCGCGCGCCGGGCAACAGCTCGAAGATGGTCGCGACGTCGCCCTCGGCCTTGCAGAAGGCGAGCACCTTGGTGCCCTGCGCCAGGCGGCCGCTCCGGAGCTGCTTCCGCGTCACCTTGATCGGCGCGTCGTCGGCGAGCCGCTTCACCGTGATGTCGTTGCCCACCACGCTGTCCACCACGCCGAGCTCGAGCGTGGGCTGCTTGTCCCGGAGCGGCCCCCAGACCCGCTCGCCCTTCAGCTGATCGTCCGGCGGCACCCAGTCGAGGGTCGCCTCGCCGGCGAGCCGCTTCACGGGCACCCAGCCGATCACCTTGTCGAGCGCCGCCGCGAGCGGCGCCGCGCCCGGATCGGCCTCGGTCACGAGCGCCAGGTCCTTCGTCTGCCCAAGCACCCAGACCTCGGTCGACGGCTTCAGATCGCGCTTCGACGCGGCCTCGGCGCTCGCGGCCGGCAGCACCGCCACCTTGCCGTGCGTCCAGCGCTTCTCCACCTTCTTGAGCGGCTTCATCTTGAGCCGCTGCGTCTCCACCCACGCCGCGAGCGCCTGGTGCTTGCGCGCGAGCTCCTCGGGCAGCGCCTTGTCCGCCGCGAGCGCCGCCACGTCGGGCGCCAGCGCCTCCCATCCGAGCTTCGCGATCGCCGCGTCCACCTGCTTCAGCACCGCCGCCGCGTCCCGCGTCCCGATGGCCTTGCTCGTCTCCGCCGCGAGCTCCGGCGCCGCAGCGGCCCGGATCCGCCCCAGGATCGCCCGCGCCTGCGCGTCGGTCGCGTCCCCCTTCTTCACCGCCGCGTCGACCTTGTCGACCGCCTGCGCCCACCGCCTCGCCTTGAGGTCGTCGGCGAGCTGCCCCGCGATCGCCTCGGTGATCGTCTCGCCGAGCTGCGCCGACAGCTTCTTCCACACCGAGTCGCCGAGCGCCGCCTTCGTCGTGTCCGCGTCCACGATGGCGCGCGCGTCGGCGAATTTGCCGGCCGTCGTCGCCTCGTCGATCTTCGCGCTGACGCACCCCACGGCCTGCTTCTGGATGAGCTTCCGCACCTCGTGCGTGAACGTCTCGCTCTGGAGGGCCTCCATCTGCCCCGCGAGCTCCTTGAACGCGTCGGCGCACTCCTTCTGATCGAGCCGGTCGGAGATCTCGTTCGCCCAGAGCTTGGCCTCGCGCTTGTCGAGCTTCTCCAGCTGCTCGGCGATCTCGAAGCGGTGCGACTCGACCGCCATCTTCTGCGCCTCGCCGAGCAGCTTTCGCGCCTCGGCGTAGCGCTTCTCGTCGATCGCGGAGGTCGCGTCGTCGATCCGCTTGCGGCTCGCCTGGATGCGCGCCTCCTCGGCCGGATCGGCCTTGATCGTCGGCTCGGTCTGGGTGGCGGCCTCCTCGCATCCCGCGGCGCCGGCGACGGCGGCGAGCGCGAGGAGAGCGGATCGGAGCAGGAAGGAGCGGGCAGGGAAGGACATGGGCGGGACTCTCCCACCCGATCCCGCGGAGCGTCAACGATCCGGCGACGGATCC
>CAYQYG010000609.1:0-4172 GCA_964421485.1 uncultured Polyangiaceae bacterium | reverse complement strand
GGCGCGGGCGGCGCGGGCGGCGCAGGCGGCGCGGGCGGCTCCGGCGGCAGCGGCCCTCCGCCCGGCGCCGGCCTCTGCCAGGACCGGCGCGCCAACGGCGGCGAGTGCGATCGCGGCCGGCAGTGCGACTCCGGCTTCTGCGTCGACGGCTACTGCTGCGACCAGGCTTGCCAGGGCCAGTGCCAGGCGTGCGACGTGATCAACAACATCGGCGAGTGCACGCCGGTCGGCAGCGACGAGAACCCCGAGCAGCCGCACAGCAACGCCGTCACGACGCGCGAGGCCTGCCCCGGCACGGGCAACTGCCAGAGCTTCTGCGGCGGCAACGACGACGCCCTGTGCATCTACCCCGCCGACGGCTCCGTCTCGAGGGCCGACGAGTGCACCTGCCCCGACGAGGGCTGCGCCGTGGGCCCCGCGACCCTCTCGCACTTCTTCTGCGACGGCGCCGGCGAGGAGAAGGCCCCGCAGACCGAGCGCTGCGGCGGCGAGACCGGCGGCTTCAAGTGCAAGGACGCGAGCTCCTGCGTGGAGTCCTGCGCGGCCGACACCGACTGCATCCAGGACTTCGTCTGCCAGGCCGGCGTCTGCGCGGACCTCCACACCACCGGCCCGCTCTGCGACGGCGACCACACGCTGCGCGTGGTCGGCGACGACCAGGACTGCACCCCCTACCGCTGCCCGACCGACGGCGCCGCGTGCCCCACGTCCTGCAAGTCGGTGAACGACTGCGTCTCCCCCTCGGTCTGCAACGCCGCGGGCCAGTGCGTCGCGCAGCTCGAGGCCCCCACCGTCGTCAACTGCTCCTGCCGCCTCCCCGGCGGTGAGGGTGAAGACGCCCCGCCCGCCCCGCTCCTCCTCGGCGCCCTCGGCGCCCTCGCCGCCGCCGCGCGCCGGCGCCGCCGCGCCGCGTCCTGAGAGGCCACGTCGTCGTAGCGCGTCTCGAGCGCGCGCATCGCGACGATCTACGTATCGCCGATCGGCTTGATGATCGGCGTCACCCCGCCGGGGAACAGGTGCGACGAGATGCGCCCGCCGGCCTTGCCATGGAATCCGACGCTCGCCGGAGACGTCAAGCCCCTCCCGCTCCGTCGAGGAACCTCGCTTCTTTCAGGGCCAGCGCAGCGATGCCGCGGGCGCGGCGCGCCGCGCCGATCCCTGACCACCTCCGCGATCCGCGCCGCACAAACGCCGGCGAGGTATCCTCCCCCCGCCGATGGCCGCTCCCGAATCCTCCCTCAAGGCCGTGCTCGTCGCGCTCGCGGCGAACACATTCGTCACCATCATCAAGTTCGCGGCGTTCTTCCTGTCGGGCTCGGGGGCGATGCTCTCCGAGGCCGTCCACAGCGCCGCCGATACCGGCAACCAGCTCCTCCTCTTCGTCGGCCTGAAGCGGGGCGCGCGGCAGCGGGACGACGAGTTCCATTACGGCTACGGCGGGGAGAGGTTCGTCTTCGGGCTGCTCTCCGCGTCGGGCATCTTCTTCATCGGCTGCGGCGTCACCGTGTACCACGGCGTCGAGGGGCTGCTCCACCCCACCATGCCGGCGATCAGCGTGGTGACGTTCGCCGTGCTCGGGCTCTCGTTGCTGATCGAGGGCGGCGCGCTCCTGTTCGCCTTCCGGGCGATCACGAAGCACCGCGGCTCGGCGCCGCTCCTCCGCTTCCTCCGGGAGAAGGCCGATCCCGCGGCCCTCGCGATCCTGCTCGAGGACAGCGCCGCCGTCTTCGGCCTCCTGCTCGCGGCGTGCGGGATCGCGCTCTCCTATTTCACCCGGAATCCGGCCTGGGACTCGATCGCCTCGATCCTCGTCGGGCTGCTGCTCGGCGTGGTCGCGCTCTTCCTCGTCGCCGAGAACCGGAAGCTGCTCATGGGCGCGGCCGTGCCCGACGGCGTCGAGGAGAAATTCGTGGCGATCCTGCGCACGCGGCCGAGCGTGCGCGACGTGCACGACGTGAAGACCCGCCAGCTCACGCCCGAGGCCTACAAGCTCAAGGCCGAGGTGGCGTTCGACCCCGCCTACCTCGCCCGGAAGCTGGATCCGTCGCTGCCGCGGGACGCGACGGCGCTCGCCGCGCCGGAGCGCGAGGCGACGCTCCGCGCGCTGGCGGCCCGCGCCATCCACACCCTCGGCGAAGAGATCGACGACATCGAGGCCGTCGTGCGCGCCGAGATCCCGGAGGCTCGGCACATCGACGTCGAGGTGGATCGCGGGGCGGATCAGGAGCATCGCGCCGGTCGCGGCGGGACCACGAGCTCACGAGCGCGCTGAGCTCGCGCGTGCCGGAAGCATGAAGGCGATCCCCGCGCCCGTTCCCGCCCCGTTTCCGTTTCCCGCCTCCGATTCCGATTCCGTTTCCGCGCCCGTCTCCGCGCCCGTTCCCGTCCCCGCGCCCGTTCCCCGAGCCCGCGCCCGAGCGTGCCCTTCCATGCGCGGGCTCCCAGGCTTCCCTCATGCGATCCGAGGCTCGCCGGGATGGCCACGCGGCGGCATCCCGACACCCGCTCGTGACGAATCCCTGACGGCGGGGCCACGCGCCGCGTGGCATCATCCAGCATGCGGCACACGGTCGCGATCTCCGACATCCACCTCTGCGAGCTCGAGCCCGGCGACGGCCTCTGGATGCGATACCGCCAGGCCCCCTACTCGCCGGACAACGAGATCGCCGCGATGCTCGACGCCCTCCGCCGCGAGGTCCGCGGCGGCGAGCTCTCCCTCGTCCTGAACGGCGACGTCTTCGATTTCGACGCGCCGCGGGTCCTCGGCGCCCGGAGCGCCTTCCACGACCTCCCGCGCGACGCCGCGCACGACGTGCCGGCGATCGAGGCGATCCTGCGCGACCACCCCGTCTTCCTCGCCGCGCTCGGCCGGGTCGTCGCCGACGGCCACACCGTCGTCTTCGTGTCGGGCAACCACGACGTCCAGCTCACGCTCACGGAGGTCCGCGACGTCGTCCGCGCCCGCGTCGTCGAGGCGGCGCTCGCCGCGCACGAGCAGCGCGCGGCCGGAGGCGAGCCCGCGATCGCGGCCGATCGCGCCGCGCTCGAGGCCCGCGTCCTCTTCCGCGCCTGGTTCCACAAGACCCCCGACGGCATCATCATCGAGCACGGCAATCAGTACGATCCGTATTGCTCGTACCGTTACCCCATGGCCCCTTATGGCCGCGTCCCGGGCCAGATCCAGCCCACGATGGGCTCGCTCGCGTGCCGCCTGCTCATCTCTCGAATGGGCTATTTCAACCCGCACGTGGACGGCTCGTTCATGCTCTCCGCGTTCGGCTACCTGGCGCACTGGGCGCGTTACTACCTGTTCTCGCGCCGCTCCCTGGCGGCCGCGTGGGCCGCGGGCGCGGTGCGCACGGTGGTGGAGCTCGTGCGCCGCCGCGAGCCGGCGCGCCGCGTGCGGCGCCGCGACAACCTCGTCGCCGCCGCGCGCGAGACCGGCGCCCCGGTCAAGGCCGTCGCCCGCCACGCCCGCCTCTTCGCCCGCCCGGCCGAGGATCGGCTCGGCCTGGTCGCCCGCGAGCTCTGGCTCGACCGCGTCGGCCTCGGCTTCATCGCGGCGGCCGCCGCGCTCGTCTGGGCGCTCGTCGCCCCCGGCCCGCTGGCGCTCGCCGCGGTGCTCGCCCCAGCGGGCCTGGTCGCGTACGAGCTGCTCATCCCGAAGCAGCCCCTCGGCGCCACCTGGCGCGGCGTGAGCCGCGCGGCCCGCGAGGTCGCCCGCGCGCACGGGGCCCGCGCCGTCGTCTTCGGCCACACGCACAACCCGGAGGGCGCCTGGGAGCGCGGCGTGTTCTTCGGGAACACGGGCTCCTGGTCCGCGGCCTTCGAGGACATCGAGTGCAAGCGCCCGCTCCACGCCGAGCGCCCGCTCGTCTGGCTCAAGACCGACGGCGACGTCCTCTCGGGCGGCCTGTTCGGCTGGAAGGCCGGCCGCTTCGAGGAGCGCGCCCAGGCCACGTCCGCCGCGCCCTCGCTCCGCCCGCGCGCGACCGCCGAGATCCGCGGCTAGCGCCGGCTGCCAAGGCTCGTGCCAGGGCTCGGAGAGGAGAGAGGAGCACAGGGAGGCGGGGAGGCGGGGAGGTGAGAGAAAAATCAGAAATTCTCGCCTCCCCGTCTCCCCGCCTTGTATGTACCTCTGGAGGGTTGGATCAACGTCGTCGTCGTCGCGG
>CAYQYG010000608.1:0-4209 GCA_964421485.1 uncultured Polyangiaceae bacterium | reverse complement strand
CGAGGGTGTCCTCACCGGAGGGGCCGGACCGGAGGCGCGCCACGCAGTGGCGCGCCGGAGTTCAGGCCCCGGGAGGTGAGGGCACCCTCGGTCCCCGGGGCCGGCGTGGTCGCCCGGCACCGCGCTGCAACCAGGGACGAGCTTGGGGGACGACGTACTAGCGCCGCGGCGCCGCGAGCTCGTCGGCGAGCTTGCCCATGAGCCCCGCGCGCCCGCGATCGCGCAGGGCGTGGAGGTAGAGATCGCGCAGCCCGAGCGCGGCCGCGCGGGCGGCCGCCCGGTGCGCGCCCTCCCAGGGCAGCGCCGAGAGACGGCGCCAGAGCATCTTCTCGAGCACGCGCGGCGCGGAGCGCGCGAGCGCGGCGGCCGCCCGCTCGATCACCTGCGGCGACGCCGGCGCGGCGCGCATCGCGCGCAGGAAGAGCCCCGCCGCGGCGGCCTCGCGCCCGGCGCCCCGCGCCGCGAGCGCGCCCGCCTCGCAGAGCGCCTCGACCCGCTCCTCCGGCGAGGACGCGCGGCGGACCCGCTCGCGCGCCGCCGCGAGCTCCGCGACGAACGCGCGCCCCCGGCGGCGCACCGGCCGCATCTTGAAGACCAGGAACGCGACGAAGAGGGCGGCCGCGGCCGCGAGCGCGTGACGCCAGTCGAGCTCCATGCAGACCGATTACCACAGCGGCCCGGGGTTTCGGGCGAACCGCCGCGGCGAGGCGCTCGGGGCGAGGCCCCGACGCGAGGACCTCCGCATCGCGCCCGGGCCCACCGATTTGCGCGACCGGCCGGCCCGGGCCTATGCTTTGCTCTCCCGTGCCCCCGAGCGCCGTGAAACCGAAGCCCGCCCCTCGCCTGCTCCGCCTCGCGATCGCCGCCGCCGGCCTCGCGGCCCTCGCCCTCCACCCCGGCCGCGCCGAGGCCGACATCTTCGTCTTCACGGACAAGGACGGGGTGATGCACTTCTCCAACCGCCCCGCCGGCGACCCCCGCTTCAAGCTCTACATGAAGGGCTCGTCGAGGAGCGGCGCCCGCGAGGGCGTGAACCCCTCTCCGCCGAGCGATCGATCGCTCGATCGCTTCACGCGCTACGACACCTGGATCCGCCAGGCCGCGACGCTCTACCAGATCCCCGAGGAGCTCATCCGCGCCGTGATCAAGTGCGAGAGCGACTATGACCCGCGCGCGGTCTCGCCGGTGGGCGCGCAGGGCCTGATGCAGCTCATGCCCGAGACGGCGCTCCGCATGCAGGTGCGCGACGCCTTCGATCCGCGCGAGAACATCTTCGGCGGCACCCGCTACCTCCGCGTGCTCGCGAACCTCTTCAACGGCGACCTCGACCTCACCGTCGCCGGCTACAACGCGGGCGAGGGGGCCGTGATGCGCTACGAGGGCATCCCGCCGTATCAGGAGACGCAGACGTACGTGACCCGCGTGCGGACGTTCTACGCCCGCTACCGGACGACCCAGGACGTCGCGGCCGCGTCCATCGAGTACTGACGAGTACTGACGAGTACTGACGAGGCCTGACGCCGATCACGCGGCGGCCGCCTCGATCGATTCCCGTCGGCCGAGGTGCTAGGCTCGCGCGATCGAGCCCCAGCGCACCGCCGGCGAGCCCCCGCCGCCGCGCGGGGTTGTGCGGGCGGGCGCGAATCGCCTAGAACGCGCTCTCACCCTCCTCTCGGGCAAGGCCAGAGACCATGACGACCACCGCCAGCCTGATCGATCTCACCAAGCGGAGCCCCGACATCACGCCCCTCAAGCCGCCGGTGGATCCGACCTCGCTGCGGCACGCCGTGCTCGCCGAGGCCCCCGATTTCAGGCGCATCCCCGCGTACGCGGACGTCACCGACGAGCAGTTCCTCGACCACCGGTGGCAGTCGAAGAAATCCATCACGAGGCCCGACAAGCTGCTCGAGGCCCTGCGCGGGCTCGTCTCCGAGGACTTCATCCAGGACGCGACCGAGGGCTTCGCGCGCGCGCCGATGAGCGTCCGCGTCTCGCCCTACCTCCTCTCGCTCATCGACTGGAACGATCCCTACCGCGATCCGCTGCGCACGCAGTTCATCCCGCTCGCATCGCGCTTCTTGCCCGACCACCCCAAGCTCGGCCTCGACTCGCTGCACGAGCGCGCGGACGCGCCGGTGCCCGGCCTCACCCACCGCTACGGCGACAAAGCGCTCTTCCTCCCGCTCGACACGTGCCCCGTCTACTGCCGCTTCTGCACGCGGAGCTACGCGGTCGGCATCGACACGGACGAGGTCGAGAAGACCCATTTCAAGGTCGACGAGGCGCGGTGGCAGCGCGCCTACGCGTACATCGCCTCGCGCCCCGAGCTGGAGGACATCGTCGTCTCCGGCGGCGACGCCTACAACCTGCGGGCCGAGCAGATCGAGGCGATCGGCCAGGCCCTGCTCGCCATGCCGAACATCCAGCGGATCCGCCTCGCCACCAAGGGCCCCGCGGTGATGCCCCAGAAGATCCTCACCGACGACGAGTGGGTGGACGCCGTGACGCGCGTCGTGGACCTCGGCCGGAAGCTCCACAAGGAGGTCGTGATCCACACCCACTTCAACCACCCGAACGAGATCACGGGCATCACGCGGAACGCGATGAACCGCCTCTTCGAGCGCGGGATCACGGTGCGCAACCAGTCCGTCCTGCAGCGCGGCGTGAACGACTCCCCGGAGACGATGAAGCTGCTCGTGAAGCGGCTCGGGCACGTCCACGTGCACCCCTACTACGTGTACATCCACGACCTCGTGAGGGGCGTCGAGGACCTCCGGACGACGCTCGCGACGGGGCTCATGATCGAGAAGCACGTGCGCGGCACGACGGCGGGCTTCAACACGCCGACCTTCGTCGTCGACGCCCCCGGGGGCGGCGGCAAGCGCGACGCGCACTCGTTCGAGCACTACGACCGGACGACCGGCGTCTCCGTGTTCGAGGCGCCCAGCGTCAAGCCCGGGCAGCGCTACACGTACTTCGATCCGATCGATCTGCTCCCCCCCGAGGGCCAGGCCCGCTGGGCCGATCCGTCCGAGCACCAGCGGATGATTGACGAGGCGCTGAGCCGCGCGCGCTGACCCACCCGCGCGCGGGCTCGCTCACTTCGCCTCGCCCTTGGCCTCGTAGAGGGCGAGCGCGCCGGCGAGCTCTTTTCGCACACGCTCGACGAGATCGGGCGGCTCGACGACCCTCGCGGTCTCGCCGAAGCCGAGCACCCAGGTCGCGAGCTCCGTCATGTCGCCGATCTCCATCGCGAGGCGCACGCCGCCGCCCGGCAGCGCCGTGATCTTCTGCGACGGGTGCACCTTGCGCGTCCGCACGAACTCCGTGACGCGCTCGTCGAAATCGATCACCACGCGCCGCGGCTCGCCGCCGCGCCAGATCCCGAACTGACCCTGGAAGTAGTCGTCGATCGAGAAGTCGGGCGGGAGCTCGAAGCGCTCGGTCACGGCGCACTCGGTGTCGCGCATGCGGTCGAGCAGGAACGTGCGGATCTCCCCCTTCGCGACGTGCAGCCCGACGCAGTAGATCGCGTCCTTGTAGAGCACGAGCGCGTAGGGGTGGATCACCACGCGCTCCTCGCGGCCGTCCTTGCCGCGCCGGTAGCGGCAGCGCAGCGGGCGGAGGTCCGCGACGGCCTGGAAGAGATCGTCGAGCTCCTCGGTGCGCGACGCGTAGTCCTTCGGCGCGAACGGCACGTAGAGGAAGCGCTCCTCGAGGCGCGCGTCGGCCACGCCGGCGTTGGGACCGCGGCCCGGCCGCCGCGCGACGCCGAGCAGGCGCTGCGCGGCGAGATCGATCTCCTCGAAGAGCGTCGAGCCGCGCATCGGCTCGAAGAGCCGCCGCGCCGCGAGCAGCGCGTAGGCCTGGGTGCGGCGGACCTCGACCCGGCGCGGGGCCTCGCTCGGCGACAGCTTCCAGACCCGCGGGCCGCCGGGGCGCGTCGTCGACGAGACGATCTCCAGCTCGCGCTTGACCTCCACCAGGTAGCGGCGGAGCGATCGCGGCGTGACGTCGAGCTCCTTGGCGAGCTCGTAGATGGTCAGCCCCGCCGGGTGCTTCTGGAGGAGGCTGCGGAGCGCGTCGAGCCTGCGGTGCTGCGTGAACGGGCCTCGCGGCCTGCCGCGCGGCGCGCGCGAAGCGCGCTCCGGCGGCGGATCGCTCGGCGCGCGCGCCGCGGCGCGGGCCGGCGGCGCGACCTCCGCGGCC
>CAYQYG010000607.1:0-4235 GCA_964421485.1 uncultured Polyangiaceae bacterium | reverse complement strand
CCCGCGAACGGACCGGCCGCGGAGGCCGACTCGGCTCCCTCGCGCGGCGTGCTGCCCCCGCTGGTGTTCATCGGCGGCGCGGTGGTCACCGCGGCGCTCGGCGGCGTCACGATCTGGAGCGGCGTGGACACCGTGAACGACCCGGGCGCCGACGCCGTGCGCACCGCCTGCGCCGGGCGCGGCACCGGCTGCGCGCTCTATCAGGACGGGCTCGCCAAGGAGACCCGCACCAACGTGCTGATCGGCGCCACGGCGGGCGCGGGCGCGCTCACCCTCGCCGCGCTCTTCCTCACGGACTGGGGCGGCGGGGCGCCGGAGCAGGGGCGGCGCGTCGTCCCGATCGCCGCCGTCACGGATCGGGGCGCCACGATAGGCGCCGAGGGCCGGTTCTAGCCGCGGAAAGGGCCGACGCACGATGCCGCAGGTCAAGCTCCTCGACCCCTCGGACCCGCGGCGACGGCTCGACCGCTACGAGCTCATCGGCGAGATCGCCGCGGGCGGCATGGCGACCGTGTTCCTCGCGAGGCTCGAGGGCGCGGGCGGGTTCCAGCGCTTCGTCGCGATCAAGAGGCTGCACCCGCACCTCGCGAGCGAGCAGGAGTTCGTCGAGATGTTCCTCGACGAGGCGCGCCTCGCCGCGGGCATCCACCACCCGCACGTGGTCCCCATCCTCGAGGTGGGCACCACCGAGGCCGGCTACTACCTCGTGATGGAGTACATCGAGGGCGACACGCTCTCGCGGATCTACGCCCGCGCGCTCTCGGGCGGCCAGCCCGCGCCGCGGCCGATCCTGGCGCGCATCGCGCTCGACGCGCTCGCCGGCCTGCACGCCGCGCACGAGCTCACCGACGCCCAGGGCCGCCACGTGGAGCTCGTGCACCGCGACTGCTCGCCGCAGAACATCCTGGTCGGCGTCGACGGCTGCTCCCGCATCACCGATTTCGGCGTGGCGCGCGCGACGTCGCGGCTCGCGAGCACGCGCTCGGACCGGCTGAAGGGGAAGCTCGCGTACATGGCCCCGGAGCAGACGAAGGGCGGCGCGCTCGACCGCCGCGCCGACGTGTTCGCGATGGGGATCGTGCTCTGGGAGGTGCTCTCCGGCCGGCGCCTGTTCAAGGCCGAGAGCGAGGCCGCGACGCTGTCGCGCATCGTGCTGGAGCCCATCCCGCGGCTCCGTGACGCGAACCCCGACGCGCCCGCGGCGCTCGATGAGGTCTGCGCGAGGGCGCTTGCGCGGGACCTCGAGCGCCGGTACCAGAGCGCGGCCGAATTCGCCGAGGCGCTGGAGCGCGCCGCGCGCGAGAGCGGTGAGCCTGCGGCGTCGCCCCGCGAGGTGGCGTCCTACGTGCAAGCCGTGCTCGGCCAGGACATCGCGGCGCAGCGGGAGAGCGTGCGCGTCTGGCTCCAGCACGAGTCGGCAGGGCCGACGGCCCATGAGGGGGCTCCGCCCCCTGCGCGCCCCTGGGGGTTTGGGGCGGAGGGCGGCTCCACATGGGGGCGCGTCCCGGAGCCCCATCGCCCGGCAGCGGGCGCTACCCCGGAGAGGACCGAGTCGAGCGCGCCGCCCGCGCCCGGGCGCCCGGCGCGGCCCGCGCCGCCCGGCGACGACGGCCCGGAGCCCACCACGTTCCCCGTGGCCCCGCCGGATCGCCCGAGCGCGAACCTCGCGGGCGTGATCCCCGTCGAGCTGCCGCCCGATCGGCCGCCCGACGACGGCGATCCGGCGCGGGAGGCGAGCCTCACGACCGCGAAGCTGGCGTTCGCGCCCCGGACCTCGGAGCTCCCCTCGCGCCTGTCCCTCGCGCCCGGCCGCCGCCGCCGCGCCCCGATCGCGGGCGCCGCCGCCGCGATCGCGCTGCTCGCCGGCGGCGTCGCCGCGTGGACCGCGCTCCGCCCGGCTCCCTCGGGCAGCGACGCCGCGGCCGGGACCGCGGCCGCTCCTGTGACCGCTCCCGTCACGGCGCCCGTGGCCGCGGCCGCATCCGCGCCCGTGGCCGCGGCCGTGGCCGGGTCCGCTCCTGTGACCACTCCCGGCACCGCTCCCGTGGCCGCGGCCGTATCCGCGCCCGTGACCGCGGCCGCATCCGCGCCCGTGACCGCGGCCGCATCCGCGCCCGTGGCCACGGCTGCACCTGTGACCGCATCTGCCATTCCTGCGTCCGCTCCTGTGACCGCTCCCGTCACGGCGCCCGCGACCACCTCCCGGCCGGGCAATCGTGGCAAGAGCCCCGGCGCGGCGCAGCCGGCGGATGATCTCGCCAACCCTTATCGCTGAGCGCCGATCCCCGGCCCGAACAGGCAGCGCGATACTCCGCCGGTGCCATCCGGGATGCGCGCAAAGCGAGCCTGCAGAGGGGCGCCCGTGTCTCCGGCGCGCCACGTCGGGGCGCGAATTTTCACATCCGGGCCCCGCTCACTTCTGGCAACCTTGTGTCATGGCAATACCGAGCTGGTTCGCCGAGGTGGCCGCCAACGCCGAGGCCGCGGAGCTCATCGATCCCCGGCACCTCCGTCGCGACGCGCTCCGCCTGGTGGAGCGCCCGCGCGTCCTCAAGGAGCGGAGCGCGGACCCCGAGCTCGGACCGGAGCCGGTGCTCCGGCGGCGGCTCATCGAGCGCCTCGACGCCGCCGCCAAGCGCAAGCTGACGCTGATCCGGGCGGGCGAGGGCTTCGGCAAGACCACGCTCATCGAGCAGTGGGCCGCGCGCTCGCGGGCGCCGGCCGTCATCATCCCGCTGGACGAGCGCGACAACGATCCGGTCCGCTTCCTCGCGACCCTCGCCGGCGCCCTCGGCGCCCTCGGCGGCCCGCGACGGGCCAACGCGCTGCTCACGGCCGTGCTCCGGCTCCTCGCGCCCGCGCAGTCGGTCATCCTCGTCTTCGACGGCTACGACGCGATCCACGCCGAGGCCGTCCACCGCACCGTCGCCACGCTGCTCGAGCGCACCTCGCCGGCCGTGCGGCTCCTGATCTCCTCGAGGACCGACGCGCCCGTGCCGCTCGGCAGGCTGCGCGTGCGCGGCGAGGTCTCGTCGATCAAGCAGGCGGACCTCTGCTTCACCGCGGCCGAGGCGGCCTCGCTCCTCGCCGCCGCGGGCGCGCCGCCGCTCGCCGCGCGCGACGTCCAGGCGCTCGTCACGGCGACGGGCGGGTGGGTCTCGGGCCTCGAGCTCGCGGCGCTCGCGCTGCGGTCCGAGGTCGCGGGCGCGGGCGGCGGCCTCCTCCGCGCCCTCGCCGCGCGCGAGGTCGTGATCGTCGAGGAGGTCCTCCGGCTCCAGGACGAGGCCACGCGCGCCTTCCTGCTCGCCACCTCGATCCTCGAGGTCAGGACCGCCGCCGCGTGCGACGCCGTGACCGGCGGGACCGACGGCGAACCGCGCCTCCGCGCGCTCGCGGCCGCGGGCGTCCTCCGCAAGCTGCCCGCCGCGGACGAGCGTCGGAGCGGCGCCCGCAAGCCCGAGCCCCCCTCGTACCGTGCGCACCGCGCCCTCGACGAGCACCTCCGCGCCCTGCTCGAGCAGCGCGAGCCCGAGCGCTTCGCGGCGCTCCACGCCCGCGCGGCCGCGTTCTTCGCGCGCGGCGTCGCCTCCGCGCCGGGCGCGCGCCGCCCTGCCTGCTGGGAGGGCGCCTTCCGCCACGCCCTCGCCGGCCGCGAGCCCGAGCTCGCCGCGGATCTGCTCGTCGCGCGCGGCCAGACCGCGCTCGAGCTCGGCGAGATCGAGGGCCTGCTCGCCGATCTCGACGCGCTCCCCGAGCCCGCGCGCCGCCGCCCCTTGCTCGACGCCCTGCGCGACGAGGCGCTCGCCCTGCGCGCTGCCGGCGCCGACAGCCCGCACGAGCCCGCCGGCTCGCCGACCGAGACGGCCGCGACCGTGCTCTCCGACCGCGAGCGCGAGGTCATGGACCTGCTCACCGCCGGCTACTCCTGCCGTGAGATCGCCGAGCGCCTCACGGTCTCCTTCGAGACCGTGCGCACGCACTGCCGCCGCATCTTCCGCAAGCTCGGCGTCCGCGACCGCGAGGAGGCCGTGCAGCGCGCCGCCTCGCTCCCGGCCCGCAGCGCCTGAGTCGGCAGGGCCGACAGAAAAATCAGAAAATTCTCGCCTCCCCGCCTCCCCGCCTTTCTGTGAATTTCTCTCTCTCTCCCTCCCGCTCCATCCAGGAACCTCGCTTCTTTCAGGGCTAGCCGAGCGCGAACCGGCGGATCCGCCCCGCCAGGCTCTTCGCGGGCTCGT
>CAYQYG010000606.1:0-4250 GCA_964421485.1 uncultured Polyangiaceae bacterium | reverse complement strand
CGACGTTCGCGCTGGGCCTCCTCGCGCTCGCGGCCGCGGGCGGCGCGCGCGCGGCGCCGCTCTACACCGTGGCCGTCGTGGCCCATGTCACCCTCGGCCTGCTGGCGATGCGCGCCGACGATCGCGCGCGGCCTCCCGTGGCGGCGCTCCGGCGCCCGCGCGCCGCGGTCCTCGCGCTCGGCGTGCTCTCCCTCGCCGCCCTCGCGGGCCTCGGGGCCGCCCGCGCGCTGCCGATTCTATTCGAATGGAGCAACGGCCGCCTGCTCACCGTATTCGCGGACACGCAGACGGGCTTCAGCGATCGGATGTGGCTCGGCGGCCTCGAGGGCATGCTGCAATCGGACGCGCCCGTGCTCCGGCTCCACGGCCCGCGCGTCGACCACCTGCGCGGCGCCGTGTACGACAGGTACGAGGCGGGCCGCTGGAGCAGCTCGCGCGCGATCGAGACGCTGCCGGAAGACCTCCCCGCGCGGCCGCCGGATCCCTCCGCCGCGGTGCTCGCGACGCGCGTGGGCGGCGCCCGCGACCGCTATTTCCTGCCGCTCGGCGCGCGCCGGATCGCGACGCCCGACGCCGGCCCGTCCTCCGACCCGTTCGGCACGCTCCGGTCCGCCGAGGGCGACGCCGGCGCCGTCTGGTTCGAGCCGTCGGACGATCCCGATCCGCGCGTCGCCCCGCCGGCCGAGCAGGACCTCCGCGTCCCGGAGGGCCTCCGGGCGCCGCTCGAGGCCATCGCCCGGGAATGGACCGCGGGGGCCGCCTCCCCGGAGGAGAAGATCGACGCCATCGCGGGCCGCCTCCGCGCGGATTTCCGCTACTCGCTCGATTTCAAGCGCGGCAAGAAGGACCCGGTCCTCGATTTCCTCGTGGACAACCGCCGGGGCCATTGTGAATATTTCGCCTCGGCGACGGCGCTGCTCCTCCGCGCCTCCGGCGTCCCGGCGCGCGTCGTCGGGGGATACCGCGTGGCCGAGCGGAGCCCCATCGGCGGCCATCACATCGTCCGCGAGAAGAACGCCCACGCGTGGGTCGAGGCGCACCTCCCCGGCCGCGGCTGGCGCACCGTGGACACCACGCCGGAGGCGGACCTCCCCCAGAACGCCGCCCATTCCACGCCGCTCGGCGGGGCGCTCCTCGACCTCGCCGGCGCGCTGTGGTCCAGGGCCGCCGCGTCCGCGCCTCCCCTGGGCTCGCGGCATATCGCCATTGGAATAGCCGCGGCCGTGGCCGCGCGCCTCCTCGCCCGGCGCATTCGCCGGCGCGCCGGCCGCGCGGACCCCGGCGGGGCGGCCGCGCCGCCCTTCGAACCGCCGCCGCCGAGCTTCGCCCGGCTGCTCGAGGCGCTCGCGCGGCGCGGGCTGCCCCGCGCGCCCACCGAGCCGCTGGAGCGCTTCGCCGGCCGCGTCGAGGCCGCCGGGCTCGGCGACGCGGCCGCCCTCGTCCGGCGCCACGCCGCGCTCCGCTATGGCGGGCTCGGCGACGCCGCCGCGCTCGCCGCCGCAATGGACGGCTGCGCGGAGCGGCTGCTCGGCGACGTCCCGCTCACCCGAGGGCCCGCGAGCGGCGAGCGCCTCGCCGGCTGATCTCGCCGCCGGCGCGGGCCCCTTCGATATCCATCCCCTGGTGGCGGCTCGCGCCGGGCCCCAGGACCGGCAGGGGGAGGAGATCCGTGCGGGGACCTCACGCGCAATCGGGCCGCCGGCCGTGGCTATTCTTGATCGCGCTGCTCGGATTCCTCCTCGCGCTCGCGGGCGGCGGGCGGGCCGAGCCGGCGGCGGCGCAGGCGGGGAGGCCGGCCGTGCACGTCCTCGAGATCCGCGGGGAGATCGACCTCGGCCTCGCGGCGTACGTCACGCGGGCGCTCGCGGCGGCGGAGCGCGCGGGCGCGGCGGCGGTGATCATCCATATCGACACCTTCGGCGGCCGGGTCGACGCGGCGGTGACCATCCGGGACGCGCTGCTCGGTACGCCCATGCGGACCGTGGCGTACGTGGACCGGCGGGCGATCTCCGCGGGGGCGCTGATCGCGCTCTCGGCCGGCGAGATCGTCATGGCCGAGGGGGCGACGATCGGGGCCGCCTCGCCGGTGGAAATGGGACCGGAGGGCGCGCGCCCGGCGGGCGAGAAGGCCACCTCGTACGTGCGAAAGGAGTTCCGCGCGACCGCGGAGATCCGCGGGCGACCGCCCGAGCTCGCCGAGGCCATGGTGGACGCGGACGTCGAGGTCCCGGGGGTGGTGCCCGCAGGGAAGCTCCTGACGCTCACGACGGGGGAGGCGATCGCGCTGGGCGTCGCGGACCGGCGCGCCGCGAGCATGGACGCGCTGCTCGACAGCATCGGGCTGGCCGGCGCCGAGGTCGTGGCGCCGGAGGTGAGCTGGGCGGAGCGGTGGGTGCGGTTCCTGACCCGTCCCGCGGTGAGCTCGCTGCTGCTCGCCATCGGCACGCTGGGTGTGTTCGTGGAATTGCGCACGCCGGGGTTCGGGGTGCCCGGCGTGGTGGGGCTCGCGGCGCTCGCGCTCTTCTTCTGGGCGCACTGGCTCGTGCGGCTGGTGGGCTGGGAAGAGGTCCTGCTGATCGGCGCGGGGGTGGTGCTGCTCGCGATCGAAGCGTTCGTGACGCCGGGCTTCGGGGCGCCGGGGGTGCTCGGGATCCTGGCGCTCCTGGCCGGCGTCACGCTCAGCTTGATCGGCGCGCCCGTCACGTGGGGATCGGTCGCGCTCGCGCTGGGCCAGGTCGCGCTCGCGATCGCGGCCGCGATCGCCGGGGCGCTCGCGCTGCTCCGCCTCTTGCCGAAGCTGCCGTTCGGCCGGCGCCTCGTCCTGGCCGGCGGGCTCGGGGCGGAGGTGCCCGCCGCGCCCGCCCCCGCGCGCGTCCGCGCGGGCGATCGAGGGGTGTCGACATCGCCGCTGCGGCCGGCCGGCGTGGCGCGCTTCGGCGAGGCCCGCGTCGACGTGGTCTCGGAAGGGGGCTACGTCGAGGCCGGCGAGCCGATCGAGGTCATCCGGGTCGAGGGCAGCCGCGTCGTGGTCCGCCAGGCGGCGGGCGGGGCGTGACATGGGGCCAGGAGGCTCCATACGACACCATCATGGGAGTCGTGCTCGTAACCGCGCTCATCGCGCTCGCCGTGCTCTTCGTGGTGCTCTATCTGGTCCCGCTGCGGCTCTGGATCGCGGCGTGGGCCTCGGGCGCGAGCGTCGGGCTGCCGCGGCTCGTGGGGATGCGGCTCCGCCGGGTGCCGCCGAGCGTGGTCGTGAACGCGCGGATCAGCGCGGTGAAGGCCGGGCTGGACGTCTCGCTCGACGACCTGGAGGCGCACTTCCTCGCGGGCGGGAACGTGACGCGCGTCGTGAACGCGCTGATCTCCGCCGACAAGGCGAACATCCCGCTGCCATTGAAGCGCGCCGCCGCGATCGATCTCGCGGGGCGCAACGTGCTCGAGGCCGTGAAGATGTCGGTGCTGCCGAAGGTGATCGAGACGGCGCGGATCGCGGCCGTGGCGAAGGACGGTATCCAGCTCATCGCCGTGTCCCGCGTGACCGTGCGGGCGAACCTCGACAGGCTCGTCGGAGGCGCGGGGGAGGAGACGGTGATCGCGCGCGTGGGCGAGGGGATGGTGTCGACGATCGGCTCGGCGAGCAGCCATAAAGAGGTGCTCGAGAACCCGGACCACATCTCGAAGAACATCCTGGCGCGCGGCCTCGACGCGGGGACGGCGTTCGAGATCCTGTCCATCGACATCGCGGACGTGGACGTGGGCGCGAACATCGGGGCGAAGCTGCAGATCGATCAAGCGGACGCGGACAAGCAGATCGCCCAGGCGAAGGCCGAGGAGCGGCGGGCGATGGCGGTGGCGCTGGAGCAGGAGATGCGGGCCCGGGTGGTCGAGGCCGAGGCGGAGGTGCCCCGCGCGATGGCCGCCGCATTCCGGGAGGGCAACCTGGGCGTCCTCGATTACCATCGGGTGCGGAACGTCGAGGCGGACACCGACATGCGGCGGGCGATCGCGGGGGGTCCGGGCGGGGAGGGGCGCTGATGGAGGCATTGCTGCTGGGCGCGCTGCTCCTTTCGGCGCTGGCCATCGACCTGCTCATCTCGCTCGCGGCGAGGCGCGCGGAGGAGCGGCGCCAGGCCGCAGGCGGCGGGCCCGAGGCGCCGCCGGTCAGGCCCGAGGCGCCGCCGGCGCTGTCGGGGCCGCGTCGAATCGAGCCGCAATGGGTGGGGCCGCGCGAGGAGCGCGCGCCCGCGGCC
>CAYQYG010000605.1:0-4365 GCA_964421485.1 uncultured Polyangiaceae bacterium | reverse complement strand
GGGGGGGGGGGGGGGGGGGGGGGGCGGGGGGGGGGGGGGGGGGGGGGGCGGCGGGCATGCCGGCCATGGACGTGCAGGCGCGCAGGATCTTCGGGCTGAGCTCGACGGGATCGAGCCGCGCGGCGGGATCGGCCTTGCGCCAGGCCGCGCACGCGGTCTCGGCGAGGCCGCCTGCGTCGAGCGCGACGTAGGCCTCGACGAGCTGGCGCTGGATCGCGGCGATCTGCTGGCCGGCGAGCTCGCCGTAGCCGAGCATGCGGTTTCCGCGCGCGACGGCGTCGACGTACCGGCCGCCGCGCACGTCGCCGGCGAGCTGGGGCATCTCGGCGTCGACGCGGCGCTGGGCCTCGCGGGCCTGGCCGGCGCCCTCTGCGCGGACGACGGCGCCGGCGCTCGCCGCCTCGGCCTTGCCCGCGGGGGTGAGGGGGAGGTCGGTGAGGGGGATGAGCAGGGCGGTGCCGCGGCGGAGGGGCTTCTGCTTGAGACGGTTGTACTTGTCGAGCATCCAGGCGCGGTCGCGCTCGCCGAGGAAGCGGTAGGCGACGGCGGGGAGGGTGTCGGTCTGGCCGGCGATGTAGCGGAGGTTGTACGGGACGAGGATCTCCTGGCCGTCGGCGGGGGCGAGCCAGGGCATGGAGTTGTTGGCGAGCGCGAGGACGTCGCTGCGCTCGGGGTCGCCGAGGAGGCGCTCGGCGAGGTCGGGCCAGGTCTCGCCGGCGGTGACGCGGTGGTGGCCGACGGCGGGGATCTCGAGGCGCATGCCGGGCACGATCGGGACGCCGGCGCCGGCGTCGAGGGCGTTGGCGGCGACGAGGATCTGCTCCATCTGGACGCGGCCGTAGATGCGCTCGGCGATCTGGGCGAGCGTCTCGCCGGCGCGGACGACGTGGGGGAAGGCCTCGGCGCGCGGGCCGGTGAGGAGGGCGGCGGCGACGACGGCGCCGAGGAGCAAGGCTCGCCGGTGGATCACGGCGGCCAAGGCTACCAGAGCTCGGGGGCGAGGGGACCCGCCGCGCTCAGCCGGCGCCGGGCGGATCGAGCAGGCGCGGGTCCAGGTCGACCTCGAGGTACGCGAGGGCCTCGCGCGGGTCGCTGAAGACGCCGATCTCGAGGTTGTCGAGCTTCGCGTGGCGCCGGCCCTGGAGGATGCCGGCGGCGGTCTGCAGCACCACGCAGCCCCGCCGGAAGTCGTGGAAAATCCGGCGGCGGATCGGGGCGAACCGCCGCTCGAATTCGGCGTCGTTGCGCGCGGGGGCCCGGCGGGAGTCGACGAGCAGCGCGGTGCGCGGCCGGGGGACGCGCGCGAGCGCGAGCTCCGCGCGGCCGAAGGCGGCCACGAGCTGCTCGAGGGTGTCGAAGGGGGTCGCGAGCCGCGTGAAGACGACGAGGCGCGCGCGGTCGTCGTGCCGGACGACGATGTGGCCGTCGCGGAAGAGCTCGACGAGGCGGGCCGAGGGCACGGACGCCGAGGCCGGCGGCAGCGTGATGGGGCTCGTGGAGGGCGGCGGCACCGAGGCGCGCGCCGAGGCGGGCGGGGAGGAGGGGCGCTCGGAGAGCGAGTCTCCGTCCCCCGGTGCGAGGAGCGGGCGGGCGCGCTTGCCGGACATCACCATCGCCCAGGATGAGGCGTCGCGCGGCGCCGTGTCCAGCGGAACCGGCGGCGCCCGGGATGCGCCGATCGCCGCGTCGCGTGCGGTTCGGACGGAGCGCGGCTCGGGTACGCTCGGGCGCGATGCGGAGCCGGCCGGAGATCGAGATCAAGGTGCCCGTGACGGTGCACCCGGGGGACAGGGTGCGCGTCGGCGTGACGCTCACGAGCGGCTCGGAGACGCCGATCGATTTCGTCCGGATCGCGCTGCGCTGCGTGGCCGTGATCCGGCACCAGGCGAGCAGCCACCACGAGCTCGTGCGCCGGCGCTTCGAGCTCTCGGAGCAGGTCGAGGGGGCCGGGGAGCTCGCGGAGGGGACGCACCGGTACGAGGCGACGTTCTCGCTGCCGGCCGACGCGCCGCCCACGTACCTCGGGAACCTGGGGGACTGCCGGACGTGGGTGAACGTGCACGTGTCGATCCCGTGGTGGCTCGACGCGCACGAGGCGCAGGAGCTGACGGTGGCGCCGGTCCAGCGCGCGCGGCCGGCCGACGCGCCCAGCACGAGCAGCAGCCTCAGCCGCAACGAGCCGTTCGTCGAGGTGTCGCTCCCGCGGGCGCATTTCGCGCCGGGGGAGGCGATCGAGGGCGCGATCGCGTTCGGCAACCTGCGCGGCGGCCGGCTCTCGGCGCTCGACGTGTCGCTGGTCGGGCTGGAGCGCGTCGCCGGCCCCTTCGGCGCGGTCGTCACCGAGTCGGCGCGGATCACGCGGTTCAAGGAGATCGGGCGGACGGGCGAGGGGTCGGAGGTGCCGTTCCGGCTGCCGATCCCGGCGGACACGGTCCCGGGCTTCGACGCGGGGCAGCTCTCGCTGGAGCACGTGTTCGAGGCGACGCTGGAGCGCGAGGGTGGCGGCTCGCTGCGCCACCGCGTGCCGGTGGTGCTGGGGCCGTACGCGCGCGCGCTCGGGGGCGGGGCGGAGCCGGGCGAGCGGGAGCGGGTGGGATCGAGCCGGTGGAGCGCGGCGTGGGCGGCGGCGGGCGAGGCGCACGGGCTGCGGCTGGAGCGGCGGAAGCTGGGGCTCAAGGGCGCGCTCTCTGGCTGCGACGCGGCGGTGCGGCCCGGGAAGAGCAGCGGGGGAGAGCCGGGGCTCCGGAGCGGGCTGCGGTTCCCGGTCCCCTGGGGGCTGGAGCTCGCGCTCGGCGGCCGGGGCCTCCTGAGGCGCGGGATCCGCACGGGCGACGAGGACTTCGATCGCCGCTTCCGGCTCGGCGGCCGCGACGAGGAGCAGGTGCGGGCGGCGCTCGGCGCGCCGCTCCGCGCCGCGCTGCTCCGCTTCGAGGAGGCCGAGCTCGACGACGAGGGGGCCCGGGTCTGGTCCGACAGGGCGCCCTCCGACGAGCGCGGGCTGGCGAGGCACCTCCAGGATCTCGCGGCGCTCGCGGAGGCGGCGCAGGCGGCCGGGCGGGCGATCCCCCCGCCGGCCGGGATGGAGGCGTCCCTGCCCGCCTGGCGGCGCTTCGCGGGGGACGTCGCGGGCGAGCTGGTCGTGGGCTCGATGCGGCTGTCCGGCGGGAGCTTCGAGGGGATGCCGCTCGATATCGAGACGACGTTCGACGGCCCGGCGCCGGTGGGCACGGCCATTGCGATCGCAATCGATCCGCCGCTCGAGCGGGATCCGGGCCTCTGCGACGAGGCGGCGCGGGCGGCCGCGCCGGAGGCGGTGCGGGAGCTCTGCGAGGCCGTCGTGCGGCGGGGCGCGGCGCTGATCCCCGCGGCGCCCGAGGCGGCCGCGGCGGCGCCGCCGGAGGAGCTGGCGCCGCTGCTGCGGGTCGAGGCGGGGCGGGTGGCGCTGGAGCTCGGGGCGCCGCTCGCGGATCCGGGGGCGGCGCGGGAGGCGCTCGCGTCGATGCAGATGCTCGTGCGGGCGCTGCGGGGGGATCGCCGTGGCGGGCCTTATCGTTGAGGCGGCGTCACCCAGGAGGTGATGGATCTGGAGGGTTGCGGAGGCGGTCTCAACCTGATCGGTGCTCTAGCAGCTACCGGACCTGCAGGTGAGCTGGCTCCAGGCGATGGAGGCCGGCGAGCGCCGGCCGACGAACTCGCCCGCGGCCGGGACCACGTCGTCGCCGAGCACCACGAACGCCTCGTCGCCGTCGCGGACGACGAGCTGATCGCTCATGACGCTGTCGCTGCGCGCGCCCTTCAGATCCACGAGACGCACGCTCGGCGCCGACGCCGCGGCCCGCACCGTGACCCAGGCCGCGATCGGCGTCGGCGACGGGGGGAGCGCGTACGACCACGGCTCGCCGGTCGGGACGCGCAGCGTGCCGCTCTGGCCCCCCGTGAAATACGCCGCGCCCCGCGCCGGATCGAGGACCACCCGCCGGGTCTGCCCGTCGCCCGTGTCGATCAGCACGTCGGCGCGCCGCAGCCGCCCGTCGGCGCCTATCTCCACGCGCTCGCGGATCACCGCCCGCCCGCCGGCGGCGGGGCGCGTCTCGCCGCTCAGCGCCTCGGAGCCGTCGGCGAGCATCGCCCGCTCCACTCGGCTCCGCGCGCCGCCTTCGAGGAACGTGTACGTGTGCACGTCGCGCCGGGGCGCGGGCGCCTCGCCCGTCGCGTCGCCGCAGCCGGCGAGCAGGCCGGCCGCGAGCGTCGCGGCCAGCGTCATCGGAGTTGCTACCATCGAGAGGGTGCATTGGTCGCTCATGCCCACTGTTCGTCGTGGGGCGCCCGCCGATTTCAGGCGCCGGTCGATTTCCCGCCGCCGGG
>CAYQYG010000604.1:0-4374 GCA_964421485.1 uncultured Polyangiaceae bacterium | reverse complement strand
GTACACTCTTTCCCTCCACGACGCTCTTCCGATCTCTCGTGGGCCTCGGCCGGCGCCGCGGCGACCGGCGCCGGGGCGACCGGCGGCAGCGCGGAGGAAGGAGGCGCAAGCCCGAGGACCGTCGCGACCCGCGGAGGCGGTCGCGACGGCGGCTGCGGGGCCGCGGGCGCCGGCGGGACAGGCGTCACCTCGTCGTCGGAGTCAGATCTCGTGGCTCCGGGGCGTCTGCCGGCGCCCTCCGCCCCCAACCCCGGGTCGCGCGCCGGGGTGAGGGGTGCGGCCGGCCTCTCGCTTGGCAGCCGCACCGCCGGAACCTGTCCCGAGTCCGCCCTCGGGCGCACGGACGCCGACGGAACAGGCTGCGGCGGGCCCGGAGGCCGCACCGACGCCGAAGGTCGCGCGGACACGGGCCCGGCCGCCGGCGCCGGTGGATGCCCGGACGGGGATGCGGGCGGCGGTCCGTACGGAGGCGCCGGCGGCGCGCCCTGCGACGGAGCTGCCGCGCCCGCCGTCCCGGAATATGGCGTCAGCCGCGCGCCGGGCTGCGTGGGCGACGGCCTGGAGTACGGCGCCCCTGGGCTGGTCGAGGATTCTTGTGGATACTGCGCCGCCGAGGCGTGCGGGTACGCGCCGGGAGGCTGGCTGGGCGGCCCGTACGGCGGGGCGGCCGGCTGGGCGGGTGCTGTCAGCGGGAACGCGGCCGGCGGCTGGCTGGGCGGCCCGTAGGGTGGGGCGGCCGGCTGCGCGGGGGCCACGTGCGGGAACGCGACGGGTGGCTGGCTGGGTGCTGCGTACGGGTAGGCGGCCGCGGGCTGGCTCGACGCTGCCGGCGGTGGCGCGGCGAACGGATAAGAGGTCGCAGGAGGCCCCGCTGCTGCAGGCGGGTAAGTGCCCGACTGCGCGGGCGACGGGGCCTGCGGGAACGCGGGCGCCGGCTGGCTCGGCGACTGCTGCGCGTAAGGCGGCGGAGGCGCGTAAGGCGGCGGCCCGAAGTGCGGCGGCTGCGCGTGAGGCGGCGGCTGCACGTAAGGCGGCGGCTGCCCGAAGTGTGGCTGCGCCTGCGGATAGGACCCGGACTGCGGGTGGTGTGCTGCGCCCGCGTCTTGCCCCGTCGGATAGTAGGCGGGCTGGGCGCCGCCAGGCGACCCGGAGCCTCGAACGTCCAGATCGAGCGCCGCCGCCTGCCGCGCGCCGCCGAGGTCCATCTGCTGCGTCAGCGTGACCTCCGCCGAGAGCGCGTCCTCGTTGGTCGCCGTGTCCGACACCGACTGCCGTCCCGCCGCCGCGACCGCCTCCTCGATCGCCGTCACGCACAGGCCGAGCTCCGACGCGCGGAACGCCTGCCCCGCCGCCGACGCCGCCTCGACCGCGCGTCGCAGCCACACGATCGCATCGCGGCGCTCGCCGCGCGCCCAGAGCGCGGTCGCCGTGGACAGCCCCCAGACGACGTCTTCGTCATCTTCCGGGTGCGGTTCAGGGAGGGCGACCACGAGGTCCGCCATGAGCACCACCTATCATAGGCCCCCGCTCCATCGTTGCGGATAGTGTCCGTACCCCGTGTGGCTCGAGGCGGGCAAGCTCTGCGGGGCACTCCGCTTCACTTCCACTCCGCTCGGCGGAGGGCACAACCCTCCCCCTCCTTACAAGCCAGCGTGCAGAGCTCCGCCCGGTCCGATCAGGAGCGGAGCGACGATTTCTCCGCCCGCAGTGTACGACCTTCGAGGTTTTCCGGATCGGTCGAGCGCGTGGACTCGGCCACCCTCCGCTCGAGAAGTACAGGTTGCCCTCAGCCGCGGAGGTGTCGCAGTCGCGGTCCACCCGCAGCTCCCAGCGCCGCTCGCCGTCGCCGAGCGCGACGAGCAGGACCGGCGAGCGCCGCCTCACCGAGATCGGCGGCCGTCCAGGCGCTCGGCGTCGAGCTCGAGGGCAGCGGCGCGGCGGCGCATCTCCTCGACGCCGTCCTGCGACGGCGGCTCGCCGGGCATGCGCCGCGCGAGCCATCCGATGAGCGTCAAGCCCGCGGCCCTCGCGTCCGGCGGCATCGCCCCTTCGTTCAGGAGGCCCGCGATTTCAGCGATGAGACGCGTGCGCTCTTCCTCCGCCGCCATCCTGCTCGCTCCATGAAGCATTGCCGTGGGAAAGTCAAAGCGCGCACAAGGCACCGGAGAGGGCGGTTCGACGCTCGAGGATCCGGCTGGGCGCGCCTCGCGCGCGGGTCTCGCCCGTGGGTTTCACCGGTCTGGCCCGCCCTGCGCCCGGGCCGATCGTGTACGCACCGGCCCGGCTGCGGCTCCCCGCGCCCGGGGAAAAATCGTCGCCTTGGCTACCCAGCCGCGGAGCGCGGTCAAGTGAAAACGGAAAACGCCAATCAAATCGGAGCGATCAGCACCTCCCGATCCTTCGCTCCGTTCGCCGGACCGACGAGGCCGCGCTTCTCCATCGCCTCGACGAGCTTCGCGGCGCGGTTGTAGCCGACGCCGAGCTTGCGCTGGAGCCACGACGTCGAGCAGCGGCGCGTCTCGGCGACGATCCGGACGGCCGCGTCGTACATCGGGTCGCTCTCGGCGTCGGCGGTGTCGTCCTCCTCGCCCTCCTCGTCGCGCGGCTTGAGGATCGCCTCGTCGTAGACGGGCTCGCCCTGCAGGCGCAGGAAGTCCGTGATCCGCTGGACCTCCTCCTCGGAGCAGAAGGGGCACTGGACGCGGCGCGTGTCGTTCGAGCCGTTCATCTTGACCAGCATGTCGCCGCGGCCGAGCAGGTGCTCGGCGCCCTGCTCGTCGAGGATGGTCCGGCTGTCGACCTTCTGCGCGACGCGGAACGCGATCCGGGTCGGGAAGTTCGCCTTGATCATGCCGGTGATCACGTCGACGCTCGGCCGCTGCGTCGCGAGGATGACGTGCATGCCGGCCGCGCGCGCCTTCTGCGCGAGGCGCGCGACGCTCGCCTCCACGTCCTTGCCCTGCTGCATCATGAGGTCGGCGAACTCGTCGACGACGATCACGATGAAGGGGATCTTCTCGGGCAGCGCGGCGTCCGAGCCGTCGCGCGCCGCCGGCACCTCGACCTCGGATCCGTCGGGGGCCACCGCGCTCACCTTGGCCGGCGCCTTCGGCGGGCGCGCCTCGCCGCGGTGCACGCGCTCGATCCAGGCGTTGTAGGTCGTGATGTTCTTCGTGCCCGCGTTCGCGAAGAGCTGGTAGCGCCGCTCCATCTCGTCGACGGCCCACTTGAGCGCGTTCGCGGCCTGCTTCATGTCGGTCACGACCGGCAGGAGCATGTGCGGGATGCGGTCGAACGGGGCGAGCTCCACGACCTTGGGGTCGATCATGAGCAGCCGGAGATCCGCGGGCGTCTTGCGGAAGAGCAGGCTGACGAGCATCACGTTGAGGCCCACGCTCTTGCCGGCGCCGGTCGCGCCCGCGACGATCACGTGCGGCATCGAGGCGAGGTCGGCGAAGTACGGGGTGCCGATGATGTCGCGGCCGAGCACGCAGGGCAGGGGCGCCTTCATCTCGAGGAAGCGCCGGTCCTCGACGAGCTCGCGGAGGTTCACGGGCAGGCGGTGCTCGTTCGGGATCTCGAAGCCGATGCGGTTCTTGCCGGGGATCGGCGCGATGATGCGGACCTTGCGCGAGAGGCCGAGCGCGAGGTCGTCGGCGAGCCCGGCGACCTTCGAGACCTTGGTGCCGGCGGCGGGCGAGACCTCGAAGGTGGTGACCGTCGGGCCGGGGTGGATCTCCTCGACCTTGCCGCTCACGCCGTAGTCCGCGAGCGTCTTCTCAAGCATCTGGGCCATGGCCTTGAGCTGCGCCTCGTCCACGTGGATGCGGCCGCCGGCGGGCTCCTCGAGCATGTCGGTGGTGGGCAGGCGGAAGCCCTCGCCCAGCGCAGGGACGACGCGGACCTCGACGGGCTTCTCCGCCTCGAGCGCGTGGCTCGTGTCGACGATCGTCGGGCCGCGCGACGGCTGCGCGCGCTCCGCGGGGGCGGGCGCGGGCGCCGCGCGGGCCGCGGGGGCCGCACGGACGGGCAGGATCGGCGACGGCGTCGGGACGTCGAGCGCGGAGGGCTCGTCGAGCGCGGACGCGAGGTCGTCGACGGCCGGCGGCGGGGCGGGTGAGCCGGCCGCGAGGTCGAGCGGGGCGAGGTCGAGCGGGGTGAGATCGACCGCGGCGGTCGCGGTCGCGGCGGAGGCGACCGCGGCGGTCTCGATCGCGGCGGAGGCGATCGCGGCGGGCTCGATCGCGGCGGATGTGATCGCGGCCGGCTCGGCGGCGGGCTGCGCGCGCTTGCCGCGGCGCCTGGGCGCGGACGCGGGCGCGGCGGCGCTCGCGGGCTCGATCGCGGAGCCCGGGGCGGAGCGCGGGCCGAGCA
>CAYQYG010000603.1:0-4385 GCA_964421485.1 uncultured Polyangiaceae bacterium | reverse complement strand
TGGAGGACGTGGTCGAGGACGTCGTGGAGGACGTGGTCGAGGACGTCGTGGAGGACGTGGTCGAGGACGTCGTGGAGGATGTGGTCGAGGACGCGCCGGTGGACTCACCGAGCGACGGGGGCTGCACCGATGCTGACGGTGACGGGTACACCACCTGCGACAACGACTGCGACGACCTGGATCCGCTCGTGAACCCGGGCGCCTATGATTTCCTGAACGGGCTCGACGACGACTGCACCGGCGTCGCGGACGACCCGTTCATCGCGTGCGGCGCCGCGCTCCAGTACACATCGCAGGACCCGCTCGATTACGCGAAGGCCATCGAGCTCTGCCAGACGACCACTGCCGCCGCGACGGGCGCGGACAAGAAATGGGGGGTCATCTCCGCCGAGCTCCGGCTCGCGAACGGCGCGGGCACGCCGGCCGCCCAGTCGCACTCGATCATCACGTCGATGGGATCGGTGCTCGGCCCGCGGGCCAACCAGAATTTCGTGCTCCTCTCCAGCGGGCTCGCGGCCACGCCGGGCCAGCCATACTACCAGCCTGGCACGCCGCAGGGCGGCACCGCGCACGGCACCCAGTCCCCGGTGCCTCCGGGCTTCCCCACGAACAAGCTGGGCTGCCCGCAGCCGGCGTCCGGGACCGCGTTCGATCCGGTCAACCTCAAGCTCACGATCCGGGTCCCGACCAATGCATCGAGCTTCGCGTTCGATCACGCCTTCTTCTCGGCCGAGTACCCCGAGTACGCCTGCTCGTCGTTCAACGACCTCTGGGTCGCCCTGCTGGAGACCGGCGCCGGCGGCATCGCCAACAACAAGAACGTCATCTTCGACAGCCAGGGCACCCCCGGATCGGTGAACCTGAACTTCTTCGACCGTTGCGTCGCGGGCCCCACCGGCTGTGCTGGCACCCCGGGCTTCAACTTCTGCTCGGGCGGCAGCGCCGAGCTCAACGGCACCGGCTACGGCGACTTCGACGCCCCCTGCGGCCCGCCGAGCTCTGTCGGCGGCTCGAGCGGCTGGCTCTCCACCGCCTCGCCGATCCTGCCGGGCGAGACCATCGTGATCCAGTTCATCGTCTGGGACTCGTCCGATCCCATCTTCGACTCCGCCTCGATCCTGGACAACTTCCGCTGGCTCCAGGGCGCGCTCCCGAACCCTGCCACCACCCGCCCCTAGACCCGGCCGCCGCAGTCCCTCTCCGGGGTAGCGCCCCCTCTCCCTCTCCGGGGTGGCGCCCCCTCTCCCTCTCCGGGGTAGCGCCCCCCGAGGGGCGCGTAGGGGGCGAAGCCCCCTCATGGGCGGGGGGCCCTGCCCCCCCTGCCCCCCCCTGCCCCCCGTTGACGGGGGGGGGGGGGCGTGTTAGGAGCAGGCCGTTCCGCGCGTCGTGGCCGAGTGGGAGCGAATGTGCGCTTCCCGGCCGCGGCGGGGTGACCCGCGCGCCTCGTGGCCAGCAAGGACGGGGCGGCCGCGCCGGGGACGACGAGGTGCTCGCTCGGCGGGCGCCTGAAGGGCGAACAGAGATGACGTTCACGGATGCAGCCGCCGAGGTGCTACGCCTCGTTGGCAGACCGCTTCATTACAAAGAGATCACTGATATCGCGATTGAGAAGAACCTCCTCAGCCATGTCGGCAAGAGCCCCGAGGTCACGATGGGTGCCCGGCTTGCGGCGACGCTGAAGAAGGACACCCCGGACAACCCGCTCGTGCGTGTGAAGCCCGGCGTCTTTGCCCTCCGCGAGTGGGACGAGAAGACGATCAAGGGCGGCGATGCTCGCAAGGGCAGGCGTGGTGGCAGGCAGGAGCCGGCCCGCGGGCGTGGTGCTGACGAGCAGGCTGCGCCTGAGGCCGAGGCGGCTGCTGTCGAGGAGGAGGAGGCAGCTGACGTCGAGGAGCCGGCGGCCGAGGTCGAGGAGGAGTCCGACGAGGTCCTCGTGGCAGCGCCTGCGGAGGACGAGGCTGGCGAGGAGCTTTCGGAGGAGACCAGCGTCGAGGCCGAGATCGAGGCTGCTGCGGCGCCGGTCAGGGCTGCGGAGGACCTCGCGCCGCGTGCTGCGCCGAGGGTGCCCTCGCCTGCCCCTTCCAGGCCCACTGCGTACGCCGAAGAGGACGAGGACGAGGACGAGGACGCCGAGCCGCCGGGCCCTGACGAGGCCATGCGTGCCGAGGCGGTTGCCGGCGCGGCCGAGCTCTTCGACGAGGAGGAGGATGACGACCAGCCGATCCTCGGCGGCGACGACCGTGCTCAGGCCGGCGCGGCGGAGCCTGGCGGCGAGGGCCGCCGCCGCCGCCGCCGCCGTCGCCGCGGCCGCAACACCACCGACGTCGTCGCTGCGCCTCCTGCGAGCGGCGGCCTCCCCTCGTACATCGCGACCCCTGCCTTCGAGGCGAGGCGCGACAACGGCCGCGACCGTGACGCCCGCGACCGTGACGCCCGCGACCGTGACGCCCGCGACCGTGACGCCCGCGACCGCGACGGCCTGCCTCGTGGCGACGCCTTTGGCGCCGAGGCCGCGTACCGTGGCCCGCAGGTAATCGAGCTCACGGGCGGTGACGGCCATGCGCTCGACGACCTTGCCGGCCGCGACCTTGCTGACGCCGTGGCGGTGATCCTCTCCACCTTCGATCGCAATGCCGGAGCTGTCTCGCTCCGTCAGATCGCGGAGACAGCGCAGCGCCGCGGCCGCCTGGCCGGCGACGCCCAGCTTGTCCAGTCGCAGGTTGCTGCTGCTGTCCGCGCCGACAATGCGCGTCGCGCCACGGCTGGCCAGCGCCCCCGCTTCCGCTTCGCCGGCGGCCGCATCGCGCTGACCGACTGGCTGCTCTCGGGCGATCTTGCCCGCCTCGAGCAGGACGCCCTTGCGGCGGTCGACCGCTACCGCGAGGCGGCGCGCCGCGCCTTCACCCGCAAGCTCGCCGAGCTCCCTGGCCATGCCTTCGTCGAGCTCTGCGTGCTCGCGCTGGAGCGCGTCGGCATTGGCCAGCTCCGTGCTGTCCGCCGCGCCGGCGCGCCTGGTGGCGAGAGCCATTTCTCCGGCGCCCTGCGCACCCCTGGCGGCGACGACATCCGCCTGGCCCTGGTGATCCGCCGCGACGGCCGCGAGGTTGGCCGCGAGCGCGTCACCGAGCTTCGCGGCTCGCTGCATCACTACGGCCCTGCGACGGCCGGCTGGATCCTCACCTCTGGCCAGATGCTCTCGGGCGCCCGCGAGGAGGCAGCGATCTCTGGCACGGCCCCCATCGCCCTCTACGACGGCGTTGCCGTCGCCCGCCTCTGCGAGGACAACGACGTCGCCGTCCTCCGCGCCCGCCTCCCCATCGCCATCCCCGACGTCGACCTCCTCGAGGCGCTCCGCGCCTCCTGATCCCTCTCCCCTGACCCGCCCCGTGTCCTTCGACCGGGGCGGGATCTTCCCCCTCATCGTCATGCTTCTGGCCTCTTCAGGTTGACGGCCTGATGGATCCTTGCGACTTTTCGCGCCCATGCGTGATCGGGCGATCCTTTGCTGCACTGCGGCCCTGGCCGTGCTCCTCACCGGCTGCCCATCGGTCCAGCCTCCGAGATCTCGGTTCCCCACTGCGGACGACGCCCTTGCCCGGATGAAGGCGACCCACGCCTGCGTCAACGGCGTCCAGGGCACCGCCAAGATCGACCATTTCTCTCCTCGCGGCCGGATCCGGGGTGACGTTTACATCCTGGCCGTCAACCCTGCTCGGGTCCGATTCGACGTCGTGAGCCCCTTTGGTGCCACGCTATACGCCCTCACCTCCGACGGCGACCGCTTCCAGATGCTGGACGTCAAGGAGAAGCAGCTCTTGCATGGCCCTGCGAGCGCCTGCAATCTCGCCCGCCTCACCCAGGTCCCGGTCCCCGGCCATGCCCTCGTCTCCCTGCTTCGCGGCGAGGCCCCGGTCCTTGTCCACGCTCCCTCCGCCGCCTCGATTGCCTGGGACGACGCCGGCTTCTACCGCCTCCTGATAACGAGCACCCGCGAGGCCACCCAGGAGATCCACCTGGAGGTCCGCCCCGAAGATTTTGAGAAGACCTGGTCCGAGCAGCGCCTTCGTGTCACTGACGTCCGCGTGACCCAGCGCGGCATAGATCTTTATCATGCCGAGCTGAAGAACCACGAGCCCATCCGCACCGCCCCCCCTCGCGAGGACCCCGAAGGAATCGACGCCTCCGTCCCCCCCATTGGCGGCCCCTGCGACGCCGAGATCCCGAAATCGATCCGCATGCGCGCCCCCCACACGGAGGACGACGTGATCTTCCAGTACAAGGACGCCAAGTGGAACCCCCCCATCATCCAGGGCGCCTTCACCCAGCCCGTCCCCGGCGGCGTCACCCAGCGCTACGTCGATTGCAGGGATTGACCCCCCGATACC
>CAYQYG010000602.1:0-4387 GCA_964421485.1 uncultured Polyangiaceae bacterium | reverse complement strand
CGCGCGCGCGCGCGCCTCGCTCCGCCGCCGCGCCGGCGCCGCGAGCCTCGCCGCGCGCGACGGCTCGGACAGCTCCGCGAGCGGCGAGGACAGCCGGACCCGCCTCTCGCGGCGCGCGATCGAGCGCCGCCTCCAGGCCCGCGGGGGCTCGGGGGCGTAGCGCGGCTCGCCGCGCGGAGCCCCCGAACGTGCGGCGCCTCGGGGGCGTAGCGAACCGAGCGTCGAGCCCGTCCACCCCGAACCGAATCTCCTTCCTCCGAGTAGCGCCCCGCAGGCGCGTAGGGGCGAAGCCCCTGGATCGGCCCCGGCCCTGCCGGCGCTTGACGCTGGCGCGCCGCATCCGTCTCCTCTCCATCGATGCCCGCCGCCCTCTCGGTCGAGACGCTGCTCGCGCCGGCCGACGCAGTCCGACGCCGCGCGCTGATGCTGCTCGGCTCGCTCGCCGGCCCCTGGGCCACGCACCGCGAGGCGCGCGTCGCGGCCCTCGGCGTCACGGCCGCGCTCACGGGCATGGCCGGCGCCGCGCTGATCCCGCTCTGGATGCTGGCGCTGGGCCCCATCGTGCTCGGCGTCCCGCACATCATCGGCGACATCCGCTATCTCTGGGTGCGGCCGGGCCACCACCGCCGCGCGCTCTGCTGGCTCGCCGCCGGCGTCCCGGTGATCATCGGCGGGATCACCGTCAAGGTCGCCTGGGGCCTCGCCGGCGCGGCCGGCGCATTGCTCATCGCCCGCGGCGGCGGCCGCCGCCGCGCGGCCGGCCTCGCCGCGGTCGCCGCGCTCCTCGCGCTCGCGCTCCGGTTCCCCGGCTGGGCCGAGATCGCGTTCGCGCACCTCCATAACTTCGTCGGCGTCGCGCTCTGGTGGGCCTGGCGCCCCCGCCGCACCCGCCTGCACTGGATCCCGCTCGCATTCTTCGCGGCCGGCGCCGCCGCGCTGCTCGCCGGCGCCGCCGGCCCGCTCCTCCGCTGGGCCGGCGGCCTGGAGGGCCCCGCCACGGCCGACTCCATTGCTCAGCACGTCGCCGCGCTGGCCCCCTTCGCCCCCCGGTGGCTCGGCGTCCGCCTGGTCCTGCTCTACGCCTTCGCCCAGTCATTCCATTACGCGATCTGGCTCCGCCTCGTGCCCGACGACGACCGCCCCCGCCCCGCCCCCCGCACGTTCGCCGGCACGTGGCGCGCGCTGCGCGCCGATTTCGGCGTCCTCCCCCTCGCCCTCGCCGCCGCCGGCGCCGCCGCGCTCGCCGCCTGGGCCGCCTTCGATCTCGCCGCGGCCCGCAATGGTTATCTCCGCTTCGCCACCTTCCACGGCCAGCTGGAGCTCGCCGCCGGCGCCCTCCTCTGGGCCGAGGGCCGCATCGGCCCCGGCGCCGTGGCTCCGCCGAGCCGGCCCTGACGGCCGCGCGCCGACGCCGGACACGGACACGGACACGGCACCGGACACGGACACGGACACGGACACGGACACGGCACCGGCACCGGACACGGCACCGGCACCGGCACCGGCACCGGACACGGCATCACCCGCGGACGGCGACACCCGCGCCGGATTCGATGAATGATGAGCTGGAAGGGGTTCGCGGCGAGCGCCGCGCGGTGGGCCCGCCGTTCAGGCGGGCCCCGGGCGGGGAGGCGAGATCAGTTGCGGTACGCCGTGAACTGCGCGTCCATCCGGGCGTCCTGGCCCGCGGAGAACGTGTTCATGCAGTTGTCGTCGGTGTAATCCATGAAGTTGGTGATCGGGTCGTTGCCCGCGAGGTTCGTGCACGAGTTGCGGCCGACCGGGCAGCCGTACGCCGCCGACTTCTCGGCCGGCGTATCGGCGACGAGGTCGCCGCCGCTCGTCGCGTTCCTGGCGCAGCCGCCCTGGAACGTGTGATAGAGGCCCATCCAGTGGCCGGCCTCGTGCGTCAGGGTGTCGCCCTCGTTGTAGGGCGCCGCCGTGCCGCCGGGCACCGACGAATAGAGGATCACGACGCCGTCCTGCGTCGGCTGGCTGTTGTAGCTCGAGGGGAACGTCGCCCAGCCGAGCAGGCCGCCGCCCAGGTTCGCCGAGTAGATATTCAGAGCGTTCTTGCCGCCCTGACGGAGCGCCGCCTTGGCCTGCGACTCCGCGGACGTGCCGTAACCCATCGTGTACCACGTCGCGTTGGTCGTCCGATCGGTGCTCACCAGGTTGAACGTCCAGCCCCACGATCCGTACGCGGCGTTGAGCACGTTGATCGAGGCGGTGATCTGCGAGTCCGGGATATCGCCGTTCGAGATGCCGCTGCCCTTGTTGATGACGTGCCAGTAGACCGGGATGGTCCCGCCCGTCACTGCCTGGCCGACCTTCACGGTGTTGAGCACGTGCTGCTCGATCGCGGCCTTCTCCGCGTCGCTCGGCTCGATCGTCCCGCATCCGCGATGGAGGACCGCCTCCGGCTCAGCGGCAGGCGTCGTGCTGTCATCGGTGACCTCCTCGGGGGTCGGATCGGCAGCGCAGCCGGCGAGCCCGAGGGTGGCGAGGATGGTGGCGGCGAGAAGCAACGAGGACGACCGGACCCGCATGTGGATGCTCCTTGGTAGGTGGCTGGCGATGAGGACGGCTCAACGTACTTCAATAAGAGAGCGAATTGCAATCATAAACGCCGCGAGCGATCAAAAAAAACACACAATGGGGCTGGAGAAGATCGGCCCCACCGGAATGACACCCCCGCGAGGGCGTCAATCGCGGCGCGGCGCGTCCGCGGGACGGCGGCGCGAGGTGCGACCACGCGGGCGCACGAAATGCGCCGCGCCGGGCAGAAGAGGCCGTGGGGGGCGGCCGGCGCGGGGCGGCCGGCGGACGGGGGCCGGCCTGGATCAGAGCCGGTACGTGGTCCACGCGCTCTGGACGCGCGCGATTTGACCCGTGCTGAACTTGTTCATGCAGGAGTCGTCGGTGTAATCCATGAAATTGGTGATCGGGTCGACGCCCGCCTTCGCGGGGCAGGTGTCCCGGCCGACGGGGCAGCCGAAGGCCGCCGATTGCTCCATCGGCGTGTCTGCGACGAAATCCCCGGGGGTGGCGCAGCCGCCCTGGAACGTGTGATAGAGGCCGGCCCAGTGGCCGACCTCGTGCGTCGCGGTGTCCCCCTCGTTGTAAGGAGAAGCGGTCCCGCCGGGCACCGACGAGTAGAGGATGACGACGCCGTCGAGCGAGGGATTGCTGCTGTAGTCCCAGGGGAACGTCGCCCAGCCGAGCAGGCCTTGGCCCGGGTTCGCCGTGTACAGGTTGAGCGCACCTTTGCCACCCTGCCGCAGCGAGGCCTTGGCCTGGGCCTCCGCGGCGCTGCCGGGGCTCATGGTGTACCAGGACGCGTTGGTCGTCCGGGTGACGCCGGCGAGCGTGAAGCCGATCCCCGTATTGGCGTACGCGGCGCTGAGCACGCTCATCTGCGCCTGGATCTGCGAGTCGGGGATGTTGCCGCTGGCGAGGCTCGAGCCGTTGTTGATGACGTGCACGTAGACCGGCACGCTGACGCTGAACGCGGCGTACCCCTGCGCGGCGGTCGCCTGGATCGCCTGCTCGATCTGCTGCTTCGCGAGCTCCGAGGGCTCGACCGTCGCGCAGCCGCGCCGGAGCGGCGCCGCCTCGGGCCGCAGCGCCGGCGCGTCGCCCGCGCCCTGCTCGCCGTCCGTCGAGACGTCGCCGGCGCACCCGGCGGCGCCCGCCGCGGCGAGGAGGGTCATGGCAAGGACCTTCGAGCACGACCAGGCACCCATCGCGATGCTCCTTGTGATTCGCTGCGAGCTCAGGGAGACGGACCGCAAACCGTAGGTCGACACGGCGACGATTTTCAATCGGAGATCGGGCGGCGGAGCGAAAAAGCCCGGGGGCGTCCAGCGCTCCTGGAGAATGGTGGCGATACGGGACGCGCGGCCGGGGCTGTGCTAGCGCTCTCTTGACCTTGGCGCCCCTCGTGCCGCTCCCGATCACAGATGCCGTCGTGCTCGCGACGCCCGCCCCGGAGGGGGACGCGCCGGGGCTCGATCCGCTCACGCCCGTCGCGGGGCTGCCGCTCGCGCTCCGGGCGGTGCTCACGCTCCAGAAGGAAGGGGTCGAGCGGATCGCGCTCGTGGTGGCGCCGGGGGACGGGCGGACCGGGCCGGGGGTGACCGGCGATCCGCGGATGCGGATCCCGGTGGAGGTGATCCAGGCGGGGTCGCGGCGCGAGGGGCTCGCGCGCGCGTGCGAGGCGGGGAGGCCGCTGCTCGTCGCGGCGGCGGAGGTGATCGCGGACCCGGGGCTGTACCGGGAGCTCGCCGCGGCGCGGCCCGCCGAGGGTCGAGCCGGGGCGCTCGCGGTGGTCGCGACCAGATCGGAAGAGCGTCGTGTAGGGAAAGAGTGTACAGGCAGGTGGGGG
>CAYQYG010000601.1:1381-4404 GCA_964421485.1 uncultured Polyangiaceae bacterium | reverse complement strand
GGGGTCGCGTGCGGGGGCTCGAGGTCTACGGCTGGGGCGCGGACGCGGAGCGGAGCGGCGGCCCGGCGCGCCAGGGCCCGCCGGCGCGCGGGGGCGAGGACGCGGAGGCCGAAGGCGCGGTCCAGACCGGCGCGGAGCTGCCCCGCGGACGGCAGCCGACCTCGCAGGTCATCGAGGACAAGAAGATCGTGCTCGACACCGGCTGCGGCGCCCGCATCACGCTCGAGGGCGCTTCGATCCTCCTCGAGGCCTCGAGCATCACGCTCGCGACCGGCCACCACGTCTCCATCTCCCTCGCGGGGAGCGGCGGCGCACCCCCTCGCACCAGGGGCCGCGCCGAGTTCTGGGAGGAGAACAGCATCGCGATCAAGGCCGGCGTCGTCTGGTCGACGACCCAGCTCACCGAGTACCACCTCGTGCAGGAAGAGGATTTCATCGTGCTCGCGAAGAAGGCCGTGCAGCTCCAGGCCGAGGAGCAGAGCGCGTCCCTCCTCGGCAAGACCGGGGCGGCGGTGCAGGCCTCCGACGGCAAGGCCACGCTCGAGGGCCAGAGCGCCGACGTCGTCGGCTCCGCGGGCGAGGTGCGCATCAAGTCCTCGCGCGCCATCACGACCTTCTGACGCTCCGCCCGGCGGCGCTGCCCGGTGACGCGATCGGTCCCGCCCGCCGCCAAGGTCGAGGGCCGCGCGCGCGATGGATCGCCCCCTCAGCTGCCGGCGAGCGCCGCGATCTGGTCGAGCAGCCGGTTCAGATCGAACGGCTTCGCGAGCGCCGCGCGCGCCCCCGCCTCGCGCGCCCAGCGCGACGCGTCCACCGCCGCGGTCATCACCACGATGGGCGCGTGCGGCCCGGGCCGCGCCGCGTACTCGCGCGCGAACCCCCAGCCGTCCATCACCGGCATCCGCATGTCGAGCAGGATCAGATCCGGCCGGTGGCACTCCAGGAGCGCGAGCGCCGCCGCGCCGTTCGCCGCCGACATCACGTCGTACCCCTCATCCGCGAGCGTGATCTCGAGCATTTCCCGGATCTCGGGCTCGTCATCGACGATCAGGATCTGCTTGCGCGTCGTCACGCCGCCCCCACGAGAGGCCCGCGAGCGCGGCCTCGTGCCCTGACCATACCGCCCCCCGCGCGCGCTGTGATCGCGGATTCGTCGGGCATTTCCACCCGTCCGCCCGCATCGCTCGCGTCCCGCCCAGGACGCCCGCTGTACGCCCCGCGTGGGGGCGATCGTGGGCTATGACGGCCGATCGCCGCCGACCGGTTCCATCCTGGGCACGAGCGCGGCCTCGAGCTCGGTCTTCCCCTCGGCGGCGAGCCGCTCGATCGCGTCCCGCGCGCGCTCCACGTCGTCGCAGAGCTTCCCGATCGCCATCCCGCCTGTCCCCTCGGGCACCTCGCCGAGCCGCGCGCGCGCCTTCTCCATCAGCCGCGCCGCCCCGCTCGCGCTCCCCATCTTCTCGAGCTTGTGCATCGCCGCCGCCACCAGGATGAGCCCCTGCAGGAAGGCGTTCATCACCGGGTGCGCCTCCTCGCGCCACACCGCCTCCCAGAGCTCGTGCGCCTCGTAGTACTCGCGCCGCCTGTACGCCGCGACCCCGGCCCGGAGGTATCTCCCCGCGTCCGGCCGCGGCTCCTTCGCGCGCGCCCGCCACGGGAGCCCGTCCGGCGTCGCCTCGAGCGCCGGGATCAGCGCCGGATCCAGGTCGCGCCGCCCCGCCTCGAAGAGCCCTCGCAGCGCCTCGAGGCACCGGGCCGTCGCCTCGCGGAAGCGCGCGAGCGCCACCCCGCCGTACGCGTCCGGCAGCCCCTCCATGCGCCCGAGCGCCCGCTCGAGCAGCCGCAGCGAGCCCCGCGGCGCCACGTCGCCGAGCACCTTGTGCATCGCGCTCGCGACCTGGATCAGCGCCTGGAGGAACCGCCGGTGCTCCTCGTCCTCCTCGCTCTCCCAGAGCTCCTCCCAGAGCTCGTGCGCCTCGTAGTGCAGCCCCGCGCGGTACGCCTCGAGCCCCCTCTGGAAGATCGCCTCGCGCTCTCCGATCCCTGCCGCCGCCATCGCCGGCGACATTACCACGCCGCCTCGCCGCGCCGCCGCGCGGCCCACGCCGGGAGCGCGGGTGACCCGCGTGGTAGGCTCCGCCCCCGTGGCGATCAAGTGGATCTTCGTCGCGGTCATCGTGGCGCTGCACGTGCTCGCCGCGATCCTCGGCGCGTGGCTCCGCCGCCGGCGCCGCCGCCGCTGAGCGGCGGGCGCCGGCTCAGGGGCCGGCGGCGCAGGTCGGGCCGCCGGCGTCGTGGAGCAGGCGGGCGAGCAGCGCGGCCTCGTCGCGGCGCAGGCGGGCGCGGGCCGCGGCGGCGCGGCAGAGGTGCGGCACGGCGGTGTCGCGATCGCCGAGCGCGAGCAGCGCCTCGCCCAGGCGGAGGTGGTTCTCGGGCACCTCGGGGTGCGCGGCCGCGAGGCCCTCGAGCAGCTCCACGCCGCGCTCCGAGTCGCCGTGCTCGAGCAGCGCGGCGGGGGCGAGCGCGTAGAGGCTGCCGAGCATGCGCGCGGCGGCGCCGTCGCGGAAGCCTGGGTCGAGCTCACGGCTCCGGAGGGCCCAGCGCTCGACCTCGCCGACGAGCAGCCCCGCGGTGAGGCCGCGCGCCTGCGCGAGCCGGCCGGTGATCGCGGCGCGCGCGAAGGCGTACGCGGCGGTGGGCTCCTCGCGGGCGCGGACGCGCTCGTACGCGGCCGCGCGATCGTCGGCGGTATCGACGCCGGCCTCGATGAGCGCCTCGAGCGCGTCGGAGAGCGCGAGCGCCCCGCGGGGCTCGGCGGCCGCGAGCTCGGGGCGGAGGCCCGAGGGCGCGGCCGCGCCGCCGCCGGCGCAGGCGGGGAACAAGGCGAGGACGAGGGCGAGGCACGCGGCGCGCACGCTTCCCCCATAACGCGCGCGGGCGCGGAAACGGAAACGGAAACGGAAACGGAAACGGGAACGGGAACGGGAACGGGAACGGGAACGGGAACGGGAGCGGGAACGGAG